>JAAYVI010000062.1 GCA_012517235.1 Elusimicrobiota bacterium | reverse complement strand
TTTTATTTTTTCCACGCTTGTCATAAGAAGATTGGATGCTATCGTAAAAGTGGCCACTATTATTATAAGACCCAATATTATACTCATCATAAACTTCTCAAGTTTCAAAGCCGAAAACAAATTTTTATTCATTTCCGCGTACGTTTTAACGGGATAATATCCTCCCAAAGACTTTTTAATTTCATCGGCGGCTTCAAAAATCTTATCCGGATTTTTGAGAGATACGGAAACTCCCGTAGCATATCCGGCAAGACCGAAAAAATCTTGAGCGTCCTCTATCGAACAATAAGCAAACGAAGAATCAAATTCGTAATAACCCGTACTTGTAAACCCGGAAACTTTAAATTTTTTCATCTTGGGCATTATTCCGAAAGCGGCCTCGTCTATTTTTGGAGATACCAAAACGACATTATCTCCTATCCAAAGGCCCAAATTGGCCGCAAGTTCCGATCCCAAAATTATATTCGAACCTCCGGAAAATAAAGCATCCCAAGAACCGGCTTTTATGGCCTTTCCCATAGAATTAACCAAAAACTCGCTCTTAGTTATTCCTTTAACTACGACTCCGGAGGTCCTGTCTTGAGCGGAAAGTATGGCCTGCCCCATGAAAAAAGGCGAAAAATTTTTAACGTCTTTAATCGAAGAAAGTTTTAAACTTATTTCTTCGTATGATTTTTTATTTAGATTCCCGTAAATCACTATATGAGCCTGAGCGTCCAAAAGTTTTTTCTTTATATCGGATTGAAATCCGTTCATTACCGCCAAAGTCACGATTAAAGCCCCGACACCCAAAGCCACGCCGGATACCCCTATCAAAGTGGTAAGCAAAGTAAAAAGCCCTTTGCGCTGAGTATTTAAATATCTCAGCGCTATAAAAAATTCCGTGGAAGATTTTTTCATTTTTGGGAAGGCTTTAAAAGCGGAAACGGAATCACTTCTCTTATTGATGCGTTTCCGGTAAGCACCATCGTAATCCTGTCTATGCCTATGCCTATCCCTCCGGTAGGCGGCATGCCGTATTCCATCGCCTCTATGAAATCTTTATCCAGTATGTCGGCTTCTCCGTTATTTTCTTCGTCCCTCTGCTTAAGCTGTTCCATAAGTCTCGATTTTTGATCTTCGGGATCGTTAAGTTCGGTATATGCGTTTGCGATTTCTTGTCCCGCGACAAAAAATTCGAAACGCTCCACGAGAGACTCGTCATTTTCCTTTGTTTTGGCCAAAGGGGTTATTGCCGTAGGATAATCCATTAAAAAAGCCGGATGTTTTACGTCGTTTAAAATCCTTTCGTCCAATATTCTGTCAAATATTTTGGCCGAAGGCGTTTGTTTGTCGTACTCTATCTTCAAAGAATCGGCAAGCTTATACAAATTCTGCTTATTGAAAGACTTGCCGCTCAAAACCTCGTGTATGTCGCAGCCGAGTTTTTGCTTCCATCTTTCCGGGAGATATATCCTCTCAAAAGGAGGCTTAAGGTTAAGTTTTATTCCGTCATATTCTATCTCGTAAAAACCGAAATTTTCGCAGCATTTTTCGAATATTTTTTCCACCAAAGAAGCCATTGTATTATAATCGGCATAAGCTTTATAAGCTTCAAGCGTCGTAAATTCGGGATTATGCCTTGTGTCTATTCCCTCGTTTCTAAAAACTCTGCCTATTTCGTATACACCGTCATATCCGCCTATTATGAGTTTCTTTAATGGCAGCTCTGTGGCTATTCGCATATACAACTCGGTTTTATAAACATTATGGAAGGTGATAAAAGGTCTCGCGGAAGCTCCTCCGGCTTGAGAACACAGAACGGGAGTTTCCACTTCAATATATCCGTCCGAATCCAAAACGCTTCTTATTATCGAGATTATTTTGGCTCTCTTCACAAAAATTTCTTTTACTCTGTCGTGAGCTATAAGATCCAAATATCTTTCTCTATATCTTGTCTCAGGATCTGTTATTCCGTGCCATTTCTCCGGTAACGGACGCACCGATTTTGAAAGAATCGTAATTTTAGAAGCGTTAACGGTTATTTCCCCCGTATGGGTCTTAAAAATCTTACCCTCAACTCCGACAAAATCTCCGACATGGCAGTTCTTTTTGAATATCTCGTAAGCCTCGTCTCCCAATGCGTCTTTTCTGGCATAAATCTGCATTTTCCCCGTGCCGTCTTTTAAATGAGCGAATGTGGCTTTACCCATAACTCTCATTAAAACTATTCTTCCGGCTATAACGGCATTTTCCCCCTCGGGCAGAGACAGAGCCGAAGATATTTTATTTTTAACTTCGAAACGCCTGGGAAAAGGATCTATGTTTTTTTCTTTTAAGGCGCGAATCTTATCGTAGTTGTTTTTTATGATTTCGTTTATAGGGTTATTTTCCATTTTTGCTCAACGCTTCCTTTACTATTTTTATAAGATTTTTCGGTTCGAAAGGCTTCTCGACAAAAGCGTGTATATTCGAAGAAAGTTCGAATAAATCTTTCATTTGGCCTTTGGCCGTAAGTATTATTATCGGAGTTTTTCTGAGGTCTTCCATTTCTTGTATTTTGGCCTGTAGAGTGTATCCGTCCATTTCGGGCATCATTATGTCCAAGATTATGACATCGGGTCTTGAGGGCTCATTATCGGCTGTAAGCTTATTGTAAGCTTCCAGACCGTTAGAGGCCTCTATAACTTGAAAATTTTCTTTTTCCATTAAAACTTTTAAAAGATAAAGAACGTCTTTTTCGTCGTCTACTATCATTATCTTGGCCATAAGACCTCCGATTCTCAGATATTAAGATTTTACAAGATTAATAACATATTATTCAATAATACTCGCGGCTTGAGCGCATATATACGCTAATAAGAAGTATGAAGACGTAGATATATGGAAGCCGAAGAACGAGATAGCGATATGAGGCAAAAAATAGAATGACGAAGGCATTTGCAAAGCGTCTTATTAAAAACTAAAATAAAATTAATCGCCAAAAACATACGGAGGCAAAATGGCCATAGAAAAAACTCTCGTTTTAATTAAACCCGACGGACAAAAAAGAAAGCTCACCGGTCTTGCCATAGACAGGCTTGAACGTTCCGAATTGGAATTAATAGCCGCAAAAGTAGTGCCCGTTACGAGAAAATTGGCCGAAGAGCATTATGAGGCTTTAAAAGGAAAACCTTTTTTCGAAAATCTGGTAAGATTTTTCTTGGGAGAATTTCACGGAATTAAAAACTGTAAATTATTGGCTTTGGTCTATAAAGGAGAAAATGCCGTGGCCGAAGTTAGAAAAATCGTAGGAGCCACAAACCCCGAAGAAGCCGATCCGAAAAGCATAAGAGGCAGCTTCGGCAAAATTAATCCAAAAAACGGAATAATGGAAAACGTAATACACGCTTCCGGAAATTTAGAAGACGCACAAAGAGAAATTGCGCTTTGGTTTAAAAAGGAAGACATAGCCGAATGATAAAAATCGTATTATCTTTGCTTTTTATTCTGCCTCAACTTAAAGCCGGCGAACAAAAAAGAATCCCGCAAGATATAAAACTTACTACCGACGACGGATGGGAATTAAACGCCAAATGGCTGCCTCCGTGCTCGGACAAACCGGTAATACTTTTTCTTCATAGTCAAAAAAACAATTTGACCGAATGGAAAAAGTGGTTTCCGAGAGCGGAAAAATACTGTTTCGGATATATGGCGGTCGATTTAAGGGGGCACGGATTATCTCTTAAAGCACCGGACGGTTCTACGTCCACTTTCAAGTCTTTTTCCGTAAACGGCCTGGACAATGAATATAATAAAATGATAAGAGACGCGGACACGGCTCTGGTAGCCATATCATCCTTCGGATTCACTTTGGATAAAATTATCCCGGTAGGGTCATGGTTAGGAGCAAATTTGGTCGTTAAACTCGCGGCTATAAACAAAGAAATTCCCATGTCCGTGGCGATTTATCCTTCGATGAATATAAACGACGTACTCATAGTTAATCCGATAAGAGCTTACGGGAAAAGACCCATACTTTTAATATCTTCTTCAAAATACGAAAAAAAATATAAGGAATTTCAGCTTCTAAACGACATAGCGAAATTTTCATGCGGGAGAGAAAATGTTTTTTCTTTGGTGGAAGAAAACGCCGACGGCCCTTCCGATTTTTCAAATAAAAGCATAGATTCGGTTTTAGGGTGGACGGAAAATCCGAAAATACCTCAAGTAGTAGACTATGATCCTTCTTTGATAAAATCCACGGATTCGGTTTCCGTTTCGATAAGCACCGGCGCCGCAAACGCGGAAGATTTGGGAGATAAAGAAAATGAATAAAGACAAATTCGGATTATATGCCTCTCTGCCAACCGAACAAATAAATAAAAACACTCAAGACATAGACAGAGTTTCTTTGGAAGAAGTTTTAATAAAACTCAACCGGGAAGATATTACCGTACCGAAAGCCGTAGGCAAAGAAATAAAAAATATAGCTTCCGGAGCCAAATTAATATCAAAAGCTTTTTTGAACGGAAAAAATATTTTTTTCATAGGCGCCGGAACAAGCGGCAGGTTAGGAGTTCTGGAAGCGTCTGAATTGCCCCCCACTTACGGAGTAGAGCCGGATCGATTTACCGCAATAATGGCCGGAGGCGAGAAAGCGGTTTTTATGTCCAAAGAAGGCGCCGAAGATATTTATGAAGACGGAAAAAAGGAAATATTAAAGAGGGCAAAAAAAGGCGACATAGTCATAGGGATAGCCGCAAGCGGAGTTACTCCTTATGTCCAAGGAGCGATGGATGCGGCAATAAAAAAAGGCGCTAAGACCATATTTGTAACCTGCAATAAAAAAAGCAAACCTAAATCGGCTCAAGTAATAATAGCAGCCGATGTCGGGCCGGAACCGATAAACGGTTCTACGAGAATGAAAAGCGGCACGGCAACCAAGCTTATTTTAAACATGCTTACTACTTCGGCAATGGTCATCTCCGGGAAAGTTTATAAAAATTGGATGGTGGACCTAAAAAAAACATCGTTTAAACTTAAAATGCGATGCGAGAGGATAACGGCTCAAATATGCGGCATATCTCCCAAAGAAGCGGAAAAAATATTAAAAAAAACCGATTATAGAGTAAAAGAAGCCATAGTGGTTTGCAAACTTAAAACCGACGTTAAAAAAGCCGCCTTATTATTAAAAAAACACAAAGGATTCTTAAAAGACATAATAGAAAAAAAATAGAAGAGCATTTTTAAAAGTTCATATTTGAAACTCGCCTTCCATATGGAAAAATTCGATCTTAAAGCTTCCTTTAAACCGGCCGGAGACCAGCCCAAAGCGATAGAAAAAATTTTATCTTCTTTAAAAAAGAAAGAAAAAAATCAAACACTTTTGGGAGTGACGGGTTCTGGAAAAACTTTCACAATGGCAAATATAATTGCCAAATTAAATAAACCCGCCTTGATAATTTCCCCGAATAAAGTTTTGGCGGCTCAACTTTACGGAGAATTTAAATCGTTCTTTCCAAAAAATCACGTAGAATACTTCATATCCTATTACGACTATTATCAGCCGGAAGCATATATGCCTCAAACGGACACTTATATAGAAAAAGACGCTTCGATAAATCAACAGATAGACAGATTAAGACTTAAAGCCACTTCTTCGATTTTAAATTTTAAAGATACGATAGTAGTAGCCAGCGTTTCCTGCATATATAACATAGGATCTCCCAAAGAATTTGCCGATTCCGCTCTATTTATAAAAAAAGGCGATAAAACCGACAGAAAAACTCTTACGGAAAAACTTTTTTCTCTAAGATATGAAAGAAACGACATAGATTTTTCCAGAGGCAAATACAGGCTTAAAGGCAATACTCTCGATATTTTCCCTTCCGACGAAGAATATTTTATAAGAGTAATTTTTTCGGATAAAATAGAAGAAATTTGGACGGCGGATCCTTTAACGGCAAAAAAAATATCTTCTCTCTCCGACGTATCGATATATCCGGCCACTCATTTCGTATCTTCGTCTTCCTCGCTTGAAAAAGCCATAAAATCCATAGAAGAAGAACTAAAAGGCAGATTCCTCGAATTAAAATCTCAAAAAAAAGAATTATTCGCTCAAAGATTGCAGCAAAGAACTCTTTACGATTTGGAAATGCTCAGACAAGCCGGTTTTTGTCACGGAATAGAAAATTACTCCATGCATTTAACCGGACGATCTCCCGGAGAAAGGCCTCTATGTCTTTTTGATTATTTCCCAAAAGATTTTCTACTTTTTATAGACGAATCTCATGTTACATTGCCTCAAATACGCGGCATGTACGAAGGCGACAGAAGCCGAAAACAAACATTGGTGGATTTCGGTTTCAGACTGCCTTCGGCTTTGGAAAACAGGCCTTTAAAATACGAAGAATTTGACAATATAAGACCTCAAACGATTTTTGTTTCCGCCACTCCGGCCGCTTACGAACTAAATTTATCCCAAGGAAATGTTGCGGAACAAATAATAAGACCTACCGGTTTAACCGATCCGACAGTGGAAATTTTGCCTTTGGAAAATCAAATAGAGGAATTAGTGAAAAGGATATTGCAAAACGCTCGCGAAAAACAAAGAACATTGGCTCTGACTCTTACCAAAAAAAACGCAAAAGATTTAAGCGAATATCTTTCCCAGAAAGGCATAAAATCTTCTTATTTGCATTCGGATATGGATACTTTGGAAAGGCTGGACATCTTAGATAAATTTAAAGCCGGACTTTTTGACGTTTTGGTTGGTATAAATCTACTGAGAGAAGGTTTGGACATACCTTCGGTTTCTACGGTAGCCATATTAAATGCGGACAACGAAGGATTTCTCAGAAGCGAAACCACTCTTATGCAGATAGCCGGGAGAGCGGCAAGAAATAAATGCGGAAACGTGCTTCTTTTTGCCGACAGAGTCACGGAATCTATGAAAAAAGCGGTTTACCTGATGAATTTTAGAAGAAAAATACAAATAGAATATAATGAAAAACACGGAATAAAACCAAAAACGGTGGAAAAAACATATCAAGCTTACGAAGAACTTAGAAAAAAAAGAATTCAAAACGGCATGGACGAATTTGAAAAAGCCGTTTTTAACGCCGGGGATTTGAATTCTTTGATTGAAAAACTCGAAAAAAACATGATAGAAGCGGCGGAAAATTTGGAATTTGAAAAAGCTGCTTTATACAGAGACCGAATAAACAACTTAAAAGAAATGTCCGTAAGAAAAGGAGGAGCGAGTGCTGGCAAAAGAAACAAAAATAAAAATAAAAAAAGCTCTGACCGAAGATATTAAATCGCAAGATATAACAACAAATCTTTTTATAAGTCCGAATAAAAAATTTTACGCGCAAATGAAAGCCAAATCCGATTGCGTAGTTTGCGGAACCGAAATGGCGGCTTATGCATTTAAAACTTTAAATTCCAAAGCCTCCGTTAAAATATTTATAAAAGACGGGAAAAAAGCATTCAAAGGCGATATTATAATGACAATTTTAAGCGACAGAACGCTTCTTTGCGCGGAAAGAACCGCTTTAAACATTGTTCAAAGGCTTAGCGCGATATCTTCCGCTGCGGCCAAAGCCGTAAAAAAAGCCGGCAAAACCGTAATATTGGATACGAGGAAAACCACCCCCCTTTGGAGACTTGAAGAAAAATATGCCGTTAAAACCGGAGGAGCCGGAAATCACAGATTCGGATTATACGACGCTTTTATGATAAAAGACAATCATATCGCGGCTATGGATTCTTTTGAAAAACTAAAAGAAAAAATATTCGAAGCCAGGAAAAAATTTCCCAAAAAAATATTGGAAATAGAAGCTCAGAATCTAAATCAGGCCAAGCAATTCGCATATCTCAAGCCCGACATTTTGATGCTGGATAATATGACTTTTCAAGATATGAAAAAAGCCATAAAAGAAATAAGACTTATAAGTCCCAAAACAAAAATAGAACTTTCCGGAGGAATAAAAGAAAAAGACATATCAAAATATTCGAAACTAAAAGCTGATTTCATTTCATTGGGATATCTTACCCATTCCGTAAAGGCGGCCGATATTTCTTTGGAAATAAAGGAAAAAAAATATGAATAAAGATTTTTTACTTTTCAAGTTCGACAAAGTTTCTTCCACTCAAGATTTGGCTAAAATATTATCGAAAGATACGGATTACGAATTTGCGGTATCGGCTAAAACTCAAAGCGGCGGGTACGGCAGAAGAAAAACTAAGTGGTTTTCTCCTCCCGGAGGAATATATTTAACTTTATGTCTTAAAAGAAACATATCTCCCGCCGATCTGCCGAAAATATCCGTTAAAACCGCTTTTGCAGTAAAGGAATATTTGGATTCTTTGGCAATCAAATCCGAAATAAAACATCCTAACGACATAATGGCCTACATAAACAAAGAAAAAAGAAAAATATGCGGAATACTATGCGAAACTTCAAAAGAAAACGGGATATATAGAATATTCGTCGGAGTAGGATTAAATCTAAACAATAAAGCTCCCAAAAGATGTACGGCGGTCTCCGTATTTGAAATTTTAAAAACAAAAACAGACGAAGAAGAAGCGGAAAAATCTTTAATTTCGCTAATAAGGAAAGCCTTTTGAAATACGAAATAATAAAAGAAAAAGCACTAAGCCGCGGAGCTGCTTTTTGCGAAGTGATAAAACTTGAAGATTTGGATTTTAATACCTTCGCAAAATCTCTTTCCCGATATCCGGAAGGATTGTCATATCTTAAAAAAAACGAAAATAAGATTAAAAATCCCAAGCTTTGGTTTGAAGGAACGCAAAGCGTTTTGATATGTCTTTTTCCTTATTGGGATAAAACAAGAAACTGGGAAGAGGAAAACAAAAAAATATCCGACCCGGAAATTTTTCTAAAAAATAACGGCAGAAAAATACCGGATTTTCTAAAAGGAAATAAAATAAAAATATCAAGATTTGCTTTGGGACCGGATTATCACATATCGATAAGAAAAATTTTGGAAAGCGCTCTTTTAGAATCAAAAAAAGAAATTCCGGACCTAAGCTGGAAAATATTCGTAGATTCTTCCCCCGTATCCGAAAAGATATGGGCCGAGGCGGCGGGACTTGCTTTCATAGGTAAAAATACTCTCGCCGTAAACGAACATATCGGCTCTTATTTTTTTATAGGCGGAGCCATGTTAAATTTAAAAGAAGGCATAAAACCTCAAAAGACTAAAAGTTTATGCGCCGATTGTTCAAGATGCGTTTTTTCTTGTCCTACAAAAGCTCTGGAACCCTACTCTTTGAATCCTCTTAAATGTATTTCATACTGGACTACGCATAATAAAAAAAACGTCGTTCCGCCAAAAGAAATAGAAAAAGAATGCTCGGATAAATACGGATGCGACATATGCCAAAAAGTATGTCCTTATAATAAAAACTACGATTAA
>JAAYVI010000061.1 GCA_012517235.1 Elusimicrobiota bacterium | reverse complement strand
AATTTTTGTAACAAATATTCAATTGATTTTTAACCTGTATCTGTTAAGATATATATATTATAATTTATGAATATGGCGAGACTTTTGCTTGCTGTTTTTATTTTTTGGCCTATTTTGGCCGAAGCCCAAACTAATTTAAACGTTAATACGGTTCACATGTCTTCGTCTTCTTTGGCTTTTTCTTGGAATAACATATCTTCTCCGTGGGACATAGGACTATCCAGCAATAATTTTTCTTCTCAAATTTTTCAAGGAACCCTTGCTTCAAACTCTACTTCATATACTTCGCTTATCCCCAATACTACTTATTGGTTTAGAGCTAAAGTTTCGGCGGAACCGGCCGGTTCTTTTGCCATCAACACCGTTTCCACTTTGACTTATGCTGTTATACCTCAAGGCCTTTCGTTTTCATATAAAGCCGCGGAAAGTTACGATTCGGCGGAACTAAGAACGGCTTTTACTCTTGAAAATCCGCCTTATACCAAATATCAAATAGAATATTCATCGGATGCCGCAATAAACAATATTTTAGTGGTAGGAGTTCCGCCGCTTACGCTGCCCTCTCTATTGGCAAATACCACTTATACCATAAGGATAAAATCCGTAGACTCAGCCGAAAGAAGTTTGGGATTTTCTACGTCCATAACCACATCAACCCTATCGGCTCCTTTAAGCGGAGTTTATTTTTCCGTTTTTGAAACAAGTTCTACGGCAAATTGGACTCCTTTAAACTCTCCTCAAAGAGAATTGTCTTGCGAAGGTTATAAAATAATAGTTTCCACCAATGCCGATTTCAGAGACAGCGTATATACATGGTCAAGTTCCGATAATAATAACTCCTCAAACGACATAACTCCTTTGCAAAGAAACACCACGCATTATGTGAAATTGGGATCTCTAAATTGGAATTCGGAAGCTAATTTTTCCCTAAGAGCTTTTACTACGCTTTCCGCGGGATTATCCGGTTTTTCTCTTCTTTCCATATCGAGCGGATCGGCTTCGCTTTCTTGGACCGCTCTGCCGGCTTCCCCTCCGTCTTCTTCGGCCGATGGATATGTTCTGGAGGCTTCAACATCTTCTAACTTTACTTCAAAATATTCTTCATATACTTACTCATTAAATGCGGTTAATCTTTCTTTTTCTTCTCTGGATCCGAATACGACTTATTATTTCAGGGCGGCCTCCATAAATCAGGCCGGAAATAAAAATTATACGGCTTATATAGAAACCGTGACTTATTCCATGACCTACGGAGAAAACGACATAGGGGTAATCGCAACCACAAAATCGGTAACTTTAACTTTCAGTAATTTACCGGCCTCGCCTGAATCCTTAAGCGGAAGAGGATACAGGATGGAATTATCCACTCTGCCTTTCACTACCGGCATAATACTTTCTTCCGAAAGCTATGTATTGGAGACAAACTCCCTCACCATAGATAACTTAAAAGGCAATACCAGCTATTACATAAGATTGGGGGTATACAATAGAAACTTAACTTTGAATTATTCGCCCATATTAAATACTTTGACATTAACACCGCCGGCCGTATCGTCGGCGCATATATCGACAAAGACATTTAATTCCGTTACCGTAACATATATGCCCGGCAATACCGACGGATATGTTTTAGAGGCGTCTTTAAGCGAATTTTTTAACAGTATAGCCGCAAGTTCGGTTACTACGCTATCTTCTTTAAGCACTCTTACCGTTTCCGGACTCTCATTAAATACTTCTTATTATTTTCGCTTGGGATCATTGTTTCAAGGCGCAACTGTTTATAATTACCAGCCCGGAGCGGCCTATACTTTGACTCCCGTAGTAACGGCTCCGGCCATAAATTCCGTTTTTATATCCAGCATAGCCCTCAATTGGGGATCGGTAAGCTGTTCCGGTTATCTTGCCGAAGCTTCTACCGATTCAGCTTTTTTAACCGTCATATCTTCGTCAACGGGAAATTCCGCCGCGACATACATAACCGTAACCGGACTATCTCCGAATACGAGCTATTATCTTAGAGTGGGAAGTTTAAATCAAATAGGAGAAAGAAATTTTCTCTCCGTCCCTACGACTTCGACCTTGGCAAATTTCCCCATACAAACTCTGCCTTTTACAACCGCGGAACTATCCACGGGAAGCATAAAAATAAGATGGTCGGCAAACTCTAATCCCGGAGATACTTTATATCTCGTAAGGATATCCTCTTATTCTAATTTCACAAATACCGTTTTTTCCTCTTCTACCAAAAATAATTTCGCATCTTTCGCAGACCTTCAGCCAAATACCACATTTTTTCAGGAAATAAGCGCATATAACAGATTGGGCAGAATCACCGGGCCAGTAGAATTTTCATCGGTAGCCACATTGGCTTATGACCCTTCGCCTCTTGGTTCGCCGCCGGCGGTTTACCAGTCTTCTCTTACTTTTTCATGGGCTAACGGGTTAAACCCCCCGCCTCCCAATACTTTATATTTGGCCGAAATTTCTTCTACAAATTTTTCGGATTCTATAATTTCTTCAAGAACTTATAATTTATTTTCCACATTTTACGGGCTGATATCGGATACGTCCTATTATATGAGAGTCTCCGCCTTAAACCAAAGCGATATTCCTTCAAATTATGTTACGTTGGGAAGCAGTATAACTTATTCCAAACCGCCTTTGGCTTTCGTTCCCGCTTTGGCTTTCTATGACCCGAAATTGGACGGTTTTTCGGTAACATGGGATTCAAACGGAAATTCGTCGGATACCATATACGAAATACAAGCTTCCACTTCGTCTTCTTTTTCCCCTCTTGCTTCTTCCTCTTGTGCAAATCAAAATTATTATTCTTTTTACTCTTTAAATTTTAACACGGAATATTTTCTAAGAGCGAGATCCGTAGGCAAAAAAGGAGAATATTCATCTTGGGTAATTTTGGGTTCCACTTTCACTCTGTCAAAAATTCAATCTCAAGTATTTCCGGAAAACGACACGCTTATATCTCTGCCTTATTCCTACGGAGACATACAATTAAGAATTCCCCCAAACGCCATAGGCAGCGCTACAAAAATAACGGCGGAACCGGAAGTTAGTTTCCCGGCGCCGGCTTCAAACGCCGGAAAACTAAGAGCTACCGGGATAGGAGTAAAACTTAAAGCATATCCTCCGACAATATTCGACAAACCGGTAACCGTAACCATACCATACAGGCTTTCAGATATTCCGCCGGGATACGATAGGAGAAAATTGATAGTAGCGACATACGGCGAAGATTCCGGTCTCTGGGTTCCTTTAAGTTCCGTATCGGACATAACAAACAATAAGGTATCGGGACAAACCTTTCATTTTTCAATTTTTCAAATAATGGAACTAACTCCGGGAGAAAATCTTTCGGCGGCAAAAATTTATCCCAATCCTTATAAACCCAATTCCGCCGGCGGAAGAATGAATTTTACAAATCTTCCTCCGGGAACAAAAATAAAAATATTTCCCGCTTCGGGCGACTTGATAAGGAAACTCAAAACCGGAGCGGACGGAATGGCTCAATGGGACGGCAATAACGAAAGCGGCAATAAAGCGGCAAGCGGAGTTTACATAGTGCATATGACGGCTCCCGACGGTAAAACAAAAATCATGAAAGCGGCGGTGGAAAGATGAGAAAAGAGAGCATAACCGCTTTTTTGATCTTATGTCTTTGGGGCATTTCCGGCGCTCAAAGCTTCGACAAAGCTTCCAAAGGAGGAGCCACGGCTCAATTTCTAAAAATACCCGTATCTCCGAGGACTTCGGCCATGGGAGAAGCTTCGGCGGCCGATATGAAAGACGCTTCGGCTTTGGACATAAACCCGGCTTGCCTTATGAATCTTAAAAAAGATTCCTTCTATTTTTCACATTCGAAATATATAGCCGAAACATCTATGAACTATTTGGCATACGCGCAAAATATGGGAGAAGAAGTAGGAGCATGGGGACTTTCTTTTAAGTATTTCGGATGGGGCAAGATGGACAATACGGACGATACCGGCGGAAAAATAAAAACGATGTCTCCTTACGACATGTCCATAGGAGTAACCTTCGCGACTTATATAAGCGGTTTTAACGCAGACGAAGAAGACAGATTTGTTTTCGGCGGTACGGGCAAAGTGGTAAGAACTCAAATATTAAATTCGGCAAGCGCAATTTCTGCCGATTTGGGATTTTTAACTCCTTATATGATGGATAGAAAACTAAGAATGTCTTTATCGGCATCCAATATTATGGGCACCATGAAAATGGATAAAGAAGCTTTTCCGCTTCCTTTAATAATAAGGTTCGGGGTTGCGGCGTTTGTCACCGACGATTTTAAGGTAACTTCCGACATAATAGCTCCCAACGATTCGTTTATGTATTTGGCCGTAGGAAGCGAAGCAAAAATAAGAATAGCCAGGAAAACCGAACTTTTCATAAGAGGCGGATTAAATACAAAAAATCTTTTCGATATCTCGGGACTAAAAAATCTCACCGGAGGACTCGGTTTTAGATATTACGAATATAATTTTGATTATTCTTTTTCCCCTTACGGAGAATTGGGCAATATTCATAGAATATCTATTTCTTTAAACTATTGATCGCGCGGCTCGGCTGTCTTAACCGCAAAAGCAACTCCTATCCATACGCAGGAAAAAAATGCGGAAAACCAAGGGAAAATCGATATCGAAAGTTTGGAAGCCATATCGCTTAAAGAAAGCGCTATCGAGATAAATCCTTTTGAAAATCTGTAAGTAAAAGCGTCGGCGACTTGTTTTATTCTATATCTCGTATCGTATGAAAAAGGGATATATAAAGTCTCTTTTGCCGCTCTGAAAATAGAGTAATCCATAGATTTGAAAAGTAAAAAAGACAGACCGGCGGAAAATAGTCCCGGACTTGTCAAAACAAACAAAGAAGAAGCCACATGTATCAAAGGAATTCCGACTAAAATATATTTTATTTTTGCCTTTCTAAGAAGTAAAGGCGCTATTAAAAACTGCATAGAAAAAGAGAATATGTTAACCTTCATCCAGAAATCGCCCAAAAAAGCGGTTCTAAGATCCTTATCCGGCATGGCATTTTTCACAAAACCGGTAAAATTTATATCCATAAAAGCCGAAACGGCTTGAGTCGAAAAAATCATAAAAGCTATCATTAAAACGGTTTTATTTTCCCATAAGAGAGACAGATGAACGTGTCCTTTTTTGCCTTTTCTTTCGTCTTCCGAAGCCGCCGGCTCTCCGGTTTTTAAATATGCCGATAAAAAAATAAATAAGGCCGGCAAAAGGCAAACGGCCGAAAAAATAAGATATATGTCGGTTTTAAAAAATCCCACATATCTGCTCACAAACCAGCCTCCCGCAAGAGATCCCAAAGCTCCCAGTCCCGCCACAGGTCCGTTAAATATTTTACTTTCCCCGGAATTTAGAACGCTATTTATATACGACCAATATTGCTCGGAGATTATAACCACATAGGCTTCTTTAAAAACAAAAAGCGCAAAAGCCCAATAAGGTCCCGGAGAGAAAACCAAAATTAAATAAAAAGATATGAAAGAGAAAAAACTAAATAACATGGAGGCGGCCATAGCTTTCATAGGTCCGAACCTTGAAAGAGCCAAACCGTATATATAAATAAAAAAGGCCATAACCAAAGGTACCGCGCTTAAAGCATAAGGTTTATGAGAAGCGGAAAAATAAGAAAGAAAAATAGATTCTGCGGGAGAACGTATCATTTCATAACCCGCAAAAGTAAAAAGAGCGGAAAATCCCGCCAATACGGCGCCAAAACCGGCCTTTTTACCTCTTTCGGTTTTTAAATGGGAAAAAAGATTTTTCATCAAAGAAGTCCGATATGATTTTGCGGATAACTTACAATCAATACTTAAACATTCCGTTTTCGTAAACGGTAATTTCTTTTGCGTTCTTTAAAACCGCTTTTACTATTTTATTTTCGGTATTTATAAGATCCCAATGCACGGCGGAATCGTTAAATCCGAGCTTTTCCAGATCTTTTTTGGATAATTTGGAAGAGTCTCCGTCATAAGTATCCGGATAAGCCGCACCTATGGCCAGATGACAATTTCCGTTTTTCCCGCCGTGATTTTCGTCGAAAAGAATATCGGCCATAAATTTGTCTATTTTTGAGAATCTCTTATCCGTCATGGAAAATTCCCCTATCTGAGAAGCGCCTTTATCGGTGGCCATTATTTTCTTTACGTATTCTTCTCCTTTTTTAGCCGATATGTTTACGGCTCTGCCTTTTTTAAATTCAAGTTTTACGCCTTCCACATAATTTCCGCCTCTATATGTGGGTAGATTTGCATAATAAACGCCCTCGGTTTCTCTCCAGTCCGGGGAAGTAAAAATTTCAAAAGACGGTATATTGTGTCCGCTGACTCCCAAAAACTTTCTTTTCTCTCCGAGCTTTATTTTTAAATCCATAGAATCGGAAGAAACTTTAAAATAATCTATTTTAAGACCGTTCAGCCATTTTTTTATTTCCATGCTGTTTTTAAATATTTCCGACCATTTTTTAGCGGGATCTTTTTCGTTTAAAAAGCAAGCTTTTACTATTTGATCGCAATATTCTTTCAAAGAAAGTTTGGCCTGTTTTGCCAATTCCTGAGTCGGATATGTGCATAAAGTCCATCCGAAACGCCCCGCCGATTCCCTTTTTTGCATAATATCTCTTAAAAATTTTCTGGCTATTGCGGCTTCCGACTGTCTTTTCGTATCTACCCCTTTCAAATGAGTCAGAGAGGACGGAGCGTGTATGTATATATTTCCGTTTAAATTTTCGTAAAACTCCTTATCTCCGGCGGCTATAAATTTTCTTTGTTTTTCGTCGCTAAAAACATAAAAATCTCTTTCCATTTTAGGAGTCGGCAAAACTCTAAAAACCGGATTATATCCCAATTTCAAAAGTTTTTCGTAAACTATTTCCCCCAAAGAAAGCCCTTCCAAATCGCATCTAACCAAGACGCTGTCGTATTTCTTAAATTTAGGTCTCGCGGTCTTAAGTCCCCATACGAGAACATCCGCATATTTTTCAAGCTGATTTTTCGACAGTATTTCCATTTTTACCTCCGCTTTTCATTATTTTTTCCAAAGTCAAATACGCCGCGGCGGCCATAAATCCGCCGACTATGAGTATTGCCAGCCAAAGATTTCTCTTAGTCTCGTCTTTTTCAAATTTCCAGCAATCGTAAACCGCCCATGCCGTAAAAGAAAGTTTAAGAACGGAAATTATCGTCGAAACAATTCCGAATACGGCGAAATATGTAAGAATTTTAGACGGATCCTGCGCTATGGACTGAGCTAAGGGAATAAAACTATCCATAAATTAATTATACAAATTTAAAATCCCGTTAACCGAATCATGCCAAATATTAGGACTTGTTATATTTTTATTCTTTTATCCACTACTCTTTTAATCTTTCCGGTTCTTTTGATTCTTTCTATGGAATTAGGAGCAAGTAAAATTATTTCAGGTTTATCTAACCAGCCCATTTTTACGCTTTCTTTAAGATCTTCGCACTTTTCATAGAGAGCCGAATAAAGTTTTTCCGATATTTCTTTTTTATTTTTCAAATAATCGGCCGATTTGACTTCCGCTTCTATGGAAATCTTATCCTTATGCGAGGGTTTCTCTATTATTACCCTGAAATTAAAGCTTAGTCCTTTCACCAGCCCTATGGCATTCTGTATGTCGTTTACGAATATATGGGCTCCTCCGGCGTGTATTCTATCGTCGCATCTGCCCAATATTTCGAAAACAGGCTCTTTCCTTCCGCAAGAGCAGGTTCTTAATATTTTTCTTCCCAAATCGCCCACTCTATATCTTATTATAGGCATATGTTTTTTATTGAGACTCGTAACCACAAGTTCTCCTATCTCGCCGTCTTTAACCGGTTTTCCGCTGTCGGGATCTATAAACTCCACATATTGGCTGTAAGCAAAAAGATGATGTTCTCCTTTTGAAAGTTTTTCGCACTGAAATCCTATTACGCCGGCGTCGGCTGTCGCATAACCCGCGGATTTAACCGACACTCCGGGAAAAACTTTTTGAAAAAAAGAAACCATTTCGTCGCCGACATATTCTCCGCCGTAAAAAATCATTTTTATCGGAAGTTTTTCTTTTAAATTTTCGGCGTATTCGGCCAATTTAATAAGAAAAGAAGGAAGCCCTATCAAAGAAGTGACCGAAAAATCCTTCATATACTTTACGATATTTTCCATCGGAAGATTGCTGCCCGTAGGCACAGAAATCGCTTTGGTATACGCTATCGCTTTTTCCACGGAAAGCCAGCTTGACCAAAGGTTTCCCGCCACGAAAAGATTGGCTATTACGTCGTTTTCGCTCAGTCCGGCCGTCTCATAAGCATGGGCCAGCATCCTGCAAGTATGCTCGTATTCGTGCTGGTCGTAAAAAACATATTTGGGCTGACCGGTAGATCCGCCGCTGGCAAAATATATGCCTCTTTTTGCCTTCGAAGTCATCAAGGCGTCGCTTTCCGGAGGAGTATTTTCCAAAACATGAGATTTTTCGAGAAAAGGAAGCTTTCTGAAAGTTTCGATATCCAAAACTTCGGGAATTTTCGCATAATGTTTCTTATAAAATTCGCTTTTCTCTCTTGCGAGTTTTACTATCTCTATCAATCTGTCTTCGCTTTTGGGTTTTTCTTCCAGAGATACCCAGTTAACGAGACTCATCATAGGAAAAACTCCGTCGTGAGGAGAGCCCGTTTTTCCTTCTAACATATTTCCCAAAGCTACAAAGCGAGCCAAATTTAAATCGAAAAACTTATTCATCAGCGTTTTTTTTTCGAGTATATTTCCGCCTATTCCTACGGTCTGCAGATATCCTCTATAAGGCAAAAGCTCTTTTTTTAGAGCGTCCAAATCTCCGACCGTTTTTATATAAAGAACTCTGTTTAAAGGCGAAATTCGATAAGACGGATTTTTCTCGTAAATTGCGGTCCAATAAGGATTCGGGAAAGAATCCTCAAACTCGGCTTTATCCAAAGCTTTATCGCAAACGGCCAATTGTCTGTGTTTTGTTATTTCCGCTTCTTCGTCCGAAGTTAGTTTACCTTGCGGAAATTTTTTTTGAAAATTATCAAATGCATTTTTAAGATGTTTTAGAAGCTCCAAAGCGTTTTTCTCCGCTTTTTTATCGGGTCCTACCAAATAAAGAGTGTGCATATTGGAACAAGCCGACTGATCCCACATAGAGCAGTCTTTTACTATCTTTTCGGCCGTTTTTTCGAATCCTTCTCTTTCAAGCTGACTTTCAAATAAAACGCCGAAACTTGTCTTCGGCCCAAACCCTTCCACTTTTACGTTTATCGGAGCCAATTTTTTATAATTCTCCACGGCTTCGGATCCTCCCCAAACAAAAATACAGTCGCAGCCCGAAACTATTTCTTTTTCGAGATCTTTTTTTCCTCCCCCCCAGTTTAAAATCGAAAAAGAATCAAAAATTAATTTTTTTTCGTCGCATTCTTTTAAAGCCGAAGCAAAGATATTTAAAAAATTGGAACCGGAAGAAGAAAGTTTGACTATGTTTACGTTTTTGGTAAGAAGCCCCAAAATCAAAGAATCCAAAATCCCCAAAAAAACATTGCCCGCCCCCACATGAAGCACTACTCCTTTGGGCATAGCTCTAATCAAACCGTCATAGCCGTGTCTTTCCATCGGATTATCCAGAGCATAAGGGAAAAACATCTCCAAATTCATTCTTTTATTAAGCTCGTTTTTGGAAAGCAAAGCCGGTATCAGTTTAAGAGTTTCCTCGGTCATAGGCCGGGAAAAAGAAACGGTTTCCGACAAGTGTTTTAAGGATTGCGAAAAATAAGGAGATTTTCTGTCCGAAAAAAGTTTTCCGGTCTTAGACAAACATGAAACTATGTATTCTTTTGGCACGGAAAATATTTTTTCTTTTTTTACGAAAGCTTTTTTTGTCAAATCCTTAATTTCGCCCAATGTCCAGTAATCTTTGGATATCTCTTCGCCGAATATATAAGTGTTTTTTATTTCCATAAATCAAAGCATTTGAGACGCGCTAACGGCGCATCCTTTTAGTTTTTTAACTCCCGCTCTTCCCTTTAGAACAAGTATGGGTCCCTTTATGCCGCAAGAACACTTTTCTTCTACCGCGCCCCAATCCGAAGACAGCAACGAAAGAGAAGGATAAGAAGTCAAATAAGGAGTCATTAGATGCAAAAGGCCCGTTTCCCCGTATTTTAAAGGGTCGAGCGAAGAAGGATGTCTCGATATTACCTTACCGTAAACCGGTATATGGAAGTTTCCCAGAGGACAATCCACATAAGGAACTCCGTGTTCCACCATACCGAATAAATCTCTAACATTCTCCGCCGATATCCCCAAATTATCGGCAAGTATTTTTCTATATATTTTTTTATCTACGGCTTCGTCGGACAATGTTTTCCATCCTCCGCCCGTTATTACGAAAGAAGACCTGGAAATTTTCGGATAATGTCCGTATTTTAATTTGTATTCCTCGGTCAATTTAAGAGCGAAAGCCGGAAAACCTATTATTCTCGCGGGTTTTAATTTTTTCGACAAATCGTTTAGTTTTTCTACGGCCGATTCTATGTCGAAATAAAATTCTTTTTTAACTTCGTTCCATTTAAATGCGTAAAATATCTCTCCGGCTTTGGTAAAAGAAGTCAGCAATTTATCGGTCCAGGCGGTACCCACGTCTTTGGCTATTTGAGGATCGTATGTAAGGCAAATATAATCGTATTCGTTTTTAAGGTCGCAAAGGCCGAGGCCTTCGAAAACGTTCCAAGCCATTCTGCGAACCCTGAGCAAAGAATTTTTATCTAACTGCATACGGCTTACCTGTCCGCTTGTTCCGCTGGATTTAAGCTCCAAAACCATTTCTTTAGGATTTAAAAAAGACAAATCTCTTTCTTTTAAAGCGTTGACGGCGATAAAAGGAAAATTTACGGCTTGCTCGTAATTTTTTATTTTGCTCAAATCGTATCCGTATGTCTTGAAATAAGCTTTCAAAAAATAAGATTTTTTAAGCTGTATTTCAAAAGCCTTTTTCATGGCCGAAATAAAAAGTTTTTTATCCTCTTCTTTGTAAGCAAACGGCTTAACTTCGATAAATTCTTCCAAAACCGAATTTTTTTTCAGAGGTTCGCTCGGGTGAGGCAAACTTTTTTCTATTTCCAATTCTTTCATTTTTTAAAAACCACTTCTATGTAATTTTCTCTCCAAAGCTTCAGATATTCTTTCAAGATATTGCGGTAAAGAGAAATTATTTTTACGTTTCTAAAATCCAATATATCGAAAGTTCTCGAAAACGCTATGCAGTCGTATCTTTTATTTCCGACCTTCTTGGCGCAAGGGAAATATCCGGTAGGTATAAACCTGGCGTCTATGGCCATACGCTGAAAAGCCGGGCTGTAAGCGTCTATCAATATTTCCAAATAAGCCATATCCATCTCTCTGAGTTTTGCGGCCGCGCTTTCCAGAACTACCGTAGGATCTTTATCGGTAAATCCGCCCATAATTACGCTATATTTATCCTTGGGATAATAATGGAGATAAAGCTCCGTTTTTGCGTCCTTGGAGACAAAAATAAGATTGGGCTCGTGAAAAGGCATATAAGTGGAAAGGAAAAAATCGGTTTGTTTTATCTCTTTAAACCTTCTTTTTACGAATTCCGCGGCGGTAACGGATTCGAATTCCATAACGGGCACCTTTTGATTATGATCGCTGTATACCGTCTTAAAATCTTCTATTTTTGCTTTATCCAATTTTATCTGCTTTAATACTATTTCGTAAAAAGGCGCGACTTCCGGAATTATTTTCGGTTTGGATTTTCTTTTTTTTAAAGAATTTTCCGTATAATAAGCCGTCAAACAATGAGTTTCGTTTTCCGAAACTTTATGGGTATTGGGGAAAATTCCCAGCTTTATAAAACCCAGACTTTCGGTGAGCCTTTGAGGAGCGGAACTTGCGGTTCTCGTGGTGGCATACACCAAATCCACCAAATTTCTTCCGTGAGTTATGTCGTCTAAAACAAGCTTCATCATCGTATAGGCCAAATCGTGTTTTCTAAACTCCTGGCTTACCACCGCGCCGAAAGCCTTGGAAATTCTGTCTTTTAAATCCATCGCATAAACCAAACTTCCTATTATTCTGCCTTGATACTCCGCCACAAGCCAATAGTAATTGTCGTTTTCTATGGCCGAACGCATTTTTTCTCTGTCGGTTATAAGACTAACCGAATATGAAGCTCCGTATATTTCGGCATAGAGCATCTGTATGCGCCGCATATCCTGAGTTTTGGCAAGCCTTATGATTACCGGCCCCTTGCCGGGCAGATTTATAGTTTTTTCTATTTTATCCCTCATAACCTTATATATTCTATCAAATTGCCTATTTGCTTTTTAAGAAGCAAAATATATAATAATATTTTCGGGAGAGCAAGGCTATGACAAAAGTCATAATAAAATCGTTATTATTTTTATCCCCTTTACTCATATTAAGCGGATGCGCTTCTTTTAAAACTATGGATCCGTTTCCCAGAGACATCATTTACAAATCTTCCAAAGACAAGGAAATAAAACCTTACGGTAAAATATTGGTTAGGTGGAGGAATTATCCTTTTACGACTTTTTCGGATACCATAGGTTATACCGACGAAGAAAAAGCAAAAATAAAACCGGAAGAAGTTCCGTACGATCACTATGCCAAATTTAAGGCAAGAGTTTTAAAGGCTTTTAAAGAAGCGGGATTATACGACGAAAAAAAAGGCACGGGAACCGTAAGGATAGATTTAATGTCTTTCGGGAGATGGACCTACGGAGAATTAAGCAGAAGTTTTCTTACCGAAACTTCTTTTATCTATATTCTTCCCCGCTCGGTAAAAGTCAATTACTACCTTAAAATGGAAATAGAAAGGGAAGGACAAATAAAAACGGCCGAAGAAATCTCCTCGATAAAAACGGTTTTCCATCTTCTGATATTTCCGATTTATCCTTTCGCAAGTTTTTCTTCGGCCGAAAAAGCCGTATTAAAGAATTTGGCATGGAAAGCGGCCGCCGACGCTTATTCTCTGGAAAAAGGACTTCCTTTGACGGAAAAAACTTTCGACAGCTTTCCGGAAAAGCAGGAAAAATCAAAGCCGGCGGAAGAAATTAAAAAACAAGATTTTTAGCTTCTATTTAATTAAAGAATCCGCAACGGATTTCGCCTGCGGATTTATTTGAACCGCCTTTTGAGCGAATATCGAAGCTTCCTCTTTTTTACCCAATTTGAGATAAGCCCTCGCGGCATTAAGGAAAATATTTTCGTCGAAGGGGTCCAATTTCGCCGCTTTTTCATAATACTGCGCCGCTTTTGCATACTCTTTTTTTACATAATAGACATTACCCATATTATTTAAGGCGGCGGGATTCGCTTCGTCTTTTTCCAAAAGCTGTTTAAAAATCTTTTCGGCTTCTTCCAGTTTTCCGTATCCGCTGTAAAGAACGCCCAAATTTACATAAGCGGACATATCTTCCGGATTGGCTTTAAGACCTTCTTTATAAGTCTTTTCATAAAATTCGAATTTCTTGTCGGAAATATCTTTAAGCTCGCTCTTTATTTTTTCCGAAGTGCCGGCCGGCAAAGGAAATTCTTCGCTCATATCGGGCAAAGTAACCGGCTCAAATTTAGACATGGCCTTTTTCAGATCCACAACTTTAACATTATCCTGCGCATTTTTATACATTTGAGCGGCGTAGGAAACCGAGTCATAGAAAGATTTGCCCAACATTGTCGTTTCCACGGGGACATAATATTTATTATCCTGCTTTATTATCAAGTTATCGGGCAAACCGACTTCTGAAATATCTTCCGCTTGAGTTTCAAACATTAAAGCTATATGTCCGGGATAGTCCAATATCTTAACCGAAGCTCCGGCGGATTCCAATAGCGTGGATATAAGAACGGTCAAATCGTCGCAATCTCCGCTTTTAAGCTTAAGAGTATTTCTTGGAAACTGTACGGTATCGGTAATAAATTCCGCAGAGCCTTTAACGGAAGAATAAGGATTGGAAGGATCGGCTATGTAGGTGATGGGATATTCGGAAAGATTATGCCAGATTACGGCCGCCATAATCACATTATCGTCCAAATTTTTAAACTCGGCAAATTTTGTTTTCTGAGAAAGAACCGCTCTTGAAAATGCATAAACGGGCGTATCTTTTACAGTTATAAAATTCGCTATTCTCTCCGTATTATCCCATGTTATGGCATTTTTAGAAAGTATTTTGACCGGCTTGTTTATTTTATTTTCTTTTTCCTGTCCGTCCCTGTAATAAGAAACCGTTATTTGAGCTTGAACGGGAGTATCTTCGTTTATGGTAAGAATTTTATTGTTCAAAGTAGCTTTTAATTCGGCGTAAGAAGAAGTTTTTGCGTCAAGGCCGGGCAAAATTATATCGCTCGGGAAATCCATATAATCTTTTAAAAAGAAAGAAACCTTTATATTGCTGAATTTTTCTTCCGTATTATTTTTAACCAAAATTTTTCCTATGGGATTTTCCATATAATATTTATAATTGGCCGAAAATATATAATTCAATTCTACCGGTATTATTTCAACGGGAGGCTTATTTTTAATATCTTCTTGTGTTTCGGGTTTATTTTCTTGAACAACCGGTTCTTTGCCTTTAAAATAAACGGAAACCGTATCGGAATACGACTTATCGCTTCCGGAAACTGAAGCTATTTTATAGTAGTATGTGGAAGAATTTTGAAGTTGAGAATCTTTATAGGACGCCGATTTTACATCCTCTATTTTTTCCATTTTATCCGCGCTTTGCCCTCTGTAAATTTCAAATTTTTCGGCTAAATTAGGTGCTGAAACGGACCATGACAGAGAAATATTTTCCTGAGACGCCGAAGCGGAAAGATTTTGAGGTTTGGGAGGCGCGTAAAATAAAGAATAGGAAGCTATTTTGGAATTTGCGGGATCGGACACGTAAAGTTTTCCTTTGCTTATTTTTAAAGAAACGGGCTCATAAAATTCTCTTATCCCTTTTCCCCTGGCGAAAAAAGACGCCAAATAGTTTCCGTTTTTATCATAAACGGCCACATTGGAGTTTTCTTTATCCAAAAAATAAAAGTATCCTTTCTTATCGTAAGCAAAAGAAACCGGTTTGGATAAATTTGAAACGCTCCATGAAGAAATATATTTGCCGTTTGAATCTGCGGTAAAAACCTTTTTAAGCTCGGAGTCCAATATATAAAGTTTATTCTCGTCGTCCGTTTTAATATCGGATATTTTAAGCAATTTTGTTCCGCCTACATCCGGGCCCACGGTAAAAAGAAAAATACCGTCCTTACTGAAAGCTTGAACCAACGAAGTCGCGGAATCCGCGACATAAATTTTACCTTTAGAGTCGCAAGCTACGGCCGAAGGATAACTAAACTTGCCTTCCTTGCTTTTTTCAAGAAAGCCGGTTTTACCGCCGAAAAAAGAATCATATTTGCCTTCCGCGGAAAATATTTGAGCTCTGGAATTTCCCGTATCCGAAATGTATATTTTTCCGTTATAAAAAACCATATCCGCCGGTTCCCTGACCGCGCCCTCGGTTTCCCCGTAAGGGATAAAATCTTTTTTAAGGCCTTCCGATATCGAATATGTCTTTTTGGCTTTTAAATCGTAGTAAACAATGCCGTTTTCCAAAGGAGAAAAAGAAAAAGCCGAAACCTGATATGTCTCTCCCGGCTCAAATCTTAAAAAATCATAACTTTCCGATTGTGCGAGAGGAGATTCGTATTTTGAATTTTCCAATTCCAAAATCATTATTTTTCTATTTTTAGGATCCGCGGCTATAAGTCTGTCCTGCTCGTCCGTTTCGAGATCCGCAAAAGAAAGGAACTCGAATTTTCCCTTACCCTTCGTCCCGAAAGAGCTTATTTCCGACAGGTCTCTGTCCAGCTCTTTAATCTTTCCGTCTTTTTCGTTGGCCGAATATATTATTCCTTTGGAATTTACGGCCAAAGCGGAGGCCTGAATATTTTTTTCGCTTAACAGCCTCCCGGAGTAATCGTACTTTTGAACAATACCAAGAGAAGAATCGCAAACATAAATAAATCCGCTTCTATCCAACGTTATTTTTGACGGAGATATCTTCTTTAAACCGTCCTTAGACATCAGGTTAAATCCGTAAAAATAAATTCCTTCTTTATCGAAAATTTCTATTCTATTGGAACCTTTATTAGCGACATATATTTTTCCGGAAAAATATTTGATATCGGAAGGGTCGCTCAATTGACCGTTTTTTGAACCCTTGGAGGCAAAAGTAAACAAATATTCTCCGCCAAGCGAATAAGCGTGAACGCAGGCATTTTCGCGGTCTAAGACATAAACTCTATTTTCTCCCAAAGCAATCGCCGAATAAGCTCCGGGCTTAAGAGATATTTTTGAAATTTGAGAAAAAGAAGAATCGTATACGAATACTTGAGCTAAAGACAAAAGATATGTTTTTTCTTCGTATTTTACTACGGAAACCGCCGAAGCCGCCTGCTGATCGCTTATCTGCCCTATAAAATCTATTTTCTCATAAGCATAAGACAAAGAAAAAATAAAAAAAGGAATAATTTTGAGAATATTCATCGTCCCTCCGAATAATAGAATTGATTTTATAATATTAAAGGCAGTTTCCGCAAATTAAAAATCTTTCAACTAATTTTATTTCGAAGAGTTTGATTTTTGGTTTCTTAATGTTATAGTATTTCTTTATATTCTAAACGAAAAGGAAGGTGCTTATGAACTTTAAATTCGCTTTGCGGCTTTTTACTTCTTCCATAGGAAGAAAAACAATAATGGCCGCCAGCGGCTTGGCTCTGGCTTTTTTCATGCTGGTTCATTTGGCCGAAAATCTGCTGCTTTTAAAAGGCGAAGCCGCGTATAACGGATGGGTCGATTTTCTTTTATCCAATCCTCTTATACCGGTTGCGGAGATAGGACTTCTAATTTTGTTTTTGGCTCACATAATAACCGGTCTTTGGGTAAGATACGAAAATTACAAAGCCGGCGGATTTTCAAAATACGAAGAGTCCAAATCACAGGGAGGAAGAACGATAGGATCCGCGACAATGATATATACCGCTTTCGCTTTGCTGGCTTATTTGGTTTACCATATGATTCACTTTAGATTTGCCGATCACTCGGTAGGATTCTATCAGATGGTTACCGAAGCCTTTAGAAATAAGCTTTTTGTATCCGTATATGTCGCGGGAGCTTTGGCTTTGGCGCTTCATTTAAGCCACGGTTTTCAAAGCGCCTTCCAAACTTTGGGATTAAATCACGATAAATATTCTTTTTTAATAAAAGCTGCGGGATACGCCGTAGCGGTTTCTATGATTCTTTTTGCCATGCTTTCCGTATATTTTCTTTTAGGAATGGACTTGAGGTTTGCGCCTCTTTCGGCGCCTAAAGTTTTGGAAACCGTAATAAATTAGGAGATTAAAATGAAATTAAACTCTAAAATACCTTCCGGGAATATTCAGCAAAAATGGGATAATTATAAGTTTTCGGCAAAACTTGTAAATCCCAACAATAGAAAAAAATTTGAAATAATAATAATCGGCAGCGGTCTTGCCGGAGCTTCGGCGGCGGCTTCGTTGGGCGAACAAGGATACAATGTCAATGTTTTTACTTTGCCCGACAGCCCCAGAAGAGCGCATTCCATAGCGGCTCAAGGCGGAATAAACGCCGCAAAAAACTACAAATATGACGGCGACTCCGTATATAGACTTTTCTACGATACTTTAAAGGGCGGCGATTACAGAGCAAGAGAGGCCAATGTTTACAGATTGGCTCAGATTTCAAATCAAATAATAGATCACTGCGTGGCCACGGGCGTCCCTTTCGCAAGAGAATACGGAGGGTTGCTCGATAACAGATCTTTCGGCGGAGCTCAGGTTTCCAGAACTTTTTATGCCAGAGGCCAGACGGGACAGCAGCTTCTTTTGGGAGCTTATTCTCAGATGATGAGACAGGTAGCCGCCGGCACAGTAAAAGTTTTTTCAAGAAGAGAAATGCTCGACATAGTCGTAAAAGACGGCAAAGCAAGGGGCGTCATAGTAAGGAATTTGGTCAGCGGAGAAATAGAGAAATATTGCGGGCATGCCGTTCTTTTATGTACGGGCGGATATTCAAATGTGTTTTATCTGTCGACAAACGCCGCAAACTGCAATATCTCCGCCGCATGGGCCGCGTATAAAAAAGGCGCCGGATTTGCAAATCCCTGCTTTACTCAAATACATCCGACATGCATACCGCGCTCGGGCGATCATCAATCAAAATTAACGTTGATGAGCGAAAGTTTAAGAAACGACGCAAGAGTATGGGTTCCTCTTAAAAAAGGAGACAAAAGAAAACCTTCAGACATACCTCAGGAAGAAAGGGATTACTATCTTGAGAGAATTTATCCCGCCTTCGGCAATTTGGTTCCCAGAGACATAGCTTCGAGAGCGGCCAAAAGAATGATAGACGAAGGCCGGGGAGTCGGAGCTACGGGACAAGCCGTTTATTTGGATTTTAAAGACGCCATAGCAAAACAAGGGACCGAAAAGATAAAAGAAAAATACGGAAATCTTTTCGATATGTACTATCAAATAACCGACGAAAACGCTTATGAAGTCCCCATGCGAATTTATCCCGCGCCTCATTATACGATGGGCGGACTTTGGGTAGACTACGAACTTATGACCGCGGTCGAAGGACTTTTTGCTCTGGGCGAAGCTAATTTTTCGGATCACGGGGCAAACAGGCTCGGAGCCAGCGCTCTTATGCAGGGACTTGCCGACGGATATTTCATAATTTCTTCCACCCTACCCAACTATCTGGCAAACGCTTCTTTCGGCAAAGCCGAGACAACGGACAAAGAATTCAAAGAGTGCGAAGAATCGGTCAAGTCGAAAATAGCAAAGCTGCTTTCCGCGAAAGGAAATAAAACTCCCAACGAATTTCATAGGCAATTGGGAGAAATTATGTGGAATTACTGCGGGATGTCGAGAAGCGAAGAATCTCTAAAAAAAGCGCTATCGGAAATTCCAAAGCTAAGGGAAGAATTTTGGCAAAACGTAAAAATTCATCAAGATTCGCGTTTTAATCAAACTCTGGAAAAAGCTCTTAAAACTGCGGACTTTTTGGAATTTGCCGAACTTCTCGTAAAAGACGCTTTGGAAAGAAAGGAGTCTTGCGGAGGGCATTTTAGAGAAGAGTCAAAAACTCCCGAAGGAGAAGCCAAAAGAGACGACGAAAACTTCTCGCATGTAAGCGTGTGGGAATACGCCGGAGAGAAAAAAGAGCCGATACTAAATAAGGAAAAACTTGAATTTGAAAATCTAAAACCCAGCGTAAGAAGCTACAAATAAGGGAGGAAGTATGGAAAAAGGATTTAACATAACCTTAAGAGTTTGGAAAAAATCTCAAGACGAAAAAGACGGACGCTTCGAAACTTACAAACTTGAAAATGTTATACCGGACATGTCTTTTCTCGAAATGCTCGACGTCTTGAACGAAAAACTTTTAAAAGAAGGCAAAGAACCGATAGCCGTAGAAAGCGATTGCAGAGAAGGAATTTGCGGATGCTGCGGACTGGTAATAAACGGAGACGTACACGGCCCGGACGAACATTCTACGGTTTGTCAGCTTCATATGAGAAGATTTAAAGACGGGGATATAATAACGATAGAGCCTTTCAAAGCTTCTCCTTTCCCCCCCATAAAAGATCTTGTCATAGACAGAAGCGCTTTGGACAAAATAATATCGGCCGGCGGATACGTTTCCGTAAATGCGGGTTCGGCTCCGGAAGCGAATTCAATTCCGGTAAATAAATCATTGGCGGAAAAAGCGATGGACGCCGCGGCCTGCATAGGATGCGGAGCTTGCGTGGCGGCCTGTCCCAACAGCGCGGCTATGCTTTTTACCGGCGCAAAAATATCTCAGCTGGCCATACTTCCTCAAGGAAATCCCGAAAGGACTTCGCGAGTTCTAAATATGGTAAAAGCTATGGATTTTTTAGGATTCGGCAACTGTTCCAACGAATACGAATGCGAAGCGGTATGTCCCAAAGAAATAAAAATTTCGAACATAGCGAGAATGAACAGAGAGTTTCTAAGGGCTAATTTTATCTGCGAGGAAGACCCCGAAATGCCTTTGGTATTTCATAAATCTACCGTAGACATACCGGAAGAAGAGTAAGCGTTTTTGTTTATTTTCGGAGGCCGTATGGGATTTAAATATGAGAAGATATTTTCTTTGGGAAAAGACAAAACCAAATATCGTCTTATTTCCGGGGATTTCGTAAAAATATCCAAAGCTCCCGACGGGAAAAAGGTCTTAAAGATAGAGCCGAAAGCTTTAACCGTTTTGGCAAAAGAAGCTTTCAGAGATATTTCTTTTCTTCTCAGGACTTCTCATCAAGAAAAAGTCGCGCAAATACTAAAGGATCCTCAAGCGTCGGAAAACGATAAATTTATGGCCTATTGTCTGCTGGAAAACTCGGTAATTTCCTCCGATTTTGTTTTGCCTTTTTGCCAGGACACCGGAACCGCAATAATAATAGGCAAAAAAGGACAGTATGTTTTTACCGGAGGCAAGGACGAAAAATATTTGGCTAAAGGAGTTTTTGAAGCCTATACCAAAGAAAATTTAAGGTATTCCCAAACAGCCGCGATAACAATGTACGAAGAAAAAAATACCGGCAATAATCTTCCGGCTCAAATAGAATTATATGCGGGCGAAGGAAGCGAATACGAATTTTTATTCATAGCAAAAGGCGGCGGTTCCGCAAATAAAACATTTTTATATCAAGAAACAAAAGCTTTGCTTAACCCCTCTTCGCTTAAAAAATTTCTAATTGAAAAAATAAAAACTTTGGGAACGGCGGCTTGCCCCCCGTATCATCTGGCCGCGGTAATCGGCGGGATGTCGGCCGAATTTTGCCTCAAAACGGTAAAGTTAGCCTCTACAGGATATCTGGATAATTTGCCGGTTTCGGGAAACATACGCGGCAGAGCTTTTAGAGATTTGAAATTGGAAAAAGAAATTTTGGAGGAAACAAAAAAGATCGGATACGGAGCTCAGTTCGGCGGTAAATATTTCGCTCATGACATAAAAATAATAAGACTTCCAAGACACGGAGCCAGCTGCCCCATAGGATTGGGAGTATCCTGCAGCGCCGACAGACAAGCCAAAGGTAAAATAAATTTTAACGGCATATGGCTTGAAAAACTCGAAACAAATCCCAAAAGATTTTTACCAGAAGAAACCGTAAAAAAATATTCTTCCTGTTCTTCCTGCGTGAATATCGACTTAAACAAGCCGATGAAAGAAATTTTATCCCGTTTATCCTCTCTAAAAGTAGGAGATAGAATTTATCTAACCGGGAAAATAGTCGTAGCCAGAGACGCCGCTCACGCAAAATTTAAAGAGATAATAGATTCCGGCAAAGAACTTCCGGAATACCTTAAAAATCATCCGATTTATTACGCCGGCCCGGCCAAAACTCCCAAAGGTATGCCGAGCGGTTCTTTCGGACCTACGACAGCCGGAAGAATGGATTCTTACGTAGATATGCTTCAATCCAGAGGCGCTTCTATGGTTATGATAGCCAAAGGCAACAGAAGTTCCGCCGTAAAAGAAGCTTGTAAAAAATACGGCGGATTTTATTTGGGTTCTCCGGGCGGTCCTGCCGCATTTCTGGCGGAAAGAAACATAAAAAAAGTAAAAGTTCTCGACTACCCGGAATTAGGAATGGAAGCCGTATGGGAAATAGAAGTTGAAAATTTTCCGGCTTTTATCCTTACCGACGATAAGGGAAACGATTTTTTCGAAGCTTTGAAATAGCTTTAGAATATTTACTCCAATTTGCTATCATATTTTTATCGGAGGGTTTATGAAAATCTTATCGTTTATTTTTTTATTTTCTTCTTTTATCTGCGCATTGGAGAGAAAGGACGTATCGATTACCGTTTATAATCAAAACTTTGCAGTAATAAAAGACATACGTACCGTTAATTTAAAAAAGGGACTCAATACGGTAGACTTTGACGAAACGGCGACTTCATTAATAAACGAAAGCGTAAGGATAAAATTTCACAAGTCAAAAGCTACTATTTTAGAACAGAATTTCGAATACGACTTGATAAACTCCGATAAAATGCTTTCAAGATTCTTAGAATCGCAAATAAAAGTAATAACCAAAGACAATAATTCCTATTCGGGAAACCTATTAAGCTTCGATTCTCAAAACATATTGATAAAATCGGAAGACGGAAAAGTAAATATGCTTTCGAGGGAAAATATTAAAACCGTAGAATTTTCCAAAATGCCGGAAAATTTCAGAGTAAAACCCACCTTAGTATGGCAGGTAAACTCTCCCTCTTCTTCACAGGAAGACGTAGAAGTAAGCTATATGGCCCATAATTTTTCATGGAAAGCCGATTATGTGGCGACTCTTTCCTCCGACGATAAAAGTTTGGACTTAAATTCCTGGGTAAGCATAAGCAATAATAGCGGAGCTTCTTACGACAACGCCTCTTTAAAACTTATGGCCGGAGACGTAAATTTGGTTAGCGAACCGCAAGCTTATTCCTCCGTAATGGCGGTCAGAGCCAATAAGGCTTTGGCATTGGAAGACGCAGCGCCCCAATTTTCGGAAAAAAGCTTTTTTGAATATCACATATACGATCTTTCTCGAAGAACCGATTTAAAGAACAATCAAAATAAGCAAATTTCTTTATTTAACGCTTCTTCGGTAAAGACGGAAAAAATATATTCTTACGACGGCGCTTCTTATAAATGGTATTTTTACGACAATTGGCGTTCTCAAAGCTATAATAAAAAAGTAGACGTAACAGTCAAATTCAAGAACTCAAAAGAAAATAATTTAGGCATACCGCTGCCGAAGGGTAAAATAAGAATTTACAAAAAAGACGGCGATTCGGTTGAATTTATAGGAGAAGACGAAATAGATCATACTCCCAAAGACGAGGAAATAGAACTTTCCGTAGGACAAGCTTTCGACATAAAAGGCGAAAGGAAAATAACCAATCATCAGGTTTTGGCCTCCAATCTTTACAGAGATTCTTATGAGATTAAAATTAAAAACCATAAAGACGAAGCGGTAAAGGTCGTAGTAAAAGAAAAGCAATGGGGCGACTGGAAAATAACGGAAAGTACGCACGATTATGTAAAAAAAGATAAAAACAACGTAGAATTTACGCTTAACATAGATAAAAACTCTTCAGTTACTTTGAAATATTCGGCCGAATATAAGTTCTGATGAAAAAAGGCTTTACTTTAATAGAATTAATGATAGTCGTAGCCATAATAGGTATTTTGGCGGCCGTAAGCGTCGTTAAGGTAACCGATCTTTTGGCAAAATCAAAAGAAGGCAGCATAAAAGGTCATTTGGGGACTTTAAGATCAGTTCTCAATATTTACTATTCCGACAATAATGCTTCTTATCCAAAAGACGATTTGACCTCTCTCGTTCCCAAATACGTATCGGAAATTCCCAAAGTAAAATTTCCTCATATGGAACATCTCGAATCAAAATCCGTAAGGACTTCCGACAGTCAGGCTTCGGCTCAAGACGATTCCGGAGGATGGGCTTATGTCAATATTTCATCTTCCGCTCAATGGGGCGAATTAAGAATAAACTGTTCTCATACGGATTTAAGCTCGCATATATGGAGCTCTTACTGAAAAAAATAAGAATAAAAGAAGACGGAGAAAACGACATAAAATTAACCGTAAAAGCCGCCGGCGAAAAAGAAATTTTCGGCGGCTTATTTTATTGGCTTTCTTCTCTGGCTAAAAATACTAAAAACAAGAAAAAAATGAGTTTACATTTTACCGCCGACTCTCTGGAAAATTTGGCGGTAAAAATAGTAAACGAAGTAATTTATTTATACGACTATAAAAAAATTTGGCCTTTAAAAACTAAAATAAAACTTGAAAATAAAAAAAATATCTTTATCTTAAAAGCCGAGATAAACGCAGCAAAAAATGCGGAAATAAAAAGACAACTTAAAGCCGCTTCTTATCACGGACTTTGTTTTAAAAAAGAAAGAAACGGATTTGTTTTAAAAATCGTCATAGACATATGAACGAAAAAGATTATATAAGAACTCTAAAATTCCAAAAAGGAGAGGCGGAAATTTACGCGGACAATGAGCTTTTTTCGTCTTTCGAAACTTCGGCGTTAAAACAGTTAGAAAACGTATCGTCTTTGCCTAATATAGAACTTCCGGTTAAAGCAATGCCGGACCTTCACTGCGGATACGGCTTCCCGATAGGATGCGTAGCCGCATTTGACTTAAACAAAGAACCGATAATTTCGCCGGGAGGTATAGGTTACGACATAAACTGCGGAGTAAGATTTCTGAAAACGGATTTGGAAGTAAAAGATATTAAGGGCAAAGAAAGCAAAATTCTTTCCGAACTTTTTTCGGCCGTTCCTTGCGGAGCCGGGAAGGAAAGCAAATTAAAAATTTCTTTTCACGATTTAAAAAAAATTCTGGAAACGGGAGTAGATTGGGTTTTCGAAAAACAATTGGGCGATTTTAAAAATAAAGATTTTTTGGAAGTTTTCGAAGGGCAATATCAAAGCGTTAGCAAAAAAGCTTTGGAAAGAGGTTCAAGGCAGCTGGGCACATTGGGCGGAGGCAATCACTTCTTGGAAATTCAAAAAGTCGAAGAGATATTCGACAAGGAAGCAGCAGATTTTTTAGGTTTAAGAAAGGATCTTATATCCGTATGCATACATACCGGTTCCAGAGGATTAGGGCATCAAATATGCTGCGATTGGCTGGAAGAGATGAGAAAAGACTCCAACAAATACCGCCCCCCGGATTCTCAGCTGTCATATGCGCCTTTAAATAGTCTTAAAGGCGCAGGTTATTTTTCGGCTATGAATGCGGCGGCAAATTTTGCGGCGGCCAACAGAGAAATAATATCCTATCAAACGGCTAAAGTTTTTGAAAAAATTTTCGGAAAAAGCGACGGTTTTTCACTAATAACGGACATATCGCATAATATGGCAAAAATAGAAAAAATTAAAGAAAAAAAGTTTCTAATCCACAGAAAAGGGGCGGCATGCTCCTATCCTTACGGAAGCGTTTCTTTACCGCAAAAATATCAAACTTTCGGTTTTCCGGTAATAGTACCCGGAGACATGGGGCGATATTCCTTTTTATGCAAACCTCTGATAAACTGCGAAAAAACTTTTTATTCTTGCCCCCACGGAGCGGGGCGGGCCATATCGAGAACCAAAGCGCTAAAAGAATCTAAAAAAAGAGACATAAGAAAAGAATTGGCGGAAAGCGGAGTTTTTTTTAAAGCCGAAAATTCGGATACTTTAGCCGAAGAAATGCCTTATGCTTATAAAGACGCGCAAAAGATAGTTTCCGTTACGGAAAATGCCGGTTTGGCGTCAAAAATAGCAAAATTAAAACCTTTGGCAGTAATAAAAGGATAAAAAAAGCGGGCTTTAAGCCCGCTTTTTAGTTTTATTGATTTTTTTAATCTTCTTGCCAGCTTTGAGGAACGGCAATATCGGATTGATAATTTACCGAAATATTTCTTAAAGATTCGTATTCGTTTAAATCTTTCTTTTTTATCAAATTTATATAAGACAAATTCTGTTCGGAAGTATTTGCTACGGTAGCATAGAATTGTTCGCTGGGAGTAAGAGGCCATCCCCAGCCGCTGTCTTGATCGTCCGGAGTCGGGTTAAGGCCGACTTTTTCGTAAAGATATTCGGTAAAACCGACGCAATCGAATTTATTGGGACCTTTTTGAGATTCGTGAGTGAAACTATACGCCTTTGGCTTAAGCATGGAATTTGCCATTGAAACTATCGCTTCTCTTTGAGCTTGAGTGGGTTTCTGAGGTGTGGTTCTATTTCCGTAATAAGGATAAGAGAAATTATGAGTAAAATGCTTCCATGAAACTTTTCTGATTCCGCCCGGTTTAAAATAATCGGGAACGCAATCGATTATTACGGCTTTTATTTTCCCGTCTTTCAATTCGGTGCCGGCAAAAATACCAACATGACCCAAAGGTAAATCTCCTATCAAATTATACGGCAGGCCGAACCATCCTCCGGTATAAATTATATCGGCCTTTTCAAGAGAAAAAGCCGAAACGGATAAAGAAATTAAAAGTAAAGCTAATATGTTATTAAATTTTTTCATTATTTCCCCTCCAATTCGTCTATCATTTCATAAGCCGCCGATCTTACGGCCATACTTTCCGAAGCGTTTTGGGCTATTTTTCTAAGATAGGGTAAAACTTTGTTATTTTTCAATTTGCCCATTGAAAAAACTATATTTATTCTCAAAACCTCGTCGGAACCGTTATAATATTTTTCAAGTTTTTCCATAACCTCTTTAGAACCTATCTCTCCCAAAGACCAAATCGAATTTATGGCGGCTATTTTCTTTTTAATATCTTTCTCTCCGCCTTTATCCGATCCGTATATAAACTCTTCCACATTAGATTCCAAAGCGGCCGAAGCATAGGGATTTTTGGTGTCTCCTACGGCTTTGCTAAGACATATTTCCAAATCTCCGCCGGAACGGGCAAGTAGTTGTGCGGTTTTAACATAAGCTATATCCTTTTGTGTAGCTGAAACCGCCTTAGCCAAAGAACATCTATAAGATGAAGGATTGTCCGGAGAAGCCATCTCTTCCAAAACTTTATTTAAAAAATCTTCTTTTTCCAAAGCAAATACCGACACTTGAGATATTAAGTTCTCATTAGAAGGATCCGATTTAAGTTGTGAAAGTATATTATCCGAAGAAGCCCATATCAGGGCGGGCATAGAAAAGATCAGGGCTGTTAAAATAGTTTTTTTGACCATCAAGTCCTCCCTTATTAAGTAAATTTTAGCTCGCTTTAATAGAATGATTAAGGGCAAATAAGGCAGTAAAACAATAATTTTATTCCCATTAAAAAATAGGACTTTAAGGTCTATTAATTTAGGTCTTTAATTTATTTTAAGTATATTAAAGGAACTTCCGAGTCCGAATAAAGACGCATCGGAGGGCCCCATGTACCGGCTCCGGAAGTGACATATAAAAAAGAACCTTTTCTTTCATATAATCCGTAAAAATATTTATATGCCAACCTTACAAAAATATGAAACGGAAATATTTGCGCTCTATGAACATGACCGGAAAGCATAATAACTTTTTTAAAATCCGAAATTTCTTTAAAATACAAAGGCTGGTGAGATAATATTATATTCGCCTTTCCTTCTTTGTAATTTTCTTTTATTATTTTTAATGCCGCTTCCAAATTAATGCCGGAAGTTTTAATATCGGACAATCCTATGAAATTAACGTCTTCAAATTCCAGGGAAGAATTGATTAAAAGATTAAATCCGGATTTTTTATAAATATCCAAAGATTTATCCAAACCGTAATAATATTCGTGATTTCCGAGTACCGCTATCTTCGGTATTTTTATATTATTAATTTTTTCGGTTTCTTCCCTCGATATATTAAATCCGGGATCGAGCCAATCTCCGCCGAAAACAATAAAATCTGGATTTTCGGTCAACGCTTTATCCAAAGATAAAAAAAACAATTTTTCTCTAAATTCGAAATCCGCATGCATATCGCTGAAAAAAGCAATTTTTAAAGGTTTTTTTGAAAAGCCGCTTATTTCTATTTTTCTTACGGAAGCTGGCGCCAAACCTTTATATAAAGAAAAGAAAAATAAAAAAGTAAAAACGACTAAAGCAGCCGCAGGAATTTTTTGAGAAATAGAATATTTTTTAAGTATTAAAACAAGAATATCGGAAGTCAAAAATACGAAAGCAAGCATAAGAACCGAGCCCATCCAAATAAAACCTATTAAAGACAAAAACCTGGAAAAATCGCTTTCGAAAGATCTCCTTAAAAACATCGTAAATACCGAAAAAAAAGCCAAAAAAAGAAAGAAAGCCCGCAAATGTTTCCAGTCGGCGATTTTTCTGGCTATAAAGGAATGACAATATAAATGTATTCCTACAAAAGAAAGAGAAAAAAACAAAAGAAAACCAATAAAGCCGTAACTATTTTTCACAAATATCTCCTTGAGGATTCCCCGCAGTTAAAAATAAGATCTAAAACCGACAGATCGGGTTTAAATTCTCCGAAAAGCTGAGGATACGGCTTTACTATAAAATTCTGCCATAAGACTTCTATGCCTCTTTCTTTAAAAGGCTCCGTATCCAAATAATTTTTTCCGCCGATCCCAGACAAATAGGCTTTTGCTCCGACTTTAAAACAAATTTCCGCCAATCTTTCCGAAGATTTTAAATTCAAAGAAAATTCCGAAGACAATCTAAAAGGCGTTTTTATTTCCAAAATATCTCTAAAAAAATTTATCAATTCAAAAGAGAGAGCGGGCATTTTATTGAAATTTTTAGAATAAATTTTTTCCAAATACGGATAATACTTATTAAAAAAAGGCGCTTTTGAATAATTGGTTTTGATTTTTGCAAGATGTTCTTTTCTCCAATCGTAATAAGGATTTATTTCCGTTTCTTTTATGGTTTGAGAAAATCTTCCTTTGGTTAATACCGGCAAAGTAAGATAATCTATACCCGAAGCCGTTTTTATTTTATTTCTATTTTGAAATTCTCTTTTTTCAAATTGAACGTCGTCCAAATAAACAAATATGTCGCATGAAGACATCTTTGAAAAGAACCTCAAGCCCGGCATGAATTGTATTTGGTGTATCGCGCAAATCAATTGTTTATCCTCTTAAAATTTTACGCTAACTTATTTAAACGCTTAAATTCTACCAAAACTTATTTGTTTTTTAAACACAAATCCCTAATCAAATTCAAATTTTTTTCGGCATAAGCGGAAAAAGAAAAAATATTTTTAGCCGTTAAAACCGCTTTTTCCGACAATTTATCCGTATCCTCGCGATTCATAAATAATTTTATTCCCTCGGCTATGGCGGCCGGATTTATGTCTTTAAAAATAAGAGACTTATCCAAACTCCCTACGACTTCTTCGTTTGCTCCTACCGGAGTAGCCAAAACGGGAATACCGCAAGCCATAGCTTCCGCGCTTATAAGTCCGAATCCTTCCAAATAAGCCGTAGGCAAAACAAAAGCGTCCGAAACCGCATAGAATATAGGTAAAACCTCGTCTTTTATTTGCCCCGTAAAAATAATTTTATCTTCTACTTTCAATTTTTTTGATAACTCAACAAGCTCCTTTCTCAAAGAACCCATTCCGGCTATTAAAAACAAAAATTCTTTTTCGTCTTTAAGAATCTTTACGGCTTTTATTAAATTTTCCAATCCCATTCTCGGTTCCAAATTTCTTAATGTGAAAAAAATCTTTTTTTTCAAAGGCAGATTAAGTTTTATACGAAATTTTTCTTTTTCTACTTTCGAAATAGGTTTAAATTTGGAAATATCTACTCCTAAATAAAATACTTTACTATCCATATTATGAATTTCTTTAAGTTTTTTAGACATATAAAAACTTTCGCAAACGATATTCGAACAATAAGAAAGAATAAACCTTTCTATTTTTTTTCTAATATAAACTCCCAAATAATGAAAAAATAAACACCCATTTTTTTCGGCCCTTATTTTATACTCTTCGCTCCATGGAGAATGATAAGTATAAAAAGCAGGAATTTTTATCTTTTTAAACTTTAGACATAAAATAACCCAAAAAGACAAGTAAGGATCGTGAAAATTAAGGCAAAAGGGCGGTTCCTTAAAAATTTCAAATAAAGCTTTAAAAACAAGAAAAGGATTTTTTCCGCAAGAATAAATTTCGGATGAATATTCCTTAAAACTTTTAAAAGCGTTTTCCTTTTTCCCCCTCAAAATAAGCGAAACATTCAATTCTTTGGAAAATTCCTTGGCTAAACCTTCGCTTACTCTGGCGCAGCCGCCGGGATTGTCCTCGAAAAGATAATCGGAAACTATTAGTATTTTATTTTTTTTCATTTCTAATCCAAAGTTCCCATACGCATAAAGAGTATATCAAATCCGAATTGTCCGTTTTACCTTTGCAATGATTTTCCAGAAGTTCTAAAGCCGATTTCTTTTCATAAAAATCTTCTTTAGAAGAATAGAGTAAATCGAATGCAAATTCCTTAAGCTCTTTACAAAACCACCTGGATAAAGGTATTTGAAAGCCTTTTTTACCTTTAAAACAATGAGAAGGCAAAAGATCTTTCATAATTTTTTTAAGAATATATTTTTGCTCAAATCCTTTCGTTTTTAAATCAAGAGGCAATGACGCTATCTTTTCAATAAGTCTTATATCCAAAAAAGGAACTCTAATCTCCAAAGAGGCGTACATTGAAGATATATCCGTCAAATATAACAAATCTCCTTCCAGATAATTTTCAAATTCAAATTTAGCCGGATTTTCTGCTTCCAAAGCTCCGACAAAAGAAGGTTTAATATCTTCAAAAAATATTTTATTATCTTTTATTTGAGACAGCCAGTATCCGTAAAATTCTTCTTTTTCAATACCTTTAAATAATCTTTTTATTCTGCCCGGCCAATTTGAAGAAGATTTTATTTCCGGAATAAGAGTCGAAATTAAATAAGCGGTTTTTATTAAATTTTTAGGTATTTTATTCAAATATTTCGCCATTCTTATTCCCAAATACCTGGGATAACCGGCAAATAACTCGTCCCCGCCCAAACCGGACAAAGCCGTTTTTACTTGTTTTGCGGCTTCTTTGCTTACAAGATAATTGGCAAGTATAGAAGAATCGGCAAAAGGCTGATCAAGCCCCGAAGATATAAAATCTATAAGGTCTCGAGCCGAAGGATTAATATTAATAGAAATATTCTCGCAATTAAAGTAAGACGCCGTAAGGCGAGCTTTTTCGCTTTCGTCATAAGTTTCTTCTCCAAAGGAAGCGGTAAAAGTTT
>JAAYVI010000060.1 GCA_012517235.1 Elusimicrobiota bacterium | reverse complement strand
CTTTGAGTACCGCCGAAATCGACGGTAGCCGTATGACCTTTTATCTCTTTTATTTTAGCCGGCACAGCAAGACACATAAATATTCCTCCGGATAATTATTAGATTAAATTATATAAATAAATCTTATTTATGTAAACATATTGGCATGGGAATACCTATATATATTCCATTTTATTTATTTTTTTGATATACTGTAAACATAAATTAATATTTCGTTCTTTTTATTCGGTTGGGTGGCTGAGCGGTCAAAAGCAACGGTCTGTAAAACCGTCGGGCTACGCCCTACGTAGGTTCGAATCCTACCCCAACCACCAAATTAAAGGAAGGGTGGCCGAGCGGTTGAAGGCGCAGACCTGGAGAGTCTGTAGGCTCCAAAAGGGTCTCGAGGGTTCGAATCCCTCCCCTTCCGTATAAACTTACAAGACCGAGGATTATATCCCGGTCTTTTTTATTTTACCGCGACAGAATCTGTCGCGGTAATCTGCTATAACTTATATATCCTTTTAATAAGGAGGGGTTATGGCAAGAAAAAACAGGGTTGTTTTTGCCGGAGCTTATTACCATGTAATAAGCAGAGGGAACAATAAAGAATCTATTTTCAAAGACCGACAAGATAAGTTAAAATTTCTTCAAATTCTTGAAAAATACAGAGACAAATTTGATCTTATAGTTTATTCTTATTCCTTAATGACAAATCATATACATCTTTTCATAAAAACAAACAAAGCTAATTTAAGCCAAGCCATGAAAATGATTAATTGGAGTTATGCGGTATATTTTAATAGAAAATATTACAGAAACGGACATTTATTTCAATCAAGATTTATATCTAAAACCGTCAAATCTGAAAGTTATCTTTTGGCTCTTATAAGGTATATTCATAATAATTGCGTAAAAGCCAAAATAACGTCGAGACCGGAATTTTACGAATGGTGCAGTCATAAAGACTATTTATATTCAGACAGATCCGTAGTAAATGGGATTGGCGAAATAATGGATTTTTTTTCAAACAATATAAAAGAATACGACTCATTTATTAAATCAAAAATTCCTCAGGAAGAGTTTTTAATATTTGATAGATTAAGAAACGAAGATTTGGATTATGCTTTGAAAGAAATTAGTTCAAAAGAAAAAATATTTTCATGCTTAACATAACTTAAATTACTTACCGTTAAGATGATATAAATGCGATAAAATCCCAATAATTATAAAGATTAACGATACAACCTAAAGCCAAAAAAGGGCCAAAAGGCATATAACTTACCCTATCGGCTTTCTTTGCTATAATTAACCCTACTCCGTATAGTGATCCGATAAAAGAAGCTATTATTATTACTGAAATTAATCCTTTGTATCCCATAAAACTTCCGATTGCTCCCAATAAAAACATATCTCCGTCGCCTACCGCATCTTTCTTATAAATTAGCTTTCCTACAAATGCCAAAAACCAAATAAATCCGGCGCCAAAAAATATTCCGGATAAGGAATTTAATAATCTTTGGTACCAGTCACCGTAGAAATTAGGGTTAAATTGCGAGGCTATCAACCCTATTATCGCTATAGAATAAGAAAAAAAATCTGAAATTAGCATTGTTTTAAAATCTATGACTGACACCGCTATTAATAAGTAGCAAGCAATTATAGAAAATAAAAACCAAAAAGGTAAAAAATGCCATTTTAAAAAAAATATCGAAGTTAATATGCCTGTCACCAATTCTATTAAAGGATATTCTAAGCTTATTTTTTGGCCGCAGTAAGCGCATTTACCACGTAAAAATATATAGCTTAGAACCGGTATATTATGATACCACTTTATCGCTGTCTGGCACCTAGGGCAAAAGGAATCAGGTTTTATTATGGATAAATTGTTAGGAATACGGTAAATGCATACGTTAAGAAAACTGCCCACGCATAAGCCGAATATGAAAGAAAAAGATAAACCGATTATTTCCATAACGAACAAATAAAAAGCCCCGTTTCATAAGAAGCGGGGCTTTTTATCAAAAATATTACAGCTGAGACCAGGTCTGAGTCGGAGCGGTAAGAGGGTTATGTGTACAAGCTACGCCGAACCATCCGTAAGTGGAATGTGTGGTTACGCTATGAGTATAATATCCCCATGCTCCGGAGTCGGAAACGGCCGTAGCCGGAGTTCCGAATGTGGTTACGCCGGCTCCGTCGGCATGTCCGGTACCGGGCAACTTGGCGGTAGGCATTTCATTCATATATTTAGGAGTGAAATCTCCGCTGGTTAAGCTGGTCGGGTAATTGCCTTCATTGTCGCTGTAGTAGACCTGAAGAGCGCCTCTGACTGCGGAAAGAGCGCCTTTCGTGGCGCCTTCTTTCGATTTATTGATAAGGTCGGCGAATTTGGGCACGGCCACCGCGGCCAATATTCCTATGATCGCAACCACTATCATGAGTTCTATGAGCGTGAAGCCCTTTTTATTTAATTTCATCTTTCTCCCTCCTATAGGATAAGATATAAATAATGACCTATGAAGCAAGATACTAAAATTAAAACAATTATATCGACGCCTTGTCAATAGAAATAAACTAAAGTAACATTTATCGTAGAGTTTTGGTATTTTTTTAAAAATTAGATTGCCGAAGGAGGGATTTGAACCCTCAATCCCTTGCGGGAATACGGTCCTGAGCCGTACGCGTCTGCCAGTTCCGCCACTTCGGCGAAAAATATGTTAAAATAAGCTTTTGCGGCTTAAGATATTATATCAAATTATGGTTAAAAAGCAGGTAAAAATAAGCGTGGCTTTAAACAGAAAAGCCTTATACGATTACGAAATTATAGAGACATTTGAGGCCGGTCTTTGCTTAAAAGGACCTGAGGTTAAATCTTTGAGGAAAGGGCAAGCAAATCTTTCTTCTTCTTTTGCCAGAGCCGAAGAGGACGGGATATATATATACGGGCTTCAAATACAGCCGTATGAATTTAATAGCGTTATAAAAATAGATCCTTTACGAGTAAGAAAATTGCTCTTAAATAAGACTGAAATTAAAAAAATAAGCTCCAAATCCAGAGAAAAAGGATTTTCATTAATTCCTTTGGAAATTTATTTTAAAAACGGCTGGGCCAAAATTTCATTGGCGATAGCAAAAGGTAAAAAGACTTTCGATAAAAAAGAAAAAATAAAAGAAAGAGATTTAAACAGAGACGTAAGAAGAGATATAAAAAACAAATACTAAAATCTTACCGTAAAAGCCCCGTCGACAAGATTATTGCCTCTCGAATATTCGTAAGCAGCCGATAAATTAATCCACTTCATCTTAAATCTTAATCCCGCTCCTATTCTTTCCCCCGCCTCGTAAAAATTCTTACTTACCAAAGAAGGATCCAAAGCGTTTTGTACGTTAAGACGGGTAGAATCATAACCCAATAAAACAAAAGGCCTAATAAGTCCGCAATTAATTGAAAAAATTGCGTTAATTCCGTTTTGTATGGCATAAAAATTAAGATTATTAGCCATATGAGAGTTTATAATAAGCATACCGTTCATTTGATAGAGTCCGTCTTTTATTTTCCACAAACCGTATTTTATTCCTCCGCCTACTACGGTTAACTTATCTCCGAAACCCGCTCTTATAAAAGCGTCTATTCTATACGGCATTCCTATTTCCGCTTGTAAAAAATTAATACCGAAAGCTCTTTCTTTTGGCATAAAAGAAGAATCTTTTGACGGTTTTAATTGATAAGTCGCTCTATATCCCAAATCGAATCCGGAAAAACCCAAGCTCCTGGAAGTATATGAAACTCCCCCTCCCATAAGAGCGCCCAAATCTCCGGCAAAAGATTTTGCGGACTTGGCATTTACCAAAGGAAAATAAGAAAAGTCTCCGCAAAAAGAATATATGGAAATATTTAAAAGCAAAAAAAATAAAATGTATTTTTTTTTCATATTTTTCTCCTAAAAAATTCTATTTTGCCGCTCCGCCTAAAACTTCTTTGACGGTGGTCATCCCGGAAATAACCTTCATAAGTCCGTCCTGGGTAATCGTTCTCATTCCGTGTTTCATCGCTTCTTTTTTCAAAGGGTCGGATGCGTATTGTTTTAAAGCAAACTCTCTTAATTTATCGTTCATAACCAAAAGTTCGTGAAGCCCGACTCTTCCTTTAAATCCGCTTTCGTGACATTCTTTGCACCCTACCGGCTTATAAAACTTTGTTCCTTGAGGAATTTCTACCGAATTTGTTTTAAATATTTCTATTTCTTCCGCATGCGGGTCGTAACCTTCTTTGCATTTATCGCAAAGCTTTCTGGCAAGTCTCTGCGCCAATACCGCCTTTAATGTCGATACCACTATATAAGAAGGGATCCCCATTTCCACAAGTCTGGAAACCGAAGACGGAGCGTCGTTGGTATGTATGGTTGAAAAAACCAAGTGTCCCGTCATAGCGGCTTCCATCGCTATTTCGGCCGTCTCCTGGTCTCGTATTTCTCCCACCATTATAACATCCGGATCAAGTCTTAAAAAAGAGCGAAGCGCCAAAGCAAAATCAAATTTTTTATCTTCTCCCAGCTTTACGTCGGGATTTACCGGGACCTGAACTATTCCGTCCAAATTATATTCTACCGGATTTTCCGCGGTCAAAATTTTTATATCCGGTCTATTAACGTGATTTAAGGCGGCATACAAAGTTGTAGATTTTCCGGAACCCGTAGGTCCGCAAACAAGTATCAAACCGAAGTTTTTCTTACCGCCTATTCCCTTCAGCAGTCCTAAAAAATTATCCAAAGTATCGGGCATAAAAGCCAATTTTTGTATATCTACTTGAACGGCTTTTCTATCGAGTATTCTCATAACGCAAGATTCGCCGTATACGGTAGGAACCATTTCCACTCGAAATTCTATGGGATTGCCTTTCGCCATTATTTGTATTCTTCCGCTTTGCGGTATTCTTCTTTCGGTTATATTCATCGAATTGGTCATTATTTTTATCTTGGCCATTATGGCGTTTCTAAAACTCCACGGTATATTAAAAGGCGCCTGTCTTAACGCGCCGTCTATTCTATATCTGACCAAAACTTTTGAGTTTTTTCCCGAAGGGTCTTCGAAAGGCTCTACATGTATATCCGATGCCTTAGAACTTAAAGCTCCCAATATTATGCCGTTGACCAGTTTTTCCACTTCGGGAGCGCTGGCATCCACTTCGGTTATGTCCACTTTTTTATCGGGAGCTTCCAAAGATATGCCTTCTTCTTCCGATTTTTGAGAAACGGACTCCACCAATTGCGCCACTTTTGCGGTAGATTCCTTGCCGTAAGCGCTTTCTATTACCCTATTTATCCAATGAGGAAGAGACAAATAAGGTTTTACGTCCATTCCGGTTCTAAGACTAATATCTTCCGCCACCAAAAAATCCCTCGGATCCGACATTGCCAAAAACAAGGAATTATCCTGTTTGGCAAAAGGAACGCATACGTGCTTTCTGGCTATATTTTCCGGTATCAGCGTTACTATTTCGCCGGGCGGCTCAACTTTTGTCAAGTCTACGGCCTTAAAATCCCATTTTGAAGCCAAAGTTTTAAGAAGTTTTATTTCGTCTATAAGATTTTTTTCAAAAAGATAATCCGCAAAATTTTTTCCCTCTTTTTTAGCCGAAGATTCGTATTCGTACACTTTATCGGACGGAATAAAACCGCCTTCCAATATTATTTCGGTCAAATTTTTTTTACGGACATTGGCTTGCATTTATTCTCCAAAATATAATTATAATTTTATTTTAGCCCCCGTTCAATGAAAAATATTTTATTCTAAAAAAAGGAGTTTGTCCCCTTTTGAAACAAATTTCGACATTACGCCGCCAATAGTTTCCAAAACAAAAAAAGAGCCCATATACATTTTAGAAAAACTCCACGGTTTCATATTCTCTTTAATCTCTAACACTTCTCCTTTTTTACTTATAAAAGCGGCGTCTATGGGGAAACGCATAAAACAAGTATGTATCATATTTCCGGGATAAAGAAGCAAAGCTTTATTTTTTGCGATATTTTTTCTAAACATCAACCCTAAAAATCTCGAATAAAAACTTCCCGCCTTTTCTATGTCAAAAGGCAAAGATAGATTTTTAGTTTGATTGTATATATTCATCTTATAAGAAGAAATTTTCCGGACGCTTTGCCTTTATCCGTTTTTGTAATAACAACATAAGCTCCGGAAGCCGCCGAAGCTCCCGCCGCATTTTTACCGTCCCATGAAAAATTTTTAACCTCGGCTGCCAAATCGCCGTTAAAGTCGTAAATAAAAATTTTCATATCGGATGTTATAATTTCCGGCGGAACATAAAAATTTATTATTTTATCCTTTGACGGATAAAAAGGGCTAGGAAAAGCCGTTATTTTTTTTGAAGAAGAAAAAGAAGAATTTCCGGATATGAATAAAAGGTTTCTAAAAGCGTTTACTCTGCCCCAGCCGTAAAGAGAATCCGGCCCTCTTTCCCCCAAGTCATCGGCCGTTTTTTTAAGAGTTTCCGTCAATTCAAAGTTAGATAAAGACGGCTTATTAGACCACATAAGAGCCAAAACGCCCGAAACAATCGGAGCGGAGAAAGAAGTTCCGTTATCGTAAGAATAAGTATTAGGCAAATAAGCGGTATAAATACTCGTGCCCGGAGCGGAGACGCCGTTTAACATAGACGAACCTTTTGAAGAAAAATAAGCCAATACGTCGTTTTCATCCGTCGCCGAAACGGGTATTACATTTGAGCAGTTGGCCGGGGAATTAACATCCGAAGAGTCGTTTCCGGCCGACGCTACAAATACCAATCCTTTTGAATATGCGTCGTTTATTTCGCTTTGCAAAGCGGATAGACATGGCCCTCCGCCTCCCAAACTTAAATTAACGATTATTTTACCGTAAGCAGGGGTATTCTGTAAGGTTTTTAAATAATTTATCGCTTTGATTATTGCGGCATCGCTTGTCGTACATCCGTTAGCCGAAGCATCGCCGCAATTTATATTACAATCGGCATCGTTAAAAACTTTTGCCGAAAGTATCTTTGCGCCCCATGACACTCCCGCCATACCCAAGGAATTATTCGTAGCGGCGGCTGCCGCGCCGGCTACTGCCGTCGCGTGATAGCAAGCCGGAGTGGGAGGGTCATTGGCAAAAGGCCCCAAAGAACCGTCCGCCGGCACTCTAATATTTCCCGAAGCATGAATTTTTGAAGACAAATCCGAATGCGAGGCCGAAACGCCGCTGTCTACGACGGCTATGGTAACGGTATTCGAAGCTCCCGTCTCATACTCCCATGCCGAATATGCGCTTATTTTTGAAAGATAATATTGAGAGTTTAAAGCGGGATCGTTCGGCATGGACTTTATCCTGTAAATTCTGTTAGGAGAAGCCGTAAAGCCCATTTTTTTTATTTCGTCTAAAACGGAATTTACTTTAAAACCGGAGGAATAAGATACCAAATAATTTCTATCCGACAGTTTTTCCAAAATCTTATATCCTGCTTTTTCTAATTGAGATTTCTTATCTTCCTTACCCGCCAAATCTACTATCAATTTGCCGGATTCCGCCTCGTAAGAGATATTCTTTCCGTTAGAAGACATCAAAGAAATTTTTTCGGTTTGAGCCGAAGCGGAAGAGAAAAATAAGATAAAAATAAAGAGAAATTTCATTTGGCGGAAGGCGCCGATTTTATTATTTCTTTTTTAATTTTCGATTCAAAATCTTTATCCAAAACTTCCAAATCCTTAGGGAAAGCGGCCCAAATCTCTCCGTCTTTATTTTTCATTATACCGAATACCGCCAAGAATACGTCGCCGAATTCCGCTTCCGCATTTGCTATCCTATGTTCGGATTTAAGCTTTTTTACTTTTGTTATTTTAAAAGATAATACCGAATCTTTTTGAGTCGAGGCGCATTTCCCGGAAGAAAAAGAGTTCAAAATATTTTCATAAGCTTTTTTGGAAATAAGTTTTATATTTTCGTATATCCTTCCTTTATTTTCTTCTACCGGCATAAGGACTTTTCCTTCTTTAATTTCGACTCTTTTTATTTTTATAGTTTTAGAATACACGATATCCGCCGAAGATTTATTTTTGGAAAATTCGCAAGAGGTTATTTCCCAGGAAAAAACCAAAGAAGGAATAAATAACGTAATAAAAAGAAGTTTCATAAAGAATTTTTCTCCTTGACGATATTTATTAGCTGATATATGTCGTCTATTTCGTAATCGGCGCCGGAAATTTTTGTGTCAAATTGATTGCCGTATCTTGCCCACGCTGTAACCATACCCACATTCTTTGCCCCCACTATGTCTCTTTCGGCCCAATCTCCAAGCATCAAAGCTTCGTCGGGCTTTAATTTCATAAGCTCCAGTATTTTCTTAAAAGGTTTCGTACTCGGTTTTCTTTCGCCGGTATCGTCGTAAGAAACTACATTCTCAAAATAATGATGCAGACCCAAACCTACTATTCTAAGCCAAACGGGAAGACGGGGAGCGTCGGAAACTACTCCCATTCTTATTCCCATTTTCATAAGTTCTGTCATGGTAAGCTTTACATGAGGATATAAGGTCATATGCCCTTCTTTCGCTCTTTTATATCCTATTATTCCGGCCGCAAGAATTTTATAGTCCACTTGTCCGAATTCTTTGGTAAGAACTTTGTCAAAAATATTTTGATCTTCTATACCCTCCTGCCAGTAAACATTAAATATTTTTTCTATCATTTCCTCTTTTTTGACATTAAGACCCGCGTCTATCATAGCGTCTACGGCCGCATCAACCGCGGCGCGCTTCATGCGCATAAAATCCATCAAAGTATTGTCTATGTCAAAAATTACGGCCTTTATCATTTGCTTACTCTTTCCACATATTCGAAAGTTCTGGTATCTACCTTAACCAAATCGCCTTGATTGACAAAAAGAGGAACTTTTATTTCTATACCGGTCGAAAGTTTGGCCGGCTTAGTCACATTGCTGGCGGAATCACCTCTTATTCCAGGAACCGTCTCCACCACTTCCAAAATTACGTTGGCGGGCAAAACTATGTTAAAAAATCTGTCGTTCAAATACAAGCCTTCCACTTCCATATTTTCCGTAAGGAACTTAATCATGTCTCCCAATTTGGATAAAGGAACGCCGACCTGCTCATAAGTCGTATTATCCATAAAATAAGCCATTTGAGAGTCCGAATACATATAAGTTTTCGGCCTCTTTTCTACCATTACATCCTTAAATTTATCTTCCGGCCTATAGCTTGTTTCTATGACGGATCCCGTATCCAAATTTCTAAGTTTTACTCTGACAACGGCTCTGGCTTGAGATTTTCTATGATGCTGATACTGAAGCACTTCAACGGTATTTCCTTTTTCGTCTATAAAAATCGTTCCTTCTTTAAATTCGGTCGCAAGAATCATAAAATCCTCCTGAAATTCTTTTATAAGCAAATTTTATAAAATTAGAAATTTTCTTGAAAGCTTTTTTAGGCAATACCGCCCAAAGATTGGGAACGAGTTTGTCCCGACATTTGATAAGCCATAAGTTTTAAAGCCAATATTCTCTTTTCCATGGGCGGATGTGTCGCGAAAAGATCGCCGACCAATCCTTCTCTTTCTTCTATCAAACTTCCTCTGGGGTCGGTAATACACATATGAGCTATGCCGTTATTTACAGCATAAGTCGGTTCCACGGACATTCTTATCTTTTCCAAAGCGCTTACCAAAGCCAAAGGATTCCGCGTAAGCTCGGCGGCGGAAGCGTCGGCAAGATATTCCCTTTGACGCGAAATGGCCAAAGCTAAAATTCGAGATATTATAGGGGCCACTAATACGAAAATAAGCCAAACTAAAATAAGAATCCCGCCTCCTCCCCTGCCGGAACGAGACGAAGAAGACGAATAACCTCTTCCCGAAGAATATCTGGCGCTCCTGACGGACCAATCGCTTATAAGAGAAACGGCATTAACCAAAGCGGCCGCCACTGTCATAACCCTTATGTCATAATTTCTTATATGGCTCATTTCATGAGCGACTACGGCCTGAAGTTCCTCTCTGTTAAGTTTCTCCAAAAGCCCTTCCGTAACGGCTATGTAAGAATTTTCCGGAGAAAAGCCCGTGGCAAAAGCGTTCAAATCCGAATCTGGAACTATATAGGCCTGCGGCTGAGGAAGCCCGGAAGCTATCGACATCTCCTTCACGATGTTTACGAATTGTTTTTCTTTGGGAGAAAGCTCGACGGCCCTTCTGGCCATGGCGGAGCGTAGAACCATTTTATGCCCGCTTAAAGCTCCGCTAAAAGACATCACGAGGGCAAAACCCGAAGCCAATATGGTCCCGAGAGGAAAAAATTGAGACGAAGTCCCGGAGACTTCGTAATAACCGTTTTCGTTCCATTTATACTTAGGTTTTGCCCCGGAAACGGTTCCCAAATAAAAATAATCAAACCCAAGACCTATGAGTATGAAAAAAACAAAAAAAACCGCAAAAATAAAAATAGTCAGTCTTTTGTTTTTTTCCTGCTGCTCGTAAATATTCACCGCCCGCTCCTATCTTTTATATGGTAAGGTCTACCTTGGGATTTTCCCTCTCTTTGGAGTCGGCCGGAAGCTCAAAAAGCTCGCTTCTGCCAAAACCGAGGGCGGAAGCTATCATATTATTGGGAAAAGTTTGCTGAGCTATATTGAATTTTGTCGCTATGTCGTTATAGAATTGTCTTGCGAAAGCCAAAGTATTTTCCGTATGCGAAAGCTCTTCCATAAGCTGTTTAACCTGCTCATTGGATTTGAGATTGGGATAATTTTCGCTTAAAGCCATTATTTTTGAAAGGCCTTGAGTTATTATATTTTCGTTTTCAAAAGCTTCTTTCATATTCCCGCTTTGAGCCGCATTTATGGCTCTGGCTCTGGCATTTATAACTTTTTCCAAAGTATCCTGCTCAAATTTCATTTCCCCTTTTACCGAGCTAACCAAATTCGGAATAAGGTCGTGCCTTCTTTTAAGCTGAACGTCTATCTGTTTTAGAGCGTTAAGTGTCTGGTTCTTTAATTTAACCAGAGAATTGTAAGTAAACATAAGCCAAAGAGCCAATGCTCCGGCTATAACCGCAAGTATTATCATTTTTCCTCCTTATCTTGTAAGAGGTTCCGCTTTTTTCTTGCCTACCAAAACGGTGTCCTCTATTCTGACTCCGAATTTACCGTAAAGGTAAATACCGGGTTCTACGGTAACTGTCATTCCGGATTTCAAAATAGTTTCGCCTTTAGTGTTTAAATAAGGGTCTTCGTGTATTTGAAGACCTACTCCGTGTCCGGTTCCGTGAATGAAATACTGTCCGTATCCTTTAGCCGCTATTATGTCTCTGCATACGGCGTCTACTTCTCTGCCTTTTTTGCCTTCCAAACAAGAAGCCACCCCGGCTTTCTGAGATTGTTCTACTATGGAATATACCTTTAAAAACTCTTCGGAAGGTTTTCCGTTAAAAAAGGTTCTGGTAATATCGGAACAGTACCTTCCGTAAACGCAGCCGAAATCCAATAAAACGGCCTCGTTTTTTCTCAATTTTCTATGAGACGTTTCATGATGAGGCAAAGCCGAATTTTCGCCGAAAGCGATTATTAAATCGAACGATTTTTCCGAAGCGCCGAGTTTTCTCATTATATGTTCCATTTCGGCGGCTATTTCTACTTCCTTAACTCCCGTCTTAATTTTAGGTTTTATTATTTTAAAAGTTTGAGCGGCTATTTTGCAGGCTTTTCTGACCCTTTCAAGTTCTTCCCCCTCTTTTATCATTCTAAGAGAAGAAACCAAACCGGAAAATTCTTTAAGGCCGGAAGAGATCCAAAATTTCCCTTCGGCATACGATTCCAAAGAGGGGTCGAAAACCGTTTTTTTAAGATTTTCCTTCTTTATGAGTTTTAATACTTCTTCGTGATAGTTTTCATATACCAAAGGCTCTATAAAAGATGCGGTCTGCTTAAAATGATCTAAAAACATTTTAGGCAAAACCGCGAAAGCTCTTTTTTTAGTTATCAAAATAGCGGTTCTATCTTGATGAAATCCGCTGAAATAATATATCTCTTTCGGCTGAGTAACTAAAACCGCGTCTAAATTTTTAGACGACAAAAGATATCTCATATCTTCTATTCTTTTGGCATGTATGTTCATATACCAGAATTATATAAAATTATTCTTCTTTTGCAAGATTAAAAATACTTGTCAGGCTCTTAAAAAGTTCCGGACTTATCGTTTCCGCTCTATACTTGGGATCTATGCCGGCCGATTTTAAAACTTTGGATATATATTCCCTTTCAAAATTGCCTTTTAAAGACAAATATAAAGAATTTTCTACGGTTTTTCTTCTGTGAGCAAAAGCGTAAGAAACTATTTTCCTGTACTTTCTTATAAAACTATTCGTTAAGTTTGTTTTTAAAGGTTTTATTTCCACCACTGCGGAATCGACCTTGGGAACCGGAGTAAAACATCCCTTTGGAACAAAAAGTATCTCCTTTATATCCGTCTGCAGAGAACAAACCGCCGAAAAATATCCGTAAGCTTTGTCTCCCGGCGCGGCGGTAAGCCTGTCGGCGACTTCTTTTTGAAACATAAAAACCGCTCCGGCAAATTTTTCCGTATCCAATATTTTTTCCATTATGGCGGTAGATATTTTATAAGGCAAATTACCGAAAAAATAAAAATTTTCAGCTAAAGGAAATATTTTTTGAGCGTCTATTTTTAAAAAATCCGAATTTATAATTTCAAGTCCTCGATATTTGCTTGAAAGTTCCGCCGCAAGCTTTTTGTCTATTTCAACAGCTTTTAGCGACGGAACTTTCGGGAAGATAAGAGAAGTAAGAGCTCCGCCACCCGGTCCTATTTCCGTCAAAGCGTTTTTAGCGTCGGAAAAATCGGCCAAAGATAAAACGGCCCGAGCTATTTTTTCTCTCGCCGATAAATCTTTCAAAAAAACCTGGCTGAATTTTACGCTCACAGCATATTCTCCAGCTTATATTTTATTTCGTACCCTAACTTCCAAACATCTCCGGCTCCCAGCGTAACTATTAAATCTCCTTTTTTTACCGAACGCGCTATTTCGTAGCTATCGGAAAAAGCATATGCTTTTTTTCCGTTTTTCTCTATTTCTTTTATTATCGATTCTTTGGATATGCCTTTAATCGGTTTTTCCCCGGCAGAATATATGTCGCATACGAATATCTCGTCGGCTTTGGCAAAAGCGGGTCCGAAATCTTTAAGAAGCAAATGAGTTCTTGTATAACGATGCGGCTGAAAAATAACTTTTATTTTTCTCGAACCGGCAAGAATTCTAAATGCCGCCAAAGTATTTTTTATTTCGGTCGGATGATGACCGTAATCGTCATAAAAATCTACGGTATCGAAACTTCCTATTTTCTCCATACGCCTTTTAACCCCTCCGAAAGAAGCAAGCCCGGCGGCGGCGGCTTTGGAACAAAAACCCAGATATCTCACCGAGACATAAGCGGCCAAAGCGTTTTTTACATTATGATCTCCAAAAACCTTAAGATTAATTTTTTCTTCTTTTTTATCCTTATATAAAACGTCGAAACTTTGTCCCTCTTGATTTTTTTTGATATTTACGGCGCGCCAATGAGCCGATTTGCCTAAACCGTAGGAAAAAAAAGGAGTTTTGGTTTTATTTAAAAGTTCGGCCGTCAAAGGGTCGTCAAAACAAGCTATAAGTCTTCCGTAATAAGGTATTTTTTCGGCAAAAAGAAAAAAAGCTCTTTGAACGGATTGAACATTTTTATAAAAATCCAAATGATCGTCGTCTATGTTGGTAATAATTCCGACCAAAGGATTAAGCAAAAGAAAACTTCCGTCGGATTCGTCGGCTTCCGCGACAAAGTATTCCCCTTTTCCTATTTTGAAATTAGAATTTATATTTTTAAAAATTCCCCCTATTACATTGGTCGAATCGGCCCCCGCAAAATCCATAGCCAAAGAAAGCATGGAGGTAGTGGTCGTTTTTCCGTGAGTTCCGGCTACCGCGACGGTTTTTTTATCCTTCGAAATTAAAGCCAAAAGCTCCGCTCTTCTTACGCACGGAATTTTATTTTTTAAAGCTTCTTTATATTCCGGATTTGAAGAATCGACCGCCGAAGTAAAAACCGCAAGGCCGCAATCTTTCTCCAAATTTTTCGATTTATGACCTATAAAAACTTTAATGCCTTCTTTTTTTAGAGTATCGGTAATAGCGCTTTCTTTAAGGTCGGAACCGCTCACGTCAAACCCGTTTCTTTTCATTATTCTTGCAAGTCCGCTCATGCCTATCCCGCCTATGCCTATAAAATATATTTTTTTTATTTTAGACAAATCCGTAATATTTTTCATATAATTCTCCTTTCAAATTCCTTGATTTTTTCCGTCAATTCTCTCAAAGCCGATACCGAATTTTCCCCTTCCGCTTCGATAATCATAGCGTCGTCCAGACCGTATGCCATTTTTTTTGTCTCGGCGACGGAAGAAGATAGAACTATCATCGGAGTATCGGAAGTTAAAACGGAAAATAGTCTTTCTTTTAAAGGATTAAATTTCAAAAGCATCGGACCCAATCCTTTTAAAAAAGATATTTTTCCCTCTCTCGGAAAAGACAAAACCGCTTTTTCCAAAGCCGAAGTATTCAGAGAGTATTTATTGAAAGAAAGTTTGCCTAAAAAACGAACCGAAGCCAAAGGGACAATTTCGTTCGGAAAAATTTTAATATCGTATCCGTCTATTTTATCGGCTTTTAATACCGGCAGGACTTCAAATCCGCATAATTTATCTTTAAAACGGGAATTAATTTTTTCCTTTATATTTTCCGAAAGATATTCGTCTTTGCAGCAAATAAAAATTTTATTTGTCATTTTTTAAGCCAACTTAAATTTTCTTCGATTATTTTATCTTTTGGGAAAAGTTTTTTCCCCTCTGTTAAAATAGAAACGGCTTCGTCTTCTCTCCCTTGAGATACGTAAGCGGCCGCTCTGCCTAAAACAGATTCGACCGGATACTTATCAAAAGCTTTCAAAAAAAACTCTTGAGATTTATCGGCTTCTCCTATTAAAAGATACGCCAATCCGTTTAAAAGCATACAGGCATGAATCTGCGCGCAATTTCGGCCGGATTCGTTTTCTTCGGCCAAAACATCTACCCAATTATTGCCGTAAACCCAAAGGCCCATGGTGTTTTTTATCTCTCTCGGCGAGTAAACGGCTTTTATATCCGAAGAACTTTTAGAAGGAGAAGAAGACATATAAAAGTTTATTTTATGGTCGTACGAAGAGTCTCCCAAAAGAGTTTCTTTTTCCAAAGAAGAAAGCACCTCATAAACCGCTTTTTCTCTTTCCTTTTCGGAAGACGGATCCAGTTGAGCGCTTCTGCCGGAATATCTTCTTTTAGGATCTTTTTGCGATAAATTATTTTTGAAACTTTCTTCTTTTTTTTTCAATACGGTTTTAGGAGAAGATATTATGTCCAAAGAAAAAAAGAGTTTGTCCGAAGCCGGAGCTTTAATTAGATTTTTATATATTTGATCCAAAGTCGGATTTGAAAATTTTTCTACGGTTTGAGTTTCCGAAACAGATTTGTTTTGATTTCCTCCGTAAGAAACAAACAAAGAAAGCCCTTCTCCTTTTTCATAAGGCCTTATCCTGAGAGATTGTTTTATTTGAAAAACCGCTTCCTTTTCTTTTTTTTGTTTTAGAAGTATATAGGCCGCTTTATATCTGGCAAAAAAATCTCCGGGGGCCATAGAAACGGCTTTAAGATAATTTTTTAAAGCCTCTTTTTCTTCGCCCATTCTCTCCGAAGAAAGTCCTAACCATAGAATAGGTTCTTGATAGTCAAACGATTTTCTCGCCGCTTTATCGAAAAAATCGGCTGCTTCGGAATATCTTTCCAAATAGAAATAAATTAATCCTGTTTGATGAAGATAAAGAGGATTAAAAGGGTCGAGCTTTAAAGCTTTTTTCATATAAGAAAGAGCGGAGGCCATCAACCCGCCGGAAAAATAGACCGAACCCGCGTTCATATTGGCATCGGCTCTGCTCGGGTCAAGACTCAATGTTTTTAAAAAATTCTCCAAAGCCCCCTCGGTATCTCCCTTTCTTGCCAGCGCTATGCCTTTAAGCTGATAAGCGGGCGCACTATTCGGATCTTTTTGCAAAGCTTTTTCATATTGCCGCAAAGCGCCGTCGATATCTCCCAGCCAATATAGAGAAGCGCCGTACATCGAATATGCCGCGGCGGAAGGATTTTTATCGCAGGATTTCGCGAACTCTACGGCTGCTTGTCTGTAAAGCCCTCTCTCCATCAAAGAAGCCCCTTTTATCAGTTCGGTATCGGCCTGATTTTTCATAAGCCTGTCAAAAAAAGTTTCTCTAACCGGCTCGGAAGGAACGGCGAAAGAAAAGTCATGCGAAATAAATAGAAATAAAATTAATGTTTTAAAAAAACGCATTTCGAGATATATTCTATTAAATTTGGGAAGATTAATGGAAAAAAGAGAGCGCGAAAGAGCCCATCCTCTCGCTCTTTCGCGCTCCCCGCATGTGCGACATAAGCGGGCGCGAAAAAAATCGCCGCGCCGCTCGCCTCCCTCAGAAACAAATTTAAATAATATATAGCAGAAATATCTTGACTTGTCAATACCTTATATAAGATTTATATGCGAAAACATACTCAACGGCGCGATAGATTTACTCTACCTGACTTGAACGGTTCTTGGTTCGCTGTATTTACCCTGATCTCCGAGAAGGTCCAAAACCGCATATCTTACCCAATAAACGCCTTTCGGCAGCTCGGAAGAAAGATCCGGCTTTGTAAATACGTCATACTTTTTGTCGAATAAAACTTTTTCAAAATTTTTATCTTTAGAAGCTTGAACCCTATAACCGCTGGCTGAATTATCTATATTTATCAGGGAATATATTTCTTTGGAATCCAAAAGAGTCTTTTTCCCTCCCAAAACCGGAATATTGCCTTTAATATTGGGAGTATAAGAAGAAAATTTTATTTCGCCTTGCTGTCCTATTCTTATCACATCCCCGGAAGGCATCGACGAAATCGCGGATGTCTGAAGGCGAACCTGATAATTTGAAATAATTCTCGTTTTCATTTCTTTAAGAGTTTCGACCTTTGGCATTTTAATAGGTTCGGAAGGAGAAGAGTTTAAACGCACTTCGGTTGAAAATCCTTCTTTAACGGAAATTTCTTTGCCTTTCGGCGAAGATACTCCGGCCTCCCCTTTATATACTTCCACGGTAGTAGATAAATCGTCTTTTATCCTGGCTCCGAATTCGGTGTCGGAAGTTTTAGGAACGATTTTTGCCGTAGGAGTTATAACGCGCGAATTTACCGCCCTTATCTGACCGCTCATAAGCCTTATATCCTGACCTTTTTCCTT
>JAAYVI010000059.1 GCA_012517235.1 Elusimicrobiota bacterium | reverse complement strand
TCGAAAACGCAATCTCACTTCTTTTCCAATCTTCTATTCATCTAATCGTCTAATCTTCTTTTTGCCGTACATCCACGCATCTATACATCTAAGTCTCTACTTTAGGCATTTCTTAAAAGCTTAATATTTGATATATTATTACAAATGAGAAAAAAGATTCTAAAAATTCTCAAAGAAAAGGTTTCTTTGTCTTTTACGGCTCAATGTTCTTATTTGCCTTGCTTTAGAATAAATTTGCCAGTATGGTTTTTCTTTTTCTTGTTTGCCGGTTTTTTTGCTTTTATTTTTTCCTTTTTTAAACTTTCCGCCGTATATGCCGATTATATTCTTACCAAGGCAGACAATCAAATAATGAAAGGCAAACTTATATATATAGCGGCCAGAGCCAAAGAAAGTTTGGACTATTTGGAAATGTCTCGTAAAACGGAAAACCAAATAAGAAAAGTGATAGGGGTTAAGGAATTTGAAATAAAAGATTCTTATTTCGGAGGTCCGGAAAAAGAAGACATAAAAACTTTTAAAGAAACTCTAAAAGAAAAAGCGGAAAAAATAAACGCCGATTTAATAACAAGAGCTTACGATAAAATAAAAAACGAATCTAAAAATCGCTTAAGCGGATATTCCGAGGTAGCATGGTACTTGGCAAATAAGAATAATTTGGCAAAAGCAATGCCCAAGGGCTGGCCTTCGCAAGGAAATATTACGTCTCCTTTCGGATATAGAATACATCCCATAACTCTTTCTTACGAATATCATTCCGGCGTGGACATTTCGGCTCCGCCGGGAGATCCGATAATAGCTTCGGCCGAAGGGATAGTTCGTCACGCCGGCTGGCAGCAAGGCTACGGTCTTTCTGTTTTGATAGATCACGGTTTCGGCTACTCCACGCTTTACGGACATATGAGCGAAATTAAAGTAAAAGAGGGAGATACTATCGCCAGAGGCGATTTGATAGGAAAAGTCGGATCGACCGGTACTTCCACCGGGCCCCATTTACATTACGAAGTATGGGAATACGGCGCGCCTATAAATCCTATAAAATACATGGAACACTACAAAAATGTTTCATTAGCCAAAACTTTTTTGTTTGAAAATATATTCGGAAGGTAATATGCCTATATTTAAAGATAAAATAGTCGAACTTAATGTTTCCGATACTTATATTTCCGCCGATGTTGTGGTAAAAGGAGATATAACTTTAAAAAGTCCTATTAGAATAGACGGATGCGTAAACGGAAATATAAGCGAAGCAAAATTTGTTTTAGTAGGCAAAACCGCCAAAATAAGCGGAAATATCTCTTGCGCCAAATGCAAGATAGAGGGCGAAGTCAGAGGAAACATATACGCTTTGGAAAGCGTACAAATCGCCGAAACCGGAGTCCTTAACGGGGATTTAAAATCGGCTTCGATAAGCATAGAACAAGGCGCCAAGTTTAACGGAAAGTGCCTTACGGAATCTTCGCCTGTCAAATGATTGGGAGGTAAAAATGATTTCTTTCCTTAACAAACATAAAAAAATAATATTTGGTTTTACGGTGGTTATATTCGTCATAGGAGTATTTTTTGGTTTGGGCGCTTATGTTTTTTCATGGGGAGATTACTCTTCGGTGGCCCAAGTGGGAAAAACAAAAATACCTTACGAAACTTTTAGAACTCAAGTTAACAGAGTTATGAAAAATATGAGAGAGCAAGGCGCCGAGTCCGAAATATCCGCGGTAATGGAAAAAACCGTTAACAGAGAAGTTTTAAGAGAAATGATTATGGAAGAGGTTTTGGCTCAGGAAGCGGCGAAACTCAAGCTTTATGTTTCCGATTTTGAAGTGGCCGCAGAAATACAAAGTACGCCTCAATTTTTTATGGAAAAATCGTTTCATCCGGCGGTTTATGTCAGAACTATTTGGGATAATTTTAGAATGACGCCTTCTCAATACGAAGAATGGCGAAGAAAAGCAAGAATGGGCAATAAACTAAAGCAGTTTATATATTCCGCTATGAAAGCCGCTCCCGACGAAATAAAAGATTTTTATGCCGAAAATAAAGGTAAACCGGGAGAATTTGAAAAGAAAAAAGAAGAATACGCTCAAAAACTAAGACAGAAAAATTTCATGGAAGCCGCCAATTATATGCTAAGGCAAACCGCAATGAAAACGGAAATAAAAAGCTATTTGGAACAGATAGAAAAAAGAGCGGGCGGCGAAGCTTAAAGTGATAGAAATTAAAAATCTCGTAAAAAAATTCGACTCTTTTACCGCCGTAAATAATTTAAATCTTACCGTAGATTCCGGCGAGATTTTCGGATTTTTAGGCCCCAACGGAGCCGGAAAAACAACTACCGTTAAAATGATAGCCGGAATAATGTTTCCGACTTTAGGCGAAATAATAGTAGACGGAATAAATGTTTCAAAAAATCCTTACGAAGCTAAGAAAAAGATAGCTTATATTCCCGACGAACCTTTCGTATATCCTAATCTTACCGCAAGGGAATTTTTAAGGTTAATAGCCGATATCTACGAAATAGACAGAAAACAAGCCGATAAATCCATAGAAGAATATCTTTCCAAATTTGAGCTTTTAGACAGAGCCGACAAGCTTTTAGGTTCTTTTTCGCACGGAATGAAACAGAAAGTTATGGTGGCCGGAGTTCTTATGAGAAATCCGAAAGTCATACTTTTCGACGAACCGACAGTAGGATTGGATCCGAAAAGCGTGAAAAATTTCAAAGAAATGATCGTTTCCCAAACTAAAAAAGGCGTTTCCGTTTTTATGTGCACTCATATATTGGAAATGGCGGAAAAAATATGCGGCCGGGTGGGAATAATTTACGAAGGAAAAATGGTTTCCTGCGGACCCGTCGAAGAAATACTCAGAGTTAAAAATAAAAATTCCCTGGAAGACGCTTTTTTGGAATTTACCAAATGAAGGTTTTCATACTTTTTAGAAGAAAAATTTTATCTTTATATAACTCTTTTTCTTCCGCATCCGGATGGAAAGCCGTTAAAAATATTATTTTTCTTTTGGTAGGTCTTTCTCTTATTTCTGGCCTTTATATTTCTTTTGTGAGAGTTTTAAAGTATCTGCATTCGGTGGAACTTATAGGAGAAATACTTATATGGAAACTTACCGCCATGGTATTTCTTATGAGCTTTTCCATGATTATGATTTCTTCCGTGGTAATAGCTATTAACACTCTTTATTATTCTTTCGATTTAAAATTTTTGGCTTCCTCTCCTTTAAAACCTCAGGATATTTTTGCCGACAAATGCGCCGATACCGTTTTTTATTCTTCGTGGACATTAATGGCCGCAATGATACCTTATGTTTTTGCGCTTATGAAAACTATGAATTTGGGATTTGGTTTTTTTGCCGTTTTTACTGCGGCATCTTTGCCTTTTGCCGCTTTGGCTTCTTTTTTCGGCATAGCTTTAAGCTTATTTACAATGTACTTCTTTCCGAGCTCCAAAACACGAGACGTTTTTTGGATAATAGGCAGTCTTTCGGTGGCTTTCGTTTATGCCGCTTTCAGAATGGCAAAGCCGGAATATCTTTTAAGACCCGATACTCTAGAAATTGTCGCCAAATATATAAATTTTTTGCAGGCGCCTACCGCCGCGTATCTGCCAAGCTGGTGGCTTACAAAAACATTGACTTCTTATGCCGCCGGCAAAACCGTTTTTATTTTATGGCTTTTTCTCTTATACGGATTTTTTTCGGCTTTTTATTATGCCGTTATTAAATCGGCTTCGGCTTTTTATTTGAAAGGTTTAAGCGGAGCTCAAAACGGTTCTTCTTTTTCCGGTTCGCCTTATCGCTCTTGGGAGGAAAAAGCCGCGGAGAAATTTAAATTCAAGAAAATCTTTTTTTGTCTTTTATCGAAAGAAAGGAAGACTTTTTTTAGAGAAATAAAACATTGGTCTCAGATAATATTGATAATAGCGCTCGTATTTGTTTATGTTTTTAGCGTAAAAAATCTTCCATTGGACAGTCCGGATATGAAAAGTTTTATTTGTTTTTTAAATATAGGCGCGGCCGGTTTTGTGGTATCGGCGGTAGCCTTGAGATTTTTATTTACTTCGATAAGTCTGGAAGGAAATTCTTTTTGGATTTTAAAATCTTCCCCGATAAAAACCGAAGATATTTTTTATGCCAAGCTTTTATTTTACTGCGTTCCTACGATATTTTTAAGTTTTTTGCTTACGGGACTTAGTAATTACTTTTTAGGCGCAGATAGATTTATCTTTTCCATATCCTTATTTGCCATAACTGTAATAACTTTTACGCTATGTGTTTTGGGAATTTCTTTCGGAGCCATATATCCGGACTTTAAGGTGGAAAATATACATCAGGTAGAATCATCTTACGGAGGATTTCTTTTTATGGCTTTTTCCATGGGATATATAGCTTTATCGGTAGCAGTTCTGGCAGGCCCCGTGCAGATGCATTTTATGAGCAGGTTTAATCCCGCGTATATTTTTGAAAAAAAATGGCTTTGGATCTCTTTGACTTTTTTCTTTTTTTTCAGTTTTATTTTATCTCAGATTTTTTGGAAAATAGGTTTAAATAAGGCGGAGAAATATGAAATATAAAATAATAAAATTTTTGTTTTTGCTATTTATTTTTCAAGGATATTCTTATTGCGGTTTTTATTCTTCCGGATCGCCTAAGGAAAAAACTTTTTCTTTGACATACGACGACGGTCCGGCGCCTTTGAGCGAAAAATTAATCGCTCTTTTAAAAGAAAAAAAAGCTCCGGCGGCTTTTTTCTTTTTGGGTGAAAGAATAGCAATGTATCCTCAAATAGCCAAAAAGATTTCAGACGAGGGATTTGAGATAGGAAACCATACTTACTCTCACAAAAATTTTTATTCTCTGGATAAAAAAAGCGCGGACAAGGAAAAAATTTTGATAAAAGAAATAGAACTTTTCGAAAAAGAAGCTCAAAAAGCCGGTTTACCCAAATCCAAACTTTTAAGAATGCCAAACGGCTTTTCCAGACCTTGGGCTCAAAAAATAATTTTTTCCAAGGGTTATAATCTTGTCAATTGGACTTTCGGAGCGGATTGGCTTAAAATCGGCGAAGAAAATCTTACGTCGCAGTATCTTAAAGCTTTAAAACCCGGCGCCATAATACTTCTTCACGACGGCGGTAAAGATAAAGAAAAAACCGTAAGAATAACCAAAGCTATTCTTGAGGAAGCGGAAAAAAAAGGACTTAAACCCGTCGCATTAAGCGAATTATTAAAGATAAAATGAATCCGGAGAAATTACTTTCGCTCGCGCAAAAAGAAGTTTCTTTGAAATATCCTTCTCTTAAAGCAAACAAAAAAAGAGAAATAGTCCGTTTGGTCTTCGATATAGCCAAAATAAAAAAAGATTTTTCTTTTTTGTCACTGGAAAAATCTTACGCTTCTTTAAAGAAGAAACTTATAAAAATAAGATATCCTCTCAGTTTTTCCAAAATAGATTTAAATAGGATTTATCTTCCGTATCCGGAATTTTCCGATTTTCAAAAAGCGCTAACCGGCGATTACGATATTTTGCCCGAAAAGATTTTTTGGGAAAGTTCGGCTGAAAATTCGGAACTTTTAAAACGCTTAAAAGATAAGTTTCCAAAAGATATTTTTAAGGAAATAAAAACTCTAAAAGAAAGTAAAAGCGAAATTTCCGCGCCTTCTTATTCTTTAAGGAAGAAACACTGGGTAATATTTAAGCAAAAATCGGGGTTTGCGGAGAAATGTCCTTGTACGCAAGGATGTTTAAGCTGCGGATACTTTAATATGAATTTGGGATTCGGATGCCCTTACGAATGTTCTTATTGTTATTTGCAGGGATATCAAAATATAAACGCCATTTTGCTGCCTTACAATATAAAAGATTTTTTTGACGAATTCGATAAGAAATTTTCCGATTTAAAATCGACAATAAGAATAGGCAGCGGAGAGTTTAGCGATTCTCTGGCATTGGACTCTTTTACTCAATATTCTAAAAATATATGCGATTTTTTTTCGGGTAAAAAAAATGTTGTTTTTGAGTTTAAAACAAAAAGCGCTCAGGTAGAAAATATATTTAAATATGCCAAAAGCGAAAATATCGCGGTTTCCTTTTCTCTTGCTCCTAAAGAAATATCCGAAAAAGAAGAATTTTTATGCTCGGGCGTAAATGAAAGAATTTCCGCTATGAAAAAACTGTCTCAAGCCGGGATAAAAACAGCTTTTCATTTAGATCCCATAGTATTTAGCCAAGATTTTGAACCTTTATACGAAAATCTTTTGGAAAAAGTATTTTCATCCGTAAACGGAGGAAATATATCTTGGATAAGTTTGGGCAGTTTTCGTTTTGCGAGAGAAACTTTCAAAATTATGGAAAAAAGATTTCCCGTATCTTCTCTTTTAGAGGGGGAAATGTTTTTGGATTTTGACGGCAAGTTGAGATATCCTTTCGATATTAGAAAAAAAATGTATTCTTTTATCGTAAAGTATCTTTTAAAAAAAGGCGTTTCTAAAAATAAAATTTATCTTTGCATGGAAAATAAAGATATGTGGGATGCCTTAGGGATAACTCCCGATTTCTCGTGGTAAAAAAGACTAAAAAATTTTATATACTAAAAATTAGATTAGAAATGATTGAATAGGGAGATTTTATGAACATAGTTTTGATGTGCTGCGCTATTTTGATTACGGTAGTTTTTGTTTTTCTGTCTTTGGAAGCCATAGATACTTTAAAACAGATAAAAAAGACCGCCGCGGAAGCGGAGAAGCTGGCGATAAACGCCAATGAAAGGCTTACCGACATAGAGCCGGCTTTTAAAACCGTAAATACGGTTACCAACGGCGTCATATCGGGATGGGGAAAACTTATAACTTTAATAACTTCTTTCTTCGGAAAGTAAAGTATGCTATTCGATAAAATATACGACGAAGAAGTCCTGAAAAGAATAGACTTTCTAAAAAATCTTAAGATTTTCGAAGGTATAAAGAAAAAGCATTTGATTTATATACTTGAAAATCTTCAGGAAAGAAAATATCTCAAAGGCGAAACCATATTCGCGGAAAACGACATAGGAAGAGCTTTGTTTATAGTGTTTTCAGGAAAGGTTTCTCTTTATAGAAAAGACAAATTCGAAGATAAAAACGAACTCATATCGGAAGTGCATCCCGGAGAATTTTTCGGAGAAATGGCTTTGCTCGAAGAAATGCCGAGAACGGCAACCTCCATAGCTTCGGAAGAGACCGTGGTGTTTATGCTTTTTAAAACAAAATTGGAGCATTTGCTTTTTTCAAAGCCTCAAATAGGCGTTTATTTGATTTATCATCTCTCAAGAGTTCTTTCCGCCAGACTTAGAACTTATATGCTGGGGGAAAAAGAGAATGCCTGATTGCGCTCAGCCCAGAAAATACAGCCAATATTTTTTCCCGATATCTCTGGCCGTATTTCTTCTCTTGCTTGTCATATACGCTCCTTCCGCTGTTTTCCCTCTGATACTTAGCGCCACTTTGGCTTATATACTTAATCCTTTGGTAAATTATTTTGAGGTTAGAGGAATAAAAAGAAGTTATGTCGTTACCGGTTTATATGTGATTGCGGGAATTTTCTTTGCTTTGCTTGTGGTTCTTATATCAAATTTGGTTTCTTTTGACGTAGAAACTTTTAAAACAGATTGGCCCCAATACTTTATCAAATTGGAAAAAATAATAACGGATTTTAACGCAAAACTTGTTAAAATAATTCCGGCTTTATCGAATCTTAATTTATCCGACAAAGCCATATCTTACTTGCTTAAAATACCCGATTATGCGGTTAAATTTTTGCCTTCTTTGGTGCTGCTTTTCATAGTTCCGTTCATAACTTTTTTCATACTTCTTACCGGTTCTTCTATTTTTGATTATGTTTTGGATCATATCCCTTCAAAATATGTGGAATTGGTTTTGCATATAACGACAAGGATAGACGAATCTTTGGGAAATTACTTGAGAGGAATAATAACCGAAGCTTTTATTATTTTTTTGATTTCTTTCTTCGGACTTTTCCTGCTTCAGATAAATTATTTTTCTTTTATAGCGATAATAATAGGTCTTTCCAGTTTGGTGCCTTATTTGGGAGCGATAATAGGAGCGGCTCTGGCGTCTCTGGTCGCTTATTTCCAATATCAAAACTTATTTATAGTTTTGAAGGTATTGATATTTTTTGCCGGAATAAGATTTTTTGACGATTGGTTCTTACAGCCTTATATAATGAAAAGAGCGGTTAATTTGAATCCCGCGGTTATTATCTTCGCTCTTATGGCTGGGGCGGAGATATACGGATTTTGGGGAGTGGTATTTGCGATCCCAGTAACTTGCGTGGCGAAAGAAATACTTCAAATATCTTTGGAGCTTCAGGAGTCGGAATTTTCCTGGAAACCAAAACCCGAACCTACGAGAATAAGCATACCGTATACTTGATTAATAAGCCGAAAAAAATGTTAAAATATATTTCGCTATTTGATTAGGTTTGTTTTTAGGGCAAGTGGCGGAACTGGTAGACGCGCAGGTCTCAAAAACCTGTGTCCTCACGGTCATGAGGGTTCGAGTCCCTCCTTGCCCATTGTTCTTTCAAAGTTTGCTAAAAGGAGGGCGAAGAACCCTCATCGGGTTCGCGCTCGACTGGGCTTGCGAAGGTTTGCTGTGGAGAGGCGCCGTAGGCGCTGTCCCTCCTTGCCCATTGTTCTTTCAAAGTTTGCTAAAAGGAGGGCGCGGTGGACTTCGCCGAAGTTGAGTATTGCTTCGGACACGCGGCAGTTTGCGAAGCAAATCTGACGCCGAACCCTCATCGGGTTCGCGCTCGACTGGGCTTGCGAAGGTTTACTGCGGAGAGGCGCCGCAGGCGCTGTCCCTCCTTGCCCATTGTTCTTTCAAAGTTTGCTAAAAGGAGGGCGCGGTGGACTTCGCCGAAGTTGAGTATTACTTCGGACACGCGACAGTTTGCGAAGCAAATCTGACGCCGAACCCTCATCGGGTTCGCGCTCTTTTTTCAAGCGGCAAATTTTGGGTTTTATAATTTTTTTAGGGGACTTATGGAAGGAAAACATAAAGTTTTGGTGGTAGACGATAATCCCACTTTTTTGCAATTGGCGGAGATGTCTTTGTCCGACACTTTCGAAGTTGTTACCGCTTGCGACGGAGAAGACGGAATGCAGAAAGCCAAAACTATAAAGCCTTCGGCCATACTTATGGACGTTATGATGCCCAATGTCTCCGGTTTGGAAATGTTGAGAATGCTTTTATCCGACGAAGACACTAAAAATATTCCCGTAATAGTTTTTACCGCCAGCCATTTTGATCCTTCCACCGAAATGGTATTTAAGCTTGAAAGCAATGTAAAAGGTTTTTTAAGAAAACCTTGTCCGATAGATACTCTTAAGCAGCAAATAAGCAACGCCATTCAGAGCAGACAGGCTCATTAAATTAATATTTTTTTAGATTTCCCTTTGCGGCTTATTTCGATTTTATCGCTTTTATCCAAACTTCTCTGTTTCTCGGACCGTCAAATTCGCAAAGATAAATACCTTGCCATGTGCCTAATATTATTTGTCCTTTTTCTACGAAGATGTTTAATGAAACTCCTGTCATCAGAGTTTTTATATGAGCCGTAGAATTACCTTCCAAGTGTTTGTAGGGAAGATTATTTTTTACGATATCTTCATAGGACATTAAAATATCTTTTTTTACCGTATAATCGGCATTTTCGTTTATTCCCAAAGCGCATGTGGTATGAGGACAATGGATGAAAATAATTCCGTCGGATATGCTTTCTTTTTCCGCCGCTTCTTCTATGAGGCGCGTAATATCTTTTATTTCTTCCTTTGTCGAAGTTTTTATATTTATTCTTATCATAAGATCTCCGGATAATTTTTTATTTCATCCGTTCTCGCCGTCTTTGTAAACTTGCTATAATTATATTATATTAATACTCGGAGACATTATGGATACTCAAAATAAAGATTACTCAAAAACGGTTTTTTTGCCTAAAACGTCTTTTTCCATGAAAGCGGAACTTGCCAAAAAAGAGCCGGCGATGCTTGCCGAATGGGAGAAAAATAGAATATATTTCAAAATGATAGACAAAAGAAAAGAATCTCCGTCTTTTGTTTTGCACGACGGACCGCCTTACGCCAACGGTCCGATACATATAGGAACCGCTTTAAATAAAATTTTAAAAGATATCGCCGTAAAATCTTATGCCGTAATGGGCTATAAAACTCCCTATGTTCCGGGCTGGGACTGCCACGGATTGCCGATAGAACAGGCTTTGCTTAAAGAAATGAAAATGGGAAAAAGACATATAGACGATGTCGTGGATTTTAGAAAAAAAGCCAGAGCTTTTGCCGAAAAATTTTTAGACATACAGAGAAACGGTTTTAAGCGTTTGGGTGTTTTTGCCGATTGGGAAAATCCCTATATAACTATGTCCAAGGAGTACGAAGGCACCGTAATTAAAGCTTTCAGGGAACTACTTGAAAAAGGTCATATACATAGAGATAAAAAAACTATTTATTGGTGCGTATCGTGCGAAACGGCTTTGGCCGACGCCGAAGTGGAATATAAAGACAAAACCTCCCATTCCATATATGTCGCATTTCCTTTGTTAAACTTGCCGGAAGGATTGGATAAAAAATATTCCGGAAAAATATCTCTTGTTATCTGGACCACAACTCCGTGGACATTGCCTTCCAATATGGCCGCGGCGGTAAGTCCAGAGGAAAATTATGTCGTTCTCGAAAACAACGGGAAATACTATTTGGTCGCCGATAAATTGGCTGATAATTTTATGTCGGAAGTGTCGATGCAAGCCGTCAAAAGAGAAATAATAAAAGGTGATAAATTGTCCGGAATAGAATACGAGCATTGCCTTGCCAAACATTTGCCGGAAAGAAGGCGTTTCCCCAGAAAAATAATCGCCGCGGATTTCGTAGATATGTCCACCGGTACCGGCGCCGTACATATGGCTCCCGGACACGGAGAAGAAGATTTTCACGCGGGCAAAAAACACGGCATAGACATTTTCTGTCCGGTGAAAGAAGACGGTTCTTTTAATTCCGACGCCGGAATTTTCGAGGGTATGAAAGTATTCGAGTCTAACGAGAAAGTAATCGAAACTCTTTTGGCGGACGGGCTTTTGCTGTCCAAAAAGAAAATAGACCATAGTTATCCTCACTGCTGGAGATGTAAGCAGCCGGTTATTTTCAGAGCTACCGAACAATGGTTTTTGAAAGTGGATTTGGACGGATTGAGAGAAAAATTGATGAAAAGCGCCGACGATGTAAAATGGATACCTTCGGCCGGCAAAGAAAGAATGCTCGGCATGCTTAAAACCAGACCAGATTGGTGCCTGTCGAGGCAAAGATATTGGGGTACCCCGATAATAGCTTATTACTGCAAGGATTGCGGCAAAGTTCAGCAAGATCTTAAATTTATGAAATCCGTGGAAGAGAGGATTTTTAAGGAAGGCAGCGATTTTTGGTTTAGCGAGCCAATAGAGAATCTGATTCCAAAAGACGCCGTATGCTCCTGCGGTTCTAAAAATTTCGCAAAAGAAAAAGACATAATGGACGTATGGCTGGATTCCGGAGTTTCCTGGTATGCGGTTTTGGAAGGCGGAATGTTAGGCGAGGGAAAATTCTTCCCGGCCGATGTTTATCTTGAAGGTTCCGACCAGCATAGAGGCTGGTTTCAAACTTCTCTTATACCTTCGGTCGCTTTACGATCCAAACCTCCTTTTAAAACCGTACTAACTCACGGTATGGTACTGGACGGCAACGGAAAAGCCATGCATAAATCTGCGGGAAACAGCATAGACCCCAAGGAAGTCATAGACAAATACGGAGCCGAGGTTCTTCGCCTATGGGTGGCTTTAAGCGATTACTCCGAAGATGTCAGAATATCCGAAAAAATTTTAGGCGGAGCGATAGACACTTATAGAAAAATCAGAAATACCTTGAGATATTTGCTCGGCAATTTGGCCGATTTTAATCCGCAAAAAAATTCTTTGTCTTACGATAAGCTTCAAGAGGCCGACAAATATATACTGTCTCGTCTCGATTATGCCGCTAAAGAAACAAAAAAACATTACGAACAGTTCCAGTTTAGACAGGCAGTGAGGACGGTCGCGGAATTTTGTATAAACGATTTGTCTGCGTTTTACTTGGACTCGATAAAAGACAAACTTTATACCTTTGCCGCCGACGATCCGCAAAGGCGTTCTTCTCAAACCGTTCTATGGGAATTATTGAAAGCTCTTTCTTCCATGATTTCTCCCGTCCTTTCTTTCACGGCCGAAGAAGCTTGGAAAACAGCCAAAAATGAAATAGATTCTTCTTTGCCGGAAAGCGTTTTTCTTTACGACTATCCTTCTTTTTCGGGATATTCTCTAAACGAGAAAGAAAAAGAAAAATGGGATAAAATACTATCGGTAAGAGAACATATAACAAAGGCCATAGAAGAAAAAAGACAAGCGGGAGAAATAGGTTCTTCTCTGGAAGCGGAAATAGATTTGGCTTCCGGCGACGAAAAGACTTTGGAATTTCTTAACTCCGCGTCGGAACTTTGGGCTCAAGCGGCCATAGTTTCATGCGTTAATATAGTATCCGATAAGTCGGCGGGAGATTTGCTGGTGCGGGTAAAAAAAGCCTCCGGATCTAAATGTCCCAGATGCTGGCAATGGAGAAAAGACATAGGCGCGGATAAAAATCATTCCTTAGTTTGCGGCAAATGCGCCAAAGCTTTAAATGAACAAGGAAATTAAAAAAAACATAATTCTATCGGGCATATCTTTGCTCGTATTTGCCTTAGATAGAATAAGCAAAGTTTGGATAATGGAAAACCTGTATTTTTCAAGCAGAAAAATATTTTCTTTTTTTTCTCTTACTTATGTGGAAAATACCGGAGTAGCCTTCGGTTTTTTGAAAGATAAAAATATGTTTTTCATTTTTTCAAATACTTTTTTTCTTATACTTCTTTTGATTTTTAGAAGGAAGTTTTCTTCTGCGTACGAATCGGCCGGTCTTCACCTGGTGATAGGCGGAGCTCTCGGAAACATATACGACAGAATAGCGTACGGATTCGTAACGGATTTTTTCGATTTTTCTTTTTTCCCGGCCGTTTTTAATATAGCCGACGCTTCGATTACGGCCGGCGCAATTCTGATAGGATGGCAAATATTTTTTGCCAAAAAGGGGGATAAATGAAAAAAATATTCGTTATATTTGCCGCGATTTTTATTACGGCATGCGCTAAAACACCGGAAAAATTTTATGAGAAAGGAAATAAACTTTATGCGTCCGGAAATTATTACGCCGCCATAGAAAGTTATACGAAAGCCATTATGCTTAAAAATAAGTTTCCTCAAGCCATAACGGCAAGAGGAATGGCTTACGAAGCTTTGGGACAGAGAAAAAAAGCCGCAGACGAATATGAAAAATCTATTTATGTCGACAAAAGCTATTTGCCGGCATATAATAATCTTGCCGCCATTCATATAGAAGGCGGAAATTATAAAGACGCTTCCTATTATCTGGAAGAGGCTTTAAAAATAAATCCGAATTACAATTATGCCCTTTATTCGCTCGGACTTATAAAATTCATAAACAAAGATTACCGTCTTGCTCTATATTATTTTCAAAAATCGGTCGACTCTTCTCCTACCGATATCGCCTATTATTATCTGGCTTTGGCAAAAGAAAAATTAGGCGAATACGAAGAAGCCGTCGAAATATTAGCCGAGCTTTTTAGAAAAGATCCCGACAATCATCTGATAGCTTATGAAAACGGTAGGATTAGATATCAAATGGGAGATTATTCCGCCATAGAATATTTGACTGCGGCTTTACAAAAAGCCCAAAAGCCTGAATATTATTACTATAGGGCAAAGGTTAATTTTACTTTGAAAGATTATGCTCCCGCTTCCGAAGACATACTTAAAGCTATTGAGATGGACGGATGGAAAAATTCGGAATATTTAAGACTTGCCGGAGATATAGCCGCCGCATACGGTAATCCCGCTTCGGCTCGTTCTTATTACGATTTTGCATATAGAATACACAAAAACTTAGAATTATATAAAGGAGATTTGCAAACTTTGGAGCCTCAAAAAGAGGTTGTAAAAAAAAGGGGTAGGAGATAAGTATGGCGGAAAATGAAAAAACTCAAGAAGAACATTCTCAGCCCCAGTGGAAAAGAAAATTCTTAGCCAATAGAGCCGCATTGGAACAGATTCTTTTTGAAAGGGACATAGTAAAGAAAAAGGAAGAAAAAAATTATAGAGGTCCGATAGGTTTGGTCCTTATTTTATTGGCGGGACTTAGCGCGATGTTTTGGGATTGGCATATGGCGGGGGGAGTATTAAGTTCCGACTCGGTTTCCAAATTGGCTCTTGCCGAAAAATTCATACATTCCTTATCCGGCGCTTTCGGAGAGTTTTTCTTCAAGGCGGATCTTTTTAATCTTAACTTCGACTTGCCTTTCTATTATTTAAGCTATTTTCCCGTTTTAAAGTATATAACTTCCGATAAGTCTTTGGCCGTATTTATTGTCAATTCTTTTTATTATTGCGTTTTTGTTTGTTCCTTATATTTTTCGGTGAATATCAGAGGTAATTATAAGTCCGGGCTTATGGCCGCTCTCATAGGCGCTTTTTTCCCTTTTTGGTTTTCCATATCGTCGGAGTTTTCCGTTTCGGCGGCCACCTGCGCCGTTACGGCTTTGACTTACCTTTTTTTCATAAAAAGCGAAGATATGGAAAATCCGGTTTGGGTTTTCCCGATGGCTTTGGCTTTTGCCGTAGGACTTATAACGGATAAAATGTATATCTTTTACGTTTTGCCCCTTATACACTGGCTCAATTGGGGATTTGCCGGACTTTATAGAGGAAAAATATTCAAGGCTATGCTTGTGGCTTTTATAATAGGCGCGCCCTTTTATATAAGAATTTTTGTTAAATTTATCTTTTTCTATGTTTTGAGAGGGCAAAGTTTATTCGATAATTTTAATTTCAATCTGTTATGGTATTTGGCTCCTTTTGCCGACGCATCCAATTTAATTTTCTTTATTATCGGACTTATTTCTTTAATCTGGATGAAATTTGCCGTTTTCGAACTATATGAAAAAAGAACGATAATTTGGAAATGGTTTCTATCCTCGTATATTATTCTATGGCTTTTCCCGATAAAAGATCAATCTTATGTTTATCCCGCTTTGGCTCCTTTGGCCGTAGCGGCGGGTATAATGATACCGGATTTGGTAAGGAAATATTTTATAATAGGCGTTTTAGCTTTGGGATTTTTCAATCAAAGCGGAATTTTAGGACCGGTTTCTTTTCCTTTTTTTAAAGGAAAAGCTTTGTTTTTGGGGATGAAGGCGCCGGCTGTCAAATCCGAAAATATTTTTGAAGTTATGTCCATAATAAAAGAAAATATTCCATATGACGGCGCTACTATTGCGGTTTTCGGCAATTCCAAATATGTGAATTCGGATTCTCTTTCTACGGTGTCTTCAAAATACGGATTATCGTCTTCTTCTTTTAGAAATTATCCTGCTTCATTCGTATTATTTTCAGACATAGCGGTTCTTAAAGGTAAAGAAACCGCCGCTTTAATGCCGGATTATTTTAAGGATTTTTTCAAGGAAATAATAAAGTTTAACGACGGAGACATATCCGTATATGTGAAAAATATTCCGTCGGAGATTATTTCTCAAGGGGAAGAGTCGAGAACTTCGTCTAAACTGGAGTTTTTCGGATTCGATTTAAGCGATGCGAGATTTAAACTTTCAGGATACGACGATAAAAAGAAGGTTTATTCGTCGGCGGAACTTTTTATGCCTTATGTTAACTTCGGGGAAATGGATTTTTATAATACCCGTCTTTTATTTAAAGATCTTTGTTTGGCTTCGCATAAAGGCAAAGATTTGATTTGCGGTTTTTCTTCTCTGGAAATTAAAAATCTAAAAACTACCGAGTTTTCCTTCTCGAGATTTATGGAAGAAAGACTTAAAAAACTTATGGCTTTGGAAATAAAAACCGAAGGATACGGCAAAGCCGGTTTTTTTACGATATACGGCCTTTTTAGAGGCAAAGAAGCTGAAATTCCGATTTTAACTTATTCCGGAAATTCGTCCGTATATCTTAAAGTTATGAAAATAGAATATTCGGGTTTTAGAATAGTGCCTAATTTTATGTCTAAGTTTTTAACTTTTGAAATAAATCAAAAGGATATGGTATTGCCGGTTAAATTTCAAAGAATCAAGTTTGAAAACGACATGATAACGGTTTCCTAATGAAAAAACAAATAATTATAGGATGCCTGCTTTTTACTTCTTGCGTTTCCATAGACGAGAGCTTAATAGAAAATAAAAGTTATACCTCAATATCTTACAAAGAACCTTCCTGTCAAATTAAAACGAGAGAAACGGCTCATTTTTTGGTAAAAGCTTGCGATTATCAAACAGCCGACAGATACGCTTCTTTGGCCGAAAGATTTTACGATCGGGTTATGAGAGATACGGGATTATATTCTTTTGTGCCTCAAAAGCCTTATGAAATAGCGGTATATAAAGATAAAAGCGAATATCTGATTTCTTCTTCTGCTAAAAAATGGAGCGGTGCCGTTACTTTGGGAAATGTAATACTTACATATCCGTCTCAATCTCCTGAATCGATAATGGCTCATGAAATAACCCATCTGATATTGAACGAATTTCTCGAAGATTATTCCGCGCCTTTTGCGTATATAGCCGAGGGACTGGCCGTTTACCAGGAAAGACAAGCTTCTTCCGAAAGCGATTTGTATTATAGAAACATAATTTCCGAGAAAGTGAAAACATCTCCGATTCCTTTTTTGGAAATGTCCGCCTTAAATCCGGTAAAATCGGATAAGTCCGATTATATTTCCAAATGGTATGCGCAATGTTCTTCCGTGGCGGAGTATTTGATAAAAAGAGAGGGGACTTTCAGATTTTCAATTTTTTTGAAAAATATAAAAAAAGGATACGATTTGGACTCCGCATTAAAAGACGCGTATCCGGGAATTTTTTCCGATTACAAGGACCTTGAAAAAAAATGGCTTTCATGGCTATAAAAAAAAAGCAGCACAGATTTAAGAAGGCGGTAATAGCCGCGGAAGATATTTCTTGTTCCGCTTGCGCTTTAAGAATAGAAGAATCGGTTTCGAAAATGGGAGGAGTAGATTCCGTAACGGTGCATGTCGCCACAAAAACGATAATAATAAAATATGACGAGGATGCGGTTACAATAAATCGCCTTCAAAATAAAATAAAAGATTTGGGATATACGCCTTCGGCGGTTTTTGAAAATTATCTTAATGTTTCGAGCGTTTCCGAAAGTATGGTCAAATCCGAGAGCTCTTCCTATTTTTTCAGATTTTTAATTTCCGCATTCGTATCCGCCGTTCTTTTTTTCGATTTTGATTTTGCGAATTTTACTCTTTTTATAATGGCCGGTTTTTCATGGCTTTACGGAGGATGGCATTTCCATAAAGGATTTTATTATTCCCTAAAAAATAAAAGCGCGGATATGAATACTCTTGTAAGTCTTTCTTCTTCGGTTATGTTTTTATATATTTCTTTTTTTGTTTTTTTCCCGGAAGCTTCTCATTTCGGAGGGCATTTTTTTCATTGGCACGAAATACCGATGCTTCTGGCATTTATAAATCTTGGCAAATTTTTGGAGGCCAAAAGCAGGCATAATGCCGGCAAAGCCGTAAGAGAACTTAACTCTCTTTTCCCAAAATTTGCTTTGAAGCAAGACGAAAAAGGATCTGTTTTAGAAATAAAAGCATCGGATATAGTAAAAGGCGACATAATAATAGTAAAACCGGGAGCTCAAACTCCGGTCGACGGGACAATAATAGAAGGTTCTTCGCATTTTGATTTGAGATTTTTAACCGGCGAAAGCGAACCGGTTCTTAAAAAAGAAGGAGATTTCCTTTATGCCGGTTCTGTTAACTTTTCCGGAGCGGTGAAAATGCGCGCGGAAAAAGTCGGCTCCGAAATGATGCTTGCAAAACTCGCAGCTCTTATAAACGAAGCTCAGGGAGTAAAAATAAACATACAAAAAACGGTGGATAAAATATCTTCCTACTTTGTTCCGGCTGTCATATTTTTGGCTTTTTTCTCGGGCTTCTTATGGCTTAGAGAAGGTTTGGATTTTGCCGTAAATTCTTTTGCTTCGGTTCTTGCGGTTTCTTGCCCCTGTGCCATGGGACTAAGCGTTCCTTTGGCTGTAATGCTGGGATATACCAGAGCTTTAAAATTAGGTTTTGCCATAAATAATCCGGCTGTTTTGGAAAACTTTTCCAAGATAGATACCGTTCTTTTGGATAAAACCGGAACTTTGACTCAAGGAAAAATGTCTTTGACGGAGATTAAGCCTATAAATATTTCCGAAAACGATTTTCTCAAATATCTTTTTACCGTAGAAAATAATTCGGAACACGTATTTTCCGCCGCGGTTAGAAATTATTGTCTGGCCAAAAATATAGAACCTCTTAAGGCCGAGAATTTTATCTCTTTCCCGGGACTTGGGATTTCCGCGGACATAAACGGCGAAAAAGTAATGGCGGGAAGTCCCGATTTTATGAATAAAAACGGCATAGATTTTTCCGCTCATTCTTTAGAAATTGAAAAAGCCGTCGGTTCCGTTATAATGCTTGCGAAAAATAAAATTTATTTGGGATATGCTCTTCTTGAAGATAAGTTAAGAGACAATGCCAAGGAACTCGTAGATAATTTTATTAAAGCCGGCATAAAGCCGATAATAGTAAGCGGAGATAATAAAAATTCGGTGGAAAAAATAGCGCGTATATTGGGAATAGAAGAATATTATTACGGCGTTAAGCCGGACGAAAAACACAGCGCCGTTCTCAAATACAAATCCTTCGGAAGGCATGTCTTGATGATAGGAGACGGAATAAACGATTCGGCCGCTTTAAACGAGGCCGACATAGGCGTGGCTATGAGAGGATCTTCCGATCTTACATCTTCGGTAAGCGATATGGTTTTGTTAAAAGAAGACATATCTTTGATATTAAAAGTAATTTCCTTATCGGATAAAATAAAAAAGATAATAAAGCAGAATTTATTTTGGGCTTTTTCTTACAATGCTTTGCTAATACCGATAGCGGCCGGCATTTTATATCCGATAAACGGATTTCTAATGAAACCATATATGGCCGCTTTGGCTATGGGGTTGAGCTCGGTGTCGGTAGTTTTTAATTCTTTGAGACTTTTGAAAATGAAAGTTTAGGAGGAAAAATGAAAAATAAAAAAACAAGTTTCGGATACAGCGACGAACAGGCCGCTTCTTTTAAAAAGATAGATTTACCGGCCATAGAAGCCTGGGAAAATCAGTATAAAAGAGATTACCGGATAAAAATAGAGCATCCGGAATTTACTTCCGTATGTCCCAAAACCGGTTTGCCCGATTTCGGAACCATAACCATAGAATATATCCCGAATAAACTTTGTTTGGAATTAAAATCTCTGAAATATTATTTCCTTCAGTATAGAAATTTGGGCATTTTTATGGAAAATATAGCTAACAGAGTTTTGGACGATGTGGTTAAAGCGATAAAGCCGAAAAAATGCGTGGTGACAGGCACCTTTACGCCCAGAGGCGGAATAAAATCCGTAATAATAGCCGAATATCCCTATAAATAACCTCTTTTCAACCCTCGAGGTTAACAAAAAATGTATAATAACCAAAATGTTAACCCTGAGGGTTAACATTTTGTGAGGGTTAACATTTTGAGAGGGGGGATATGAATATAAGAAAATTTCCAATAGCTACCGGAGAGATATATCATATATTCAATAAAAGTATATCAGGGTATGTCATTTTTAATGTCCAAAAAGATTATGAAGATTTTTTAAGCAGAGTTTTATTTTACAATTCGAAAAGAAGAGAGAAAAGTTTTTCCGGATTTATGAGAACTTTTGACGGTTTAATAGAAGATCTTAAGGAGAAAAAGGAAAATTCTCTTGTACAAATTATTTCTTACTGTTTAATGCCTACTCATTTTCACTTTATACTAAAACAATTAGAGGATGGAGGAATATCTTCTTTTATATCCAATGTTTGCGATAGTTATACCAGACATTTCAATTTGAATCACAAAAGAAAAGGCCCTTTATGGCAGGGTAATTTTAAAGATGTTTTAATAAAAACGGACGAACAACTTCTTCATATAACCAGATACATACATCTTAATCCCTCAACCGCTTATATAGTAGAAAATCCTATTGATTGGGAATATTCTTCTTATTCTGAATATTTAGGGTCTAAAAATAAAGGTATTTGTGATTTTTTTGAATTTTTTAATATAAAATCCGAAGAATATCGTAATTTTGTAGAAGATAGAATATCCTATCAAAGAGATTTGTCAAAAATAAAAGATTTAATCATAGAATAACCATGTTAACCCTGAGGGTTAACAAACGGTTTAAAAGAAAAGGATATTTGCTATAATTATTTTATAAGCCCGGTTGGCGCAGTTGGCTAGCGCGTTCCCTTGACATGGGAAAGGTCATAGGTTCAAGTCCTATACCGGGCATTTTTGCTTTCTGTTAGATATGCCCTGGTAAGCGAGCCAACTGCTTGGCTCGCGTTAGGACTTGAAGACCGCAGCGATGTCCGAGTTTGCCGAAGGCAAGGCGAGGACCGCGAGGGGCGGGCTGCGAGAAATTTCCGTCAGGAAATTTACTTGTAGCCAAGACATACCGGGCATTTTTGCTTTCTGTTAGATATGCCCGGGTAAGCGAGCCATTAGATAAAAATCAAAATTTACGGGGTTTAAAATGAAAGGAATAATACTTGCCGGAGGTTCAGGTACGCGTCTATATCCTATTACTATGGGGGTATGCAAACAGCTTCTGCCTATTTACGACAAACCTATGATTTATTATCCTATATCGGCTTTAATGCTGGCCGGGATAAAGGAAATACTCATAATTTCCACTCCCAAAGATTTGCCGAGATTTAAAGATATTTTCCAAGACGGTTCTCATTTGGGGCTTAAGCTTTCGTATAAAGAACAGCCTTCTCCCAACGGATTGGCCGAAGCTTTCATCTTGGGCAAAGAATTTTTAGGCGGTGGTCCCGGTTGTCTGGTTTTAGGCGACAATATCTTCTACGGCCACGGTTTTACGGAACTTCTCGATAAAGCGATAAAAAATATAAAAGACAATAAAGCCACCGTTTTCGGCTACTATGTAAACGATCCGGAAAGATACGGTGTCGTAGAACTCGACAAAGGAAATAATGCAATTACCATAGAAGAAAAACCCAAAAAACCAAAATCAAATTGGGCTGTAATAGGCCTTTATTTTTATCCTTCCGATGTTTGTTCCAAAGCCGGCTCTCTTAAACCTTCCGCTCGCGGAGAATTGGAAATAACGGATCTTAATTTGGAGTATCTAAAAGAAAGAAGATTAAAAGTCGAAGTGATGGGCCGCGGATATGCCTGGCTGGATACGGGTACATATTCGAGTTTATTGGAAGCGGGGGAATTCATAGAGACCATAGAAAGAAGACAAGGCCTCAAAATAGGATGTTTGGAAGAAATAGCTTATAAAAAAGGATTTATATCCAAAGAACAATTGCTAAAATTGGCCGATAAGCTAAACAAAAATTCTTACGGCGAATATCTTCTTAAAATAGCGAGCGAATAATGCCTTTCCAATTTGAAAAAACGTCCATAGACGGGCTTATACTTGTAAAACCGAAAATATTCAAAGACGAAAGAGGTTTTTTCGCCGAGGAGTATAAAAAAAGCGAATTTGTTAAAGCGGGAATAAATTGCGATTTTGTTCAGGACAATCGCTCCAAATCTTCAAAAGGCGTTTTGCGCGGTCTTCATTTTCAAAAAGAGCCTTTCGCCCAAGCCAAACTTGTCCGCTGTATAAAGGGTAAAATATGGGATGTAGCCGCCGATTTAAGAAAAGGCTCTAAAACATACGGCAAATGGTTAGCTTTCGAACTTAGCGAAGAAAATTTCAATATGCTTTTTATTCCCGAAGGTTTTGCTCACGGATTTTTAACTTTAAGCGAAGAAGCGGAAGTATTTTACAAATGTTCGCGCGAATATTCTCCTTCTCACGATAGCGGAATAAAATACGACGATCCGTTTCTATCCGTGAAATGGCCTTTAAGAGAAGTATTTTTATCCGAAAAAGACAAAAATCTGCCTTATCTGGAGGTCAAATGAAAAACATCATGGTAACGGGCGGAGCGGGTTTTATAGGCTCGAATTTCATAAGATATGTTTTTTCTCAAAAAGATTTTAAAGGCAAAATAATAAATTTCGATAAGCTTACTTATGCCGGAAATTTGGAAAATTTAACCGATATTTGCGAAAAATATTACGATAAAAGATATTTTTTCATAAAAGGCGATATTTGCGATAGAAAAGCGGTAGAAAAAACTTTGGAAAAATACGAAATAGATACTATAGTCCATTTTGCGGCCGAAAGCCATGTAGATCGATCCATACTCGGCCCGGAAGAATTCATAAAAACAAACATAGAAGGTACTTTCATTTTACTTCAAAGCTCTTTTAATTTTTGGAAAAACTCTAAAAACACACGTTTTCATCATGTAAGCACGGATGAGGTTTACGGTTCTTTGGGCCCCAAAGGTTATTTCAAGGAAACAACTCCTTATGATCCCAGAAGCCCATATTCTTCTTCAAAAGCCGCTTCGGATCATTTGGTTCGAGCATATTCTCATACCTACGGCCTGCCTGTCACCGTTTCCAATTGTTCCAATAATTACGGCCCTTATCAATTCCCCGAAAAACTCATACCTTTAATAATACTTAACGCTTTGGAAGGCAAAAATCTTCCCATATACGGCGACGGTAAAAATGTGCGCGACTGGCTTTATGTCGAAGACCATTGCTCGGCTATTTGGACAATATTGAAAAAAGGTAAATTGGGAGAAACTTACAATATCGGCGGAGAATGCGAAAAACAAAACATAGAAATAGTAAAAAAAATATGTTCTTTGCTTGAAGAAATAAAACCTTCTTCTAAAAATCCTTTTCTAAAATCAAAAAAATATTCCGATTTGATAACCTTCGTCAAGGACAGGCCAGGACATGACAAACGATATGCCATAGATTGCTCAAAAATAAAAAAAGAATTGGGCTGGAAACAGGCTTATGATTTTGATAAAGCCATAAGAGAAACAATAAAATGGTATATATCAAATGAATCGTGGGTTAAATCCGTAAAAGACGGCTCTTACCGCAATTGGCTGAATAAAAATTATTCTTATAGGTAAAAACCTATACCATCCTTAGAAAAGTTTTTACGTATTTAATATAATCATTATATAAATCGGAGGAAAAATGAAAAAAGCATTAATTACCGGGATTAGAGGTCAGGACGGCGCTTATTTGGCGGATTTACTTTTGAAAAAAGGATATAAAGTTTACGGAGCCGACAGAAGAAGCGGCGATTCTTCTCTTTGGCGATTAAAAGAATTAGGCATACATAATAAAATAGAACATATTTATATGGACTTACTCGAATTTTCAAATATTTTTGACATTATAAAAAAAATAAAACCGGACGAAGTTTATAATTTGGGCGCTCAAAGTTTTGTACAGGCCTCTTTCGACCAGCCGCTTTTCACCGGCGAAGTAGACGGCATAGGCCCTTTAAGAATACTCGAATCTATAAGGCTTTTAAGCCCCAAAACAAAATTTTATCAGGCATCCACAAGCGAAATGTTCGGCAAAGTTCAATCCGTACCTCAGAACGAAAAAACGCCTTTCTATCCCAGAAGCCCTTACGGCGTGGCCAAACTTTACGCTCACTGGATAACGATTAATTACAGGGAATCATACGGCCTTTTCGCTTGTTCCGGCATACTTTTCAATCACGAATCGCCTTTTAGAGGATTGGAATTTATAACCAGAAAACTTACCAATGCCGCAGCAAGAATAAAATACGGCCTTCAGGATAAGGTGGTAGTGGGCAATATGGATTCAAAACGCGACTGGGGCTATGCCAAAGAGTATGTCGAGGGGATGTGGCTTATGCTTCAACAGGAAAAAGCCGACGATTATGTTTTGGCCACAAACGAAACTCACACCATACGCGAGCTTATAGAATATTCTTTTAAGCATATAGGGATAGACATAATATGGAAAGGTAAAGGCCTTTCGGAAAAAGGGCTTGATAAAAAAACAGGAAAAGTTTTAGTGGAAGTATCGGAAAAATTCTATCGCCCGGCCGAAGTGGATTTATTGCTTGGAAACCCCGCCAAAGCAAAAAAACATTTGGGCTGGCAGCCTAAAACAAAATTCAAAGAACTTGTGGATTTGATGATAGAAGCGGATCTTAAAAGAGTATACCGCGAAATACAGGGCGAAAAAATAAGCGAAGAATAAGGAGGTTTTTATGAAAGCGATTATTTTAGCCGGCGGATCCGGCACCAGACTTTGGCCTTTATCTCGATACGGCCTGCCTAAACAATTTGCTCCCATACATCAAGGAAAATCGCTTCTTCTTAAAACCGTGGAACGCCTTTGCGATTATTTGAAATACGAAGATATTTATGTAATCACAAACGAAGATTATAAATTCCACGTAATGGAAGAACTTAAAAAAGTTTCAAGAAATTTAGAAAACAATATAATCTTGGAACCTATGGGCAGAAATACGGCTCCCGCCATAGCTCTTTCTATTAAATTTTTCATAGAAAAACTTAAATGTTCGCCGGACGAACCCATTTTTGTCTGCCCTTCGGACCACATAATAGAACCGGTGAAGAAATTTACCGAAAATCTGATGCTTTGCGAAAAATTGGCCCAAAACGGCAATATAGTTACTTTCGGCATAAAACCCAAAGAGCCAAATACCGGATACGGCTATATAAAAAGAGGGGAAAAAATAAAATCTTTCGAAAAATCTTTTAAAGTGGAAAAATTTGTCGAAAAGCCCGATTTGCCTACCGCGCAGAAATATCTCAAAAGCGGGCTTTATTATTGGAATTCGGGAATGTTCGGCTTTACTATGGAAACGATGATTAAAGAATTAAAAAAATACTCTCCGCAAATAGCAAAAAAATTAAATCTCTCTTACGATAAAATGCTTTCTTCTTTTTCCGAAATGCCCAATATTTCCATAGATTATGCCGTAATGGAAAAAACGTCCAAGTCATCGGTCATAGAAGCCGATATTTTATGGTCGGATTTGGGTGTATGGGATTCTCTGGACGAAATAGAACCGAAAGACGAAGACGGAAATATCAGAATCGGCAATGTGGTGGAAATAAATTCCAAAAATTCCATATTCTACGCTCAAGACAGATTGGTTTCCGCCATAGACGCTCAAGATTTGATAGTGGTAGATACGAAAGACGCTCTATTAATAGCCAAAAGGGGCTCGTCTCAAAAAGTAAAGGAAATGGTAAATATTTTAAAACAGCGCAAAGCCAAAGAAGTTATGGAGCATACTACGGTTTATAGACCTTGGGGTTCTTATACCGTTCTGGAAGAAGGTTTAAGATATAAAATAAAAAGAATAACCGTAAAACCGGGCGAAAAGCTCAGCATACAAATGCATCATCACCGTTCCGAACACTGGATAGTGGTAAAAGGCGTGGCCAAAGTTACAAACGGAGATAACGTAAAACTCGTACACGAAAACGAAAGCACTTTCGTGCCGAAATCGGTAAAACACCGCCTTGAAAATCCCGGCAAAGTCCCTCTGGAACTTATAGAAGTTCAAAACGGCGAATATGTCGGCGAGGACGATATCGTTCGCTTCGAAGACCAATACGGAAGGAAATAAACACTTAGTTACAGAAGTCACTCATAAAATACATTTTCAAATTATATATAATTTAAATATAAATACAGGATTCTCAAAAGTTTATTTTCGGAGAAAATATGAATTATAAAAATAAGACAATACTTTTAACCGGAGGCACCGGATCTTTTGGAAATAAGTTTACTGAAATAATGCTTAAAAAATATAATCCTAAAGTTATAAGAATATACAGCCGCGATGAGCTTAAACAGTGGGAAATGGAAAAAAAGTTTAATTATGATAAAAGACTTAGATTTTTTATAGGAGATATAAGAGATAGCGAAAGATTAAATAGAGCGATGGAAGGAGTAGATATAGTTGTGCATGCCGCGGCTTTAAAACAAGTCCCTGCTTGCGAATATAATCCTTTTGAAGCAGTAATGACGAATATAATAGGCGGTCAAAATATAATAAATGCCGCTCTAAATAAAAATGTTGATAAGGTTCTTGCCATAAGTACCGATAAGGCCGTAAATCCTGTTAACCTTTACGGAGCTACTAAGATGTGTATGGAAAAATTATTTGTGGCCGCAAATAATTATAGAGGCTCTACTCATAAAACTAATATGTCTTGCGCCAGGTATGGCAATGTGGTGGGGTCAAGAGGAAGCGTTGTGCCTGTGTTTAAAAAACAAAAGGAAAGCGGAATTCTTACGATTACCGATGAAAGAATGACAAGATTCTGGCTTACTTTGGAACAGGGTGTCGAATTTGTAATAAAATGTATCGAAAATATGCAGGGCGGAGAGGTCTTTGTCCCTAAAATACCGAGTATGAAGATAACGGAGCTCGCGAGAGCTATAGCTCCCGAATGTAAAATAAAGTATACCGGGATAAGGCCGGGTGAAAAAATACACGAATGTCTTTTAACCGAAGACGAGGCGAGACATTCTTTAGAATATAAAAATTATTACCTAATTTTACCCGAAGGCCCCAAATGGAATTTTAAACCGCCTAAAAATGGGAAGGAACTTCCCTTTGGGTTTAGATACGAAAGCGGATCTAATAACTGCTGGCTTACTAAAAACCAATTATTAAAAATAATATGAGCGATAAACTTATTCCTTACGGAAAACAATATATAGATGATGCCGATATAAGTTCCGTTTCCGGCGTTCTGAAAACCGACTGGATAACGCAGGGACCAAAAGTTAGAGAATTTGAAGAATCTTTGTGTAAGTATACGGGGGCAAAATATGCGGTTGCGGTTTCAAACGGTACTGCGGCTCTTCATATGGCAGCTTTGGCCGCGGAAATTCAAAACGGCGACGAAGTTATTACTTCTCCTTTGACTTTTGCGGCTTCGGCTAATTGCGTGTTATATTGCGGCGGTAATGTCGTTTTTTGTGATATTGAACCCGATACCGGTAATATCGCTATTGATAAAATAGAAAGTTTAATAACCAAAAAAACAAAAGCAATTATTCCGGTTCATTATTCCGGACATCCGGTAGATTTGGAAAAATTAGAAAAAATTGCAAAAAAATATAATCTTATCGTAATAGAAGACGCGGCTCATGCGCTCGGCGCAGAATATAAAGGAGATAAAATCGGAAATTGCAAATATTCCGATATGACTATTCTAAGTTTTCACCCGGTTAAACATATTACAACTGGCGAAGGCGGAGCCGTATTGACCAATAGAAAAGATTTATACGATAAGCTTATGGCCGTAAGAACCCATGGTATAACCAAAGAGAATTTTAGATATTATGATAGCAAGTACGACGGCGCATGGTATTATGAGATGCAGTATTTAGGTTTCAATTATAGGATAACCGATTTTCAATGCGCCTTGGGAATTTCACAAATGAATAAATTGGATTCTTTTGTTAAAAGAAGAAGAGAAATAGCTAAAATTTACAAAGAAAAATTAGCTGATATAAAAGGAATAACTCTGCCGACCGAAAAAGGCTATGCGAAATCTTCCTATCATTTATATCCTATAAGAACGGAGAGTAGAATTAAAAGGAAGAAAATGTTTGATTTTTTAAGAAGTAAGAATATAGGAGTTCAAGTTCATTATATTCCAGTCTATTCCCATCCATACTATAGAAATTTGGGATATAAAGAGGGATTATGTCCTTTGGCGGAAGAATTTTACTATAGGGAAATTTCAATGCCGATGTATCCCGCTTTAACTAATGAAGAATTAATCTATACGGTTAATAGTATTAAAGAAGCAGTAAATGCGATATGAATATCGGAATAATAATTCAGGCAAGAACATCTTCTACAAGACTCCCTAAAAAAGTTTTACTTAAACTGCCTTATAATTCTAAATATACCGTTTTAGATCAGGTAATAAAGAGATGTAAACTATCTAAATTCTCTAATAGAGTGATAGTTGCGACTACTACCGATAGAGAAGACGATAAGATAATTAATATAGCGAAAAAAAATAAGGTTTATTTTTTTAGAGGTTCGAAAGAAGATGTTTTATCAAGATATTATTATGCCGCAAAAGAAAATAAATTGGATGCTATTGTAAGGGTAACTTCGGATTGTCCTTTTGTCGATTGTAAAATAGTAGATGATTTGATCGAATTATTTCTAAAAAATAATTGTGATTATGCTTCAAATACCTTGAAAAGAACTTATCCCCATGGTTTAGATTGCGAAGTTTTTAGTATTGATGCTCTTGAGAAATCATTTAAAGAATGTAAAAACATAAAGTTTAGAGAACATGTAACTCTTTATATTTATAATAATCCTAAAAAGTTTAAAATAAAACTTCTGGAAGCGCCTAAGAAATTAAATAGACCGGAAATAAGAATTACTCTTGATACCGAAGAAGATTATGCGCTTTCTTGCGCAGTATACGATTATCTTTATAAAAAGGGACAGTATTTTGATTGTGGAAGTGTCATAAATCTTTTTAATGCTAAGCCTTGGCTTTTTTTGATAAATAAGAAAATAGCTCAGAAAAAGATTTTTAAAAACATTAAAGACGAATTAGAAGAAGCGGT
>JAAYVI010000058.1 GCA_012517235.1 Elusimicrobiota bacterium | reverse complement strand
CAAAAAAAGAACGGTTACGGTTTCAAAAGATAAAGACGACATAATAATTTTGTACCCTTTCGAATCTTTCTTTTTAAAATTCGTGCTGAAAAAGAAAGAGTTTTTTGATTCGCTGAACCTTTCAAACATAGGTTCCGACGGCATAGTTATCATATTAAGCCGTGCGGGAGATATATTGGCTTGTTCGGATATTTCTAAAGATATTTCGGACGCTCCTTTATGGCCTGTATCTTCGCAGGCTTTAAAAAATTTGTCAAGTGCCGCTTCTTCTTTTAAGGATAAAAAAGGAAAAGAATATTTGGCGGCTTATTCTTTCAGCGAATCATTATCCGCCGCCGTAATAGTCCGACAAAGCAGATCCGACGCTTATAAATACGCTCTTTCGATGAAAAAGGAAGCCATTTTAATACTTTTGGCTTTGGCCTTTTCGGTACTACCCGTAGCATACTTCATATCCAAAACCATGTCCGGTCCCATACTTAAAATAACTCAAGCGGCAAAAAAGGTTTCTTCCGGGGATTTTAATCAATCCGTTTCGGTAAATTCTTCGGACGAACTTAAAGATCTCGCGGAAACGTTTAACGACATGATTTGGCAGCTTAAACTTTATTCGGAAATGCAGATAGAAAAAATTTTGAAAGAAAGAAAAAATACTCAAGCGGTTTTATTCTCTACCGAAGACGGAATAGTGATGCTGGACTTGCAGTATAATCTTCAGCTTATAAACAGAAAGGCTTCTTCTCTCTTAAAAATAGATCCTGAAACTTGCGAAAATAAAAATTTCATATCGGAAATAAAAGAAGAAAAACTTAAAGATTTTTTCGGAGAATTTTTAAGATCCGATCCTGACTCCTCAAAAGAATTTGAGTTGGATACGGCGGGCGCAAAGAGAGTTTTTAAAGCCATTATAAGCGAAATAAATATGCCGGATAAAAAAGAAAGAAACGGATATCTCATAGCGATTTATGACATAACACTGTCCAAAGAGCTTGAAAGAATAAAAGAAGAATTTTTGCATTCTATAACCCACGATTTAAGAAATCCTATGGGAGCAATAAAAGGATTTGTCGAATTTATGCTTAAGGAAATTCCCGGTCCGCTTACGGATGCTCAGAAAAAAATGCTTATATCCATGGACAGGGCGGCTTTTAGACTGCTGGGAATGATAAATAACATACTGGATATAGCAAAGATGGAAGCGGGCAAGATGGAAATCAACATAGGCGAAACAGACTTGGCGGAAGTTGCCCGAAAAAGCGCGGAACTCATGGAATCTTTGGCTTCCAAGAAAAAAATAACATTTGAAATTTTGGCGGATTCGCCTTATGTAATAGCTTGCGACGCGCAGCTTATAGAAAGAGTTTTTATAAATTTGATAGGCAATGCGGTAAAATTTACTCCGGAAAACGGAAAAATAACCATAGGTATGAAAAAGGACAGAGAGTGGTTTTACGGATGGGTGGAAGATACCGGGGAAGGTTTGCCTAAGGACTATGTGGATAAGGTTTTTGAAAAATTCGAACAGGTTAAAGGTCAAAAGGCGGGGGGTACCGGTTTGGGTCTTACCATATGCAAGCATATAACAAAGGCGCATTTGGGCGACATATGGGCGGAACAAGAAGACGGAAAAGGGGCTCGTTTTGTTTTCAAGATCCCTATCGGACTTAAAAAATACGAAGATAAAGTTTATGTATCGCATTAGCTTATTTTTGACGCTATTTATATCGTCTTTTTCGGCGGCTCAACAGGAAGTTCAAAGCATAGTTATTAAGCCCGGGCAGACTCTTTGGGATATTTCCAATAAATACTTGAAAGATCCGACCAAATGGGATGTTTTGGTGAGATACAATAATTTGTCGCCGGATCCTTCCAAGGCTTTGCCAGGAATGACAATTAAAATCCCTTCGGAACT
>JAAYVI010000004.1 GCA_012517235.1 Elusimicrobiota bacterium | reverse complement strand
TTAAGATATTCATGGAATTTAAATCCCATATTTCCAGAGTTTTTTCCATAGAAGCGGATACGAACGCTTTATTTTCGTTTACCTTTATTTTATTTATTCCGTATAGATAATCGGAATGTTTTTTTAAGGTGGAAAGGTTTGGATCTAAAAAAACAAGAGACGAACCGCCTATTAGCACTTTCCCTTGTCCGGCGGCGCATGCCTTGATATTGCCGATGCCGGGCTTTAAAGTTTTTAAGCAAGACTTGTTTCCCAATTCCCATAGTTTTGCCGTGGAATCGTCGGATACGCTTAAAAAATTTTTATCGGAAATAAAACATATTTCATTAACGGCGGAAGAATGTTCTTTAGTCGCAGTTTTAACGGAAAAGTCGGAAAAATCGGAAGATTTTATTTCTCCGTCTGCGGAGGCAGTTATCAGATATTTGCCGCACGGAGAAAAAATTATTTTCTTTATGTCTTTATCGTGAAGTTTTGATTGCCTTATGGGATTTAGATCCGGAAGACTCCAAATAACCGCGCTGTCGTCTTCGGATGCGGTGGCCAAGAAATTATTTTTTACGCAGCATGAAAGTATTCCGTCTTTATGATAAGGACTCTCTTTTTGAAGTTTAAATTCCATAAAACCCTTCCAAACTCGTTTTTAGCATATCGATAAATTATATAATTTTTGTAGAGGTTATATGACTTCCAAAGTTAAAACATCTTTGAAAGCCTCGGTAAAAGACGGAGTCTTTTGGGCCGCGATGTTTTCTTTGGCCGAAAATTATTCGGTGCCTTTCGCCTTGTATCTGGGAGCCGGTCCTCTTGCGATAGGTATTTTGAGATCTTTACCCGTACTTGCCGCTTCTTTTGTTCAGATTTTTGCCGAATTTTTCGTTTATTTTTTTAAAAGCTGCAAAAAAGTCGTTTTTTGGTCGGTTTTTTTTCAGGCTATTACATTGGCCGCCGCTTCTTTTTGCGTTTTTTTAGAAGGTAAAACGGCTCTTTATTCTTTTATCTTTTTTGCCGTCCTATACGCATGTTTCGGAAGTCTTTCTTCGGCTCCGTGGTTTACTCTGATGGGGGAATACCTGCCGGCTTCTTCAAGAGGACGTTTTTTCGGTTTTAGAAACAGATTGATAGGAATTTCTTATTTTATAACGGGGATTGCGGCGTCTTTGTTTCTTAAATTTAGAGGGGAAAATTCTTTGGCTTTTTTTTCCTTATTTTTTACCGCCGCTTTGGCGAGGTTTGCTTGCGCATACTATATAACTTTAATGTACGAATCCTTTCGGAGATTTCATATTCCAAAAACTTTTTCGGGAATTATTTTTCCTCTTTTTGAAAAAAATGAAAATAAAAACGTATCCGGAGTTTTTTATGCGGTTTTTATATTATTGTTTTCCACTTACTTGGCCGCCCCTTATTTTTCGGTTTATATTCTAAAGGATTTGAAATTCGGATACGGCAAATATATAATTTTGTCGTCAATAGGACAATTTTTGACATGGTTTCTTATGAAAAACTGGGGGATAATGTTAGATAGAAAAGGTTCGGTAAAAGTATTGTGCTATTCCTTCTTTTTTATACCTCTGGTTTCCCTGCTTTGGATTTTTTCGCGCAATTTTTACTATTTAACGGCGGTGGAAATATTCTCCGGAATCGCTTGGGGAGCTTATGCGTCGGGCAGTACGGCATTGGTTTACGAATATTTGTCTGCGGCTTTGAGAACCAGATATAATTCTTTCTTAATATTTTTAGCTTCTGCGGCTCAGTTTTCCGGTTCTATTTTAGGCGGACTTATATACGATTATCTTGATAAAATATACGCCCATCCTTTTCTTTTTCTTTTGGCTCTTTCTACGGCCGGCCGTTTCTTAGCCTTAAAAATATTTTGGCCGCTTAGGTCTTTAAGGCCGGACAATTTACCTCAAAGCACTTGATATTTTTTTATCCGCAAGCTATAACATATTGAGCGGAGGTTTTATGATTAAAATAATGTTTGCTTTAATTTTTATTTTTTCGGTAACGAAATCTTTTTGCTCTTCATTGGAAGAAGACATATCTTCGGCGGAAAACAAGAAAATAGAAATGCCTTCGCCTTTTTTTGAAAAAGACGACTCTTCGCGCGAAGAACTGAGATTGTTTTTGGAATATATGGATTCTTTGATAAAAACTCAGGAACAGACGGGCGAAAAATTTTATCCTAATAAATCCGGCGGACAGGTAGACGCCGTTTACAGCATAGAACTGTCAAAGATAAAAAACGAGTATTTAAAAGGTCCGATAACTTTCAAAACTTCCAAAGGCACATTGGTTTATGTAAGCGGCTCCAAAGCGGTAAATTGTCCCGACCTTTCCAATAAATGCGCGGATAAAGATAAGTTTTTTATGACTCTTACCACTCAAAGAAGCGAAACTTTTTTCATAAGGGCCATGGAAATAGTAAATTGGGGGATTTTTATGAGCGGCTCTAAAACCGTCGTAATAGACGGAGAAAAATATACCGCAAAAGTTTATGCCAACGCTTCCGACCCGGCAAAAAGCAAACTTGAAATAAAGGGGCCTTCGGGAGCGGTAGTAAATTCCAGCTTGGATAAACTGGGAGAAGCGGTTGCGGCCAAGGCTTTTGAAATAAGACTTTCCAAAACATATAAACTGGCTTACGGAAGCGAAATAATTCAAACCGGAGGGGGAAACGCAAAGTTTACCGAAAATAACCTGCTTCTTTTGATCCCTTTCCCCGTTCAAGACGCTTCTAACTATTTTTTAATAAAAGAATCCGAAATAAAACCTTCGGGGACGGTTTTCCCTTCAATGGAACCGAATTATGTTTTCAAAATAATAAACGGCAATTTGGAAATTTATAAAAAGTAAAAAATATTACTCGTAAAAGGCCGCCGTTAAGGCGGCCTTTTTATTTCTCAACATAGGTTCTCAAAATTATATAATAAGCTTATGCTTTCTTCTTTTAAAGAAGATATAAATAATGTTTTTAAGAAAGATCCCGCGGCCAGAAGTTTTGCCGAAGTTTTATTTTTCTATCCCGGACTTCACGCAATATGGATTCATAGAATAGCGCATAAGCTTTGGATTAAAGGATTTTTTTTCTTGGCGAGAGGATTGTCTCATATTTCCAGATTTATTACCGGCATAGAAATACATCCGGGGGCAAAAATAGGCAGAAGAGTATTCATAGATCACGGTATGGGGGTAGTCATAGGCGAAACTGCCGAAGTGGGCGACGATGTCATCATTTATCAAGGTGCGGTTTTGGGAGGAGTGTCTCTGGAAAAGAAAAAACGTCATCCTACCGTGGGAAACGGAGCCGTAATAGGGGCGGGAGCGATAGTTTTGGGCGATATAAAAATAGGAGAGAGAGCTCGAATAGGAGCGGGATCTGTGGTTTTAAAAAATGTTTGTCCCGATTGTTCTGTTTTTGGCGTAGAGGCAAAACCCGGCGGCTTCGGCGCCGGGAAAGAAATTTTATCTCATCAAAAAGTTCAAAATTATTACGAAGAAGAAATGAATAAGATCTGGCGGGAAATAGCAAAACTTAAATCGGAGAAAAGCAAATGAAAATATATGAAAACATATCGCAGTTGATAGGGAGAACTCCGACGATTAAGCTTAACCGATTGAACGAAGGCGTGAAAAACGAGATTTACGCCAAACTGGAATCTTTTAATCCCCTGCATAGCGTAAAAGATAGAACGGCTTACGGAATGATATCCGACGCTTTTATCGACGGACGCTTAAGAAAAGGCTCGACCGTCGTAGAAGCCACAAGCGGGAATACCGGCATATCTTTGGCCTGGCTGGGAGCTTCTATGGGCTTTAAAACGGTAATCGTGATGCCCGAAAATATGTCTTTGGAAAGAAGAAAAATAATAAAGTATTTCGGAGGAGAAATTATCCTAACCGCGGCAAAAGAAGGAATGAAGGGAGCGGTTGAGAAAGCAAAAGAATTATCCGATCAAAACGGATGGTTTATGCCGGCTCAATTTGAAAACACCTCCAATGTTTCCGTTCACTATTCGTCTACCGGTCCGGAAATAATGAACGATACCGGCGGCAAGCTTGATTTTTTTGTTTGCGGCGTAGGAACCGGAGGAACATTAAGCGGGGCCGGGTCTTACCTTAAAGAAAGAATTCCGAATATAAAAATAATAGCGGTCGAACCTTTGAATTCTCCGGTTCTTTCGGGGGGAGAAAGAGGCGTTCATAAAATACAAGGAATAGGAGCCGGATTTAAGCCGGAGATATTGGATATTTCTATCATAGACAAAATAATAAAAGTTTCCGACGAGGACGCTTTAAAAACCGCTTCGGAATTGGCCAAAAAAGAAGGCATATTTGCCGGCATAAGTTCGGGCGCCGCGGTAAAAGCCGCTTTGGAAATATCGAAAGATTTTTCGGGTAAAAAAATAGCCGTAATATTGCCCGATACCGCCGAAAGATATTTGAGTACGGAGCTCTTTTCATGAGAAAAAAATTTATAGCCGCCACTCTTTGTTATGTAAAAAATAAAGGTAAAACCTTGATGCTTTTTAGAAATAAGAGGAAAAACGACATTCACGAAGGCAAATATAACGGACTCGGCGGTAAAATGGAAAGCGGAGAAACTCCCTTAGAATGCGTAAAGAGAGAGGTATTCGAAGAATCGGGATTGAAAATAAAAAATCCGCCTCTTAAAGGACTTCTTATATTTCCGGATTTTGACGGGAAAAACGATTGGATGGTTTTCGTATTTGTCGCTAAAAAAATTTCCGGAAAATTAAGAAAATGTTCCGAAGGCGATTTGACCTGGGTTAAAGACAATAAGCTTCTTTCTCTTAATCTCTGGGAGGGCGATAAAGTATTTTTAAAGTATTTGGATAAAAAAGGATTTTTTTCCGGAGTTTTTTATTACCGTAATAAAAAGCTTATTTCGCATAAAATGGAATATCGCGATTAAAATGAAATCGGCTCTAATCTCAGCCCCGGTAGGATGGGGAAAAACTTCTTTGATAAAATCTCTTTTTGCGGCCGCCGAAAATAAAGGAATTAATTGCGGCGGTTTTTGGGCCGAAAAAAAAAACGTAAATGAGATTAGAAATTACTACGCCTTTTTTCCCAAATTAAAAAAAGAAATATTTTTGGCTTGCGTATACGGCGACGGGTTATGTTATTTTCCCTATTCTTTCGATAAGGTTCTAAAATATGCTTTAAAAGATTTTGATAAGCCTTTCTTTTTTTTGGACGAAATAGGCCCTTTGGAGTTAGTGGGCCGCGGACATAATTTTTTGATAGAAAATATTAAAAAAAAATACGGAGGTATGTTTTTGGCTTCGTGCAGAAACTCTTTGTCTCAAAAAGTTAAAAAATATATCGATGCCGAAATAGTATTCGAAACGCCTAAAATAGAAGAAATAATTTTATGGACGGGTTTAAAGTAAACGATCTAAATTTATCTTTAAACGAAAAAAAAATTTTGAACGATATTTCTTTTTTCGTACCGCGGGGAGAACACGCTTTTTTTACGGGTGAAAGCGGAAGCGGAAAGACTTCTTTGGTCAAATCTATTTGCGGACTGATTCCCGATTTCGATAAAGGCGTCCTGTCCGGAGAGATAAAATTTAATAACTTTTCCGATTTTAACTCTTGCGCGGTTTTGCGAGATTTGTATTCTCAAATATTGGGGGAAACCGCGCTTTCGGAGGCTCTTTTTTACGGCAAAAATTCTTCTTTTTTTTCTTACGAATTATTTTTAAAAAACTGTTCTTTTTGGGGTTTGCAAGATAAGTTAAAACTTAAAACCTCTTTTTTTTCGGCCGGAGAACTTCAAAAATATTTAATTTCCTGCGCCTGCGCTTTCGAAGGTCCCGGAGTTCTGGCTTTTGACGAAGCTTTTTCTCATTTCGATTTTCATTCTTTAAATCTTATTCCTCGTTTTTTGGAAAAGATTTCGAGCGAAGGGAAAATATTATGTTATTTCTCTTCAAAATATAATCTTCAAAAACTTTTTGATTTTAGGCTTTTTAATATTTCTTCCGGCCGCGTTTACCCGGGTTTTATAAAAAATTTAAAAGAGAATAAGTTTATAAAACCGAAACCGGCTTCAGAAGCTTTGATGTGCGAAAAAATTTCTTTTTCTTACGGCGATAGAAAAATAATTTCCGACTTTTCTTGTGTTTTTTATAAAGGATGTATCAACGGACTTTACGGACCTAACGGATGCGGTAAGACAACTTTTGCCAAGATACTTGCGTCCTTTTTAAAAGGATACGAAGGAAGAATAAATGTTCCCGGGAAAGTTTTTTTGATTCCGTCTTTTCCTTATGCGGCTTTGCCGGGGCAAACTTTATATGAAAACGCCCGATTATTTTTGGGCGCCCAAAAAGCGGGAGAATTTTTATCTAAGAAAGGTTATAAAGGGTATGAAAATTGTTTTGTTTCCTATCTGGGATATTCTAACGCTCAGAAATTTATAGCCCGCTTGGCTATGGAAATATCTCCTTGCTGCATAATAATAGACGAGCCTTTATTTGACGACGATGTTTTTTTTAACGAAATATCGAGTTATGCCGAGAAAGGCGGATGCGCGATTATAATTTCGCACGATAAAGAAATGATAAACTGTTATTGTTCTCATAAAGAGGAAATGCGATGAAATATTCGGAAAGAATAAAGTTTGCGGTTTCGGCCGCGGTTTTCGGCTCCGCTTGGGGAGCATTGGAAGCTTTTATGGGATCTTATCTTCATATGCTTAATATCCCCTTTAGAGGAGCGATTATGGCCGGCATAGCCTGCGTTCTTATGTCTTCGGGAAGAGCTTTCGCTCCTTATAAATTTGTAACTTTATCCGCCGCATCGGTAGCCTGCTTGATAAAACTTGTCGGAATAGGCGCTTTTAAACTCGGTCCTATGGCGGGAATATTGATAGAGGGAATAATAGCGGAAATCGTTTTCCTTTTATTCGGTCTAAACTCTTTTTCGGTTTTTACGGCGTCTTTTGCGGTTTGTTTCGAAGGAATACCGCATTTTTTTATTACTTCATGGATTATGTACGGAGGAGGAATTTTCGAAACTTATCTTATCGTAATAGAAAAAACGGCTTCGGTTTTGGGATTGCCCAAAGATTCGTATATGGCTGTTTTATTTTTGTGGATAGCCGGACACGCCGCGGCCGGATTTTTTTTCGGGAAAGTATCCTCCGCAAGTGTGAAAAAACTTAAAAATGAAATATAATTGAATTATGCTTTTGTCTTTCTTTATACTTTTTTTTATTTCTCTCTTTTTCGATGCGCTTTATATTCTAATACCCATATCCGCCTTATTTTCATTTTATTCTTTTATATCCGGAAAAAAATATTTGTTAAAGCCCGCGGGGGGATGGAAATTTTGGATTGTACCGCTTATTTTTATATTTTTATCTCCGTTTTTTTTGTCTCAAAATTTTTCTTATTCCAAAGAAGGTCTCTTGAAATCCGTTTCGATATTTTTCCATTTATATATTTTTAACTTCGCTTTTAACTTAATAAACGACTCGTTTTCTCCGTACGGATTATATGCCTTACTGGAAAAAAAGAATATGAAAAAAGCCGCTTCTTCGGCTTTTTTAGCCTTGGCATATTTTTCAAGATTCAAAAGAGAAATAGAAACCTTAAATTCGTATTGCGCCCTCTATTCGGGTTCTAAATTTTATTTTATTAAAAAGCCGTCTTTGTTTTTCTACGCTCTGGCAAGAAACGCTTTTTCCGCGGCTTTGGATTTGTCGAGACTTTTGTATTTGAGGAAAATAAACATATGAAAAATTTAAGAGTTTTGGGATTAATGTCCGGAACTTCGGCCGACGGCCTTTCTTTGGCGTATTGCGCCGTAAATATAAGAAAACGTCTGGTTAAAGTTTCGGCTTATCATTCTTTCGAGTATGCGCCCGATTTAAAAAGAGAGATAGAATCCGCGCGAGATTTGAAACTTGAAGAAATATCCGCTTTAAATTTTAAACTTGGAAAAATTTGGGCTTCTTATTGCGTAAAATTTTTGAAAAAATTTTCTCTTCCCAATCCGGATATTGTTTCTTCTCACGGGCAAACGGTATATCACAGCTCAAAACAAAAACATACTCTTCAAATAGGAGAAATATCTTTCATAACCGAAAAACTTAAAATCCCGGGAGTTTGCGATTTCAGGCCTCAGGATATGGCCGCGGGCGGAGAAGGCGCGCCTTTGGTCCCTTTTTTTGACGAATTTTTATTCGGCGAAAAAGAACCGGCCGTTTTGCTCAATATAGGAGGAGTTGCCAATATTTCCGTTACCGGTAAAAATATAAAAACTTTCGGTTTTGACGTGGGCCCCGGAAATTCTCTTATGGACTGGGCGGTTTCCGTTTATTCGTTCGGAAAAAGAACTTACGATAAAAACGGAGAGTGGGCTCTTAAAGGCAAACCCGATCTTGATAAAATAAAAAAAATGCTTTCGGCTCCCTTTTTTTCAAAAAAACCGCCGAAATCGTTGGATAGAGAAGAATTCGGATTAAAGTTTCTTAAAAGTAATTTTAATCTTTCGAAAGAAAAAAAGGAAGACGTATTGGCCACGTTAAATTTATTTTCCGCTTTTTGCGTAAAAAAATCCTTTTCCTTTTTCAATATCTTGCCCAAGAAAGTAATAGTAAGCGGCGGAGGAGCTCTCAATAATACCACTATGAAAAACCTCTCTTCGCTTTTACCTTTTGCGCGGGTTATTTCCATAAAAGATTTCGGCATACATCCTTTGGCAAAAGAACCGGCCGCTTTCGCTTTACTCGGGGCTTTGGCCTGGCTTAATATTCCTAACTGCCCTTTTTCGTCTACCGGGGCTTCCGGTCCTCGAATATTGGGAAAAATTTCATATCCTTTCGGGCGTCCGAAATTATAAAATATTATTATGACTTTACGCGGACCTTCGGAAGATTTGCTTTTAAAGAAAGTTTCCAGAACTCTTTATTTGAGTTTCGCAATTTTGCCGAAAGAAATAAAAAAACGTCTTTCATTGGGATATCTTATATGCCGAGCCATGGACAGCGCGGTGGACAGTTCCGCTCTCGATAACTCTAATAAAAAAGAAATTCTAAAATCTTTTTCGGAAATGATTTTTTCCGATCCGGAAAAGCTATGCTCTCAACTAAGAGCCTTTTCGAGTTCTTTGCCGGATAAATGGGAAAGAGAACTTTTGTATAATTTTCAATTGGCCGCGGACGGAGTATCCTCTTTGAGCGATAACGAAAAAAAGAATCTTAATACTCTTATAAAAGGCGTCGCAAAAGGTATGGAAACGGATTTGGATTTTTTTAATTCGTCCGAACCGAAAGCTTTGCCTTGTAAGAAAGATTTGATTTTTTACTGCAGACAAATAGGCGGCGTACCGGGCATATATTGGCATGAGGCTTATAATTCTTGGCTTTCCGGAAGGCTGGGGGATAAGGAGATTAAAAAAGCGGCGTATAACATAGGCGAAGCATTGCAGCTCACCAATATAGTAAAGGATATAAAGGAAGATTTGCTCAAAGGAAGATGTTATTTCCCGAACGAGCAGTTAGAAGAAAAGGGCCTATCGGCCAAAGATTTGCTCAAAAAAGAAAAATTTCTCGCTTTTAGACCCATTCTTTCTCATTGGATTCTCAGAGCGGTAGATCTTTTGGATTCGAGCGAAGTCTTTTTATTGGCTTTGGGAAAATCCCATTTTTCTTTGAGAGCGGCCGTTATCTGGCCTATTTATTGGGCTATGGATACCTTGCACGAAGCCGCAATATCAAACCCTTTGGCCTGTAAAATTAAGATAGGGAGAGGAAAAATATATTCGGCGGTTCTGAATACGCCTTCTCTTTTGCTTTCCGATTCGGTTTTTCAAAGAGGATACAGATTTAGACGGGAAGCCGTAATAACGGCCATTTCGGGAAACCTATGATTAAATATTTAATACCGTTTTTATTTTTATTTTCATTTTTTTCTTCGTGTCATAAATATACTCAAGCCGAAAGGGAAGAAAAAAGAAGAGCCGAAGCCGAATTGCAGTCGGTTCTTTCTCTGGCTTCTTCCAGAGAAATACCTCCCATAGATTTCGAATTTAACTCCGCCAAACTTAAGCCGTCTTCTTATCCTCTCCTGGATAAAGTGGCAGAAATACTTTTAAAATATCCCAGACTTAAACTAATAGTCGAAGGTCATACCGACGATATAGGCGACGCCGATTATAACTATTGGTTATCCATGCAGAGAGCGGATTCGGTCAAAGCCTATCTTGTTAAAAAAGGAATATATCCCGACTTCATAAGAATAAGAGGTTACGGAGAAAGCCGCCCCATAGTAAAAGAAAATTCTCAAAAGGCCAGAGATTTAAACAGAAGAGTCGAATTTAAACTTACCGGAAGAAGCTGGGAAACTGTTTTTTAAAATTATTTTTTTCTTTTTTTTCGAAATCTCGATTTGCTTTCCGAAGTTTGAGTATCGTCCCATTCGAATTCTTTGTCGGATACCCTAACCATATCTCCT
>JAAYVI010000057.1 GCA_012517235.1 Elusimicrobiota bacterium | reverse complement strand
TACGGCGAGAAAAGAGCGTTACGTTTTTTTGGAAAAAACCGCCCGCAAGTACGGCTGTAAAATAATATGCACCGCTCATCACGCGGACGACAATTCGGAAACTTTTTTGCTGAATCTGTTAAGAGGAAAAGATTTGAAAGGCTTGTCGGGGATACCTAAAAAAAGAATTCTTTCGGAAAATATTTGCGTTTTTAGGCCTTTTCTCGATATTTCGAGAAAAGAAATAGAGGTTTTTGTAAAAATCAACAAAATTCCTTATTCGGAAGATAAGACAAATAAAGATGAAAAATATTTTAGAAATTGGATTAGAAATACTCTTATCCCGCTGCTTGAAACAAAACAGCCTAAAATAAAAGAGCATATAAATTTTTACTGTTCCCAAATCGCTTCTTTTTATAAACAAAATCAAAATAATATAAAATAATATGATAATCGAGGCTTTTCGGCCTCGCGGAGAAGAATATGATAAGCTGCGAAATAAGAAAAAAATTTTTGGAATTTTTTGCTTCAAAAAATCATCCGGTTATCACTTCCAGTCCTTTGATACCTCAAGGAGATCCTTCTTTGCTTTTTACTTCGGCCGGAATGGTTCAATTTAAGCCTTATTATTTGGGTCTTAAAACCGATATGAAGAGAGCGGCTTCCTGTCAGAAATGTTTTAGAACTACCGACATAGACAATGTCGGAAAAACGATAAGACATTTGACATTTTTTGAGATGTTAGGCAATTTTTCTTTCGGAGATTATTTTAAGGAAGAATCTTTAAAATGGGGATATGAATTTTTGACAAAAGAAATGTCTCTGGATCCCAAAAGACTTTATTTTTCGGTTTACAAAGGCGGAGTCGCGCCTAAAGACGAAGAAGCCGTCGAAATATGGAAAAAGATCCTGCCTAAAGAACTTCATTGCCATATATTCGAGATGGGAGAAGATAATTTTTGGGCTATGGGAGATACGGGACCCAGCGGTCCTTGTTCCGAGATATATTTCGACAGAGGACCTCAATTCGACCATAAAGGATGCGCCGGCCCGGGATGCTCTTGCGACAGGTATATAGAAATTTGGAATCATGTTTTTACCCAATTTGACAGACAAAAAGACGGGACTTTTGCCGCTTTGCCCAAAAAAAACATAGACACCGGCATGGGACTGGAAAGGCTTACTTTTATAGCGGAAAATAAATTTTCTCCTTTCGAAACAACGCTTTTTTATCCGATAGCCGAAGCTTTTTTAAATGAACTGTCAACTAATTCTAAAAATAATTCAAGTAGAGATTTAGCTGATCTTTTCTTGCGTTATGGTCAATCATCTTTTAGCGATTTTAACAGATATATATTAGAGTCTAATGCATCATTAGACATATTGCCTAATCTTAGAATAATATCGGATCATTTGAGAGGATCTTGTTTCTTAATTTCGGAAGGCGTTTTGCCTTCCAATGAGGGCAGAGGATATGTTTTGAGAAGACTTATAAGAAGGGCTCAGAGATTCGGCATGGTGGCCGGAATGAAAGAAGCTTTTCTTTACAAACTCGTAGATTCGGTTCTTAATATTTTCAAGGATACTTATCCCCAGCTTGAAAAAAATAAAAATCACATAGTATCTTCTTTGAAATACGAAGAAGAAGGATTCTTGGAAACATTGGAAAAAGGCGAAAAATACTTAAGCGAAATAATAGAAAAAAATCCCAAAGGCATATCGGGCAAAGATGCGTTTGGTCTTTATGAAACATACGGTTTTCCTTTGGAATTAACAAGAGAAATAGCCGCAAAAAAAGGTTTGAAAGTAGACGAAAAAGGCTTCGAAGAAGCAAAAAAGACGGCGCAGGAAACAGCCAGAAGCGCCTGGAAGTCTTCAGGCGAACAAAATGCCTTTATCTTTCAAAAGGCCGAAGAAAAACTTCCCGAAACCGAATTTGTAGGATATGATTTTCACTCTTCCAAAGGAAAAGTTTTGTCCGTATTGGATCCGAAAGGCCGAGAGATCGAAAAAATTTCTGAAGGCTTTTGCTGGTTAGCTTTCGATAAGACGCCTTTTTACGCGGAATCGGGCGGACAGGTCGCAGATACGGGAGAAATATACCTTGACGGCAATAAAGCGGCCGAAATATCGGACGTTCAAAAGCCGATAGGAAAAGTTTTTTATCATAAAGCAGAAATTTTCTCGGAAATAAAAAAAGGAGACGAAGTCCTTTTGCAAATAGATTCTTTTAGAAGAAAAAAAATAGCGGCAAATCACACTTCGGTTCATCTTATAAACTCGGCTTTAAAAAAAGTTTTCGGAGATTCGGTCAGACAGGCTGGCTCTTTGGTAAACGAAGAAAAATTCAGATTCGACTATACCGTAACCAAAACGCCTTCTGCGCAGGAATTGGCCGAAATAGAAAAGATAGCAAATGAAGCCGTAATAAAGGGATATTACGTTTATAAACAAGTTCGTCCTTTGGCGGATGCCGAAAAATTGGGCGCCGTAACTCTTGTGGGAGAAAAATACTCGGATCCGGCGAGATTTATTTTAATAAACGATGGCGGGTTTGAAAAAGCTTTTGAGAAATATAGTTTGGAACTTTGCGGCGGAACTCACGTAGACAGCCTTAAAGATGTTTTTGCTTTGAAAATACTTAAAGACTCTTCCGTTTCGAGAGGCATAAGAAGAATAGAAGGCGCCGCGGGATATGCTCTTTTGGAGCATATGAAAAATATATACGAAGAGGCGCAGAGAATATCCGCGGATCTTTCTTGCCAGATTTCTGAAATATCGGAAAGAATAAATAAATTTAAAGAGGAAGAAAAAGCGCTTAAAGAAGAAATAAAAAAACTTAAAACTTCCAAATCCCAGGTATCCAAAACGCGGGAAATAGATTTAGGAACTTCCAAACTGATAGTTCAAGAAGCGGACGATTTCGATATAAAAATACTAAGAGAATTTTCCGACAGACTTAGAAACGAAAAAAAGAATTCATGGATTTTTGTTTATGCCAAAAAAGACAATAAAATAAATTTCATACTCTCTTTAACCGCGGATATGAAAAACTTCGACGCCGGCGCGGCAGCCAAAAAATTTTCCGAAAAAATTTCCGGCAAAGCCGGCGGCAGAAAGGATTTTGCTCAAGGCGGCGCTACGTCCGATAAAGACATAAGCGAGATAATAAAAGAATTAGCCGAAAGCGTAAAGTAATTTAAACAAATATAGTAAATACATAATCGATAATGTTCGGATAATATCGAAATTTTACGAATAATTTGCCGCTTTTGATAAAGCTTTTTTAGCTCTTAAAATTTTTATTTTTACCGTGTTAATCGGCATATTTAAAATATAGGCGATTTCTTGATAAGATTTATCTTCCAGATATCTAAGTTTAAGGATTATTCTATGTTTTTCTTCCAAATTTTCGAAAGATTTCATAATTAAAGCGGCAGTTTCCGCTTTTTCGAAAGTCTCGTCCTGCAAATCCGCCGTTTCTTCAAATATTTCGCCTGCGTTTTCCGGGAATTGACTTTCTTTGTCTTTTTCTCTTTCAAGCCAGTTAACGCTTAAATTATAAGCTATTCTGTATAGCCATGAGCTTAACTTGGCTTTTTCTTCGAATTTCTCGATATTTTCATAGGCTTTTAACAAAACTTCTTGAGTCAAATCCTGGGCTTGCGCTTCCGTTTTAACCAATGAATATACCGCTTTAAATATAAAATCTTGATGTTTTAATATTATTTTTTCAAATAATTGTTTTTCTCCCGATTTTATTTTCCGTATGATTTCGTTTTCTTCCATAGGATAAATTATTTTATATAATAAATCGCAAAATTATAAAAGGCAGCATTAAAACTAAAAAATCTTTCTAATAAAATTTACCGCCGTATCGGTTTCAAATATTCCTAAAAATATTTTTTGTTTCAAGTGAAACATTTTTATATTTTTTGTGTCTTATATATGAAGGCGAAGTTGTAAAAACCTTCGAATACAGGAGGAAAAATGATAAGAAAACTTATAGAATTAACAATCTTGGCGATACTCGTAGCCGCTCTGGTATATTTGATAAATTTACTCGGACCCATCGGAGCCGATGTAAAAATTATTTTTAAATATTTATGGTATGTTTTTTTGACTGTCGCGGCGTCGGTTACGATAATAGCCGTAGTAGCCATAGTTTTCGGCATAGGATGGCTTAAAGGCATTACTTCTTCGGGATCGGGATTTTGGGATAAAAAATCTTCGGATATAAGAATAAAAGGAGCAAAAATAGGCGAATATGTAAAAAATACCGTGGAAAACTCCATAAAAGAAGCTTTCGATTCGGATTACTCCGGTTCTTCTTCGAGAGAATTGTCTCAGGATTTCGATTTTCCGCAAAACGGCGATTTTACCGTTAAAACCGCCAATGGAAACATAAATATTTCTCCGTCGGAAAATCAAAAGCTTTCCGTAAAGGCCGAAATTTACGAGAAAGAAAACGGCGACGCTTATATGGTTTTTGAAAGCGGCGAATTAAAAATTAAAACCAAAAGCGGAAAAAAAGCTTTTTTCGGCGATTTAACAGTATTTTTGCCCAAAAACACATCTTCGATTTCCGCCGAGAGCGTTAACGGAGACATAAAGATTTCCGAGATATATTCCAAAGGGGACTCTTGCGTAAAAGGCGTAAACGGCGATATTTCCTTAAGCGAATTGGAAAACATTTCTTCTTTTACCGTTAAAAGCGTATCGGGAGATATTTCCATAGTTAATTCCAAGATGAAAGAATTAAAGGTTCAAAGCGTATCCGGAAACATAAACGCCAAGGATTCTTTCGCTCAAACGGCCGTTTTTAAGACGGTAAGCGGAGACATAGATTACGGCGGATGTTCTTTTTCTCAAACTTCTTTTAAGACTGTTTCGGGCGAAATAAGAAAATAATAATGTAAAATTAAAATATGTCTTTTGAAGAAGAACTTTTGCTTCTTATAAAATCGGGATATCCTTTGATTTGGGCGGAAACATACGACGAAAACTACGTACGCTCGGTATTAAGCGATATTTCTAAAAGCGGCGGCTACAGATTTTACGAATGGTCCTTGACCAAGGGTCTTTGCTCGGCCGAGACTGGGGAATGTCTATACGATTCCAAAGAGCCGCTTAAGATGGTCAAAAATCTAAACGATTTGGCCGATAATGTAAAATCCAAATCGTTTTACGCTTTATACGATCTGGACAAATATTTGGATAATCCCGTCGTTTTGCGTTATTTTAAGGAGTTTTTGGAAAAAATAAAGGGAAGCGAGAGAACAGCTTTGCTTGTAAGTTCTTCTTATAAAGAAATAAAAGACATATATTCTTATACGGCAAGAATATGCGGCGGATACCCCGACGAAAAAGAAATACTTTCATTGCTGAATTCTCATCTTTCTTCTTTTAAGAGGGAAAATAGAAATATTAAAGTTTCCGTAACTCCTCAAGAAGCCAAAAAAATCGTAAGACTTTTTTTGGGTCTTACGGCCGATCAAATAAGAAGAATAATAAATAAATGCCTTTTGGACGATTTCTCTTTCGATGCGAAAGATATGGAAAAAATAGAGAAGGCCAAAAAGGAAATATTCGATAAGGAAGGCCTTTTGGAATATTTCCCTACGGTAAGTATTTCGCAGGTAGGCGGATTTGAAAATTTTAAAAAATGGCTTTCGTTGAGAAAAAAGTTTTTTTATTCCAAAGACCCTTCTTTGCCTGCGCCAAAAGGCGTTTTGATTATGGGCGCTCCGGGTTCGGGCAAAAGTCTTTCGGCCAAAGCCGCGGCAAGCGAATTGGACATACCTTTGTATAGATTGGATATTACGCGCCTTTATTCCAAATATATAGGCGAAACCGAAGAGAATTTAAGGAAAGCCTTCGACATACTTTCGAAACTTTCTCCCGTATGCGTTTGGATAGACGAGCTTGAAAAAATATTTTCCTCTTCTTCGGGCGAAATAGACGGCGGAGTTTCCAAAAGAGTTTTAGGTTCTTTCTTGACCTGGCTTCAAGAAAAAAGAGACGAGATTTTTATCGTAGCCACGTCAAACGACATATCTTCGGTGCCCTATGAATTTTTAAGGAAAGGCAGATTTGACGAAATATTCTTTTCGCCTTTACCCGATATTAATACGAGAGAGAAAATTTTTGAAATACATCTTAAAAAAAGAAATATTTCTATGCCTTCCGAATTAATTAAAAAACTTGCCGAAATTACGGAAGGTTTTTCGGGAGGCGAAATAGAGCAGGCGGTAATATCGGCTTTATATGCCAAAAACGAAACCAAGCCTTTTTACGATTTTTTGAAAGAAGAAATAAATAAAACTCAGCCCTTATCCGTTCTAAGACCTCAAGAAAGCAAAGCGGTTTTGGCTTGGGCTCAAGAAAGAAAAATACCTTATGTCTAAAACAGTTTTACTCACCGGTCCTACGGGATATGTCGGGGCGAGATTGGCGCCTCGCCTTATAGAAAAAGGTTATAAATTAAAATGTTTGGTTAGAAATCCGGCCGAAATAGAAACAAGATCCTGGTCTAAGTCCGCCGAAATAATAAAAGGCGACGTTTATTGCGGTTTAAATCTAAAAAATGCTTTGGAAGGAACGGATATCGCTTATTATTTGGTTCATTCGATGGCGGATACGCGCGATTTTGAAAAATACGAAGAGGTTTCGGCTTTTAATTTCGCTTCCGCCGCGGCCGAGGCCGGAGTAAAAAAAATAATATATTTGGGCGGTTTGGCAAAGAAAGACGAAGAACTTTCCAGACATCTTAAATCGAGAATTAAAACGGGGGAAATACTTCGTTCCCATTTTTTAAACGTAATAGAATTAAGAGCGGGTATAATAGTAGGGTCCGGAAGCGTATCTTTTGAAATGATAAGGTATTTATCAGAGCGTTTGCCTTTTGTGCCTCATTTCAGATATTTAAAAAAATCTAAATGTCAGCCCATAGCGATAAGAGACGTTTTGTCTTATCTTTTGCTTTCCGCCGAAAAAGAAAATTTATCCGATAAGATAATAGAGATAGGCGGTCCGGACTGTTTGAAATATTATGAAATGTTAGACATATACGCCAAAGTCAGAGGTCTTAAAAGATTTCACTTGCCCTGTCCTTCCCCCAGTCCAAAACTATGCGGAACTATGATTTCAATTTTTACTCCCATACCTTATAATATTTCCGTTTCTCTTTTGGAAAGTCTTAAAAACGATTCGGTAAAATCTAACGACGACGCTTTGAAAATTTTTCCCGAAGTAAAACCTTTGGATTATGAAACCGCGGTAAAATATGCTTTGCAGAGAATATCCGAAGATAAAGTGGAAAGTTCCTGGACGGCAAATTATGCCCCGTCTTATCATAAGCCTTGTTCTTTTATCGACGCGCAGGGCATAATACTTCAAGATTATAATGCGCAGGTTAATGCGGAAAACGAAAAAGTTTATCGAGTTTTTTCCGGGATAGGCGGAGAAAACGGTTATTATTTCGCAAATTGGGTTTGGAAGCTAAAAGCTTTTCAGGATAAACTGATAGGCGGAATAGGGATGAGAAACGGCAGGAGAAGTTTGTCGGAGATACATCAGGGAGAAACTTTGGATTTTTGGCGGGTAGAAAGAATAATTCCTTCGAGAATGATGCTTTTAAGAGCGGAAATGAAACTTCCGGGCAAGGGATGGCTTCAGTTTCAGGCAAATAAAATTTCCGGCAATAAAACTTTACTTAGGATAACCGCTTATTTCGAACCTAAGGGTGTTTTCGGATATCTTTACTGGTATTTATTGTATCCGATTCATACTTTTATTTTTAAAGGTTTGATTAAAGAAATAAAAAAAAGATCCGAAAATTTATAAAACGCAATCTTGTTTTCTTACTAATCATCCATTCTTCTATTCTTCCAATCATCTGTTCTTCTAATCGTCCAATCCTCTAATCTTCTTTTTTTGCCAGCATCTACGCCCTTAATATGCCCGATTATCATTCTTGCCGCTAAAAAACCGCTTAACAATGTGCTCAAAATTTCGCGCATAGCTTTCGGCAATTTCTCGCCGGCCCGATTAGGAAACCAGTCCCGTCGGTTTCCCCCGATAAATCGGGCCCCCCTTCCGCTACGGGCCGTCTTCAAAACCGCCGAAAGCTTTTATATACGAGTATATTCTCCGTATTTCTCGTATTAAGTTTTTCTGCTCAAAAACGCAATCTCGCTTCTTCGCCAATCTTCCAATCCTCTAATCGTCTAATCTTCTATTATCTAATTTCCGCTATTTTCTTTTCTATGTTTTTTATTCTGTTTTCGTCCGAAGGGTGGGTGGATAGAAAGTTCGGAGTTTTGGGCGATTTTTCCGACATCGCTTTCATTTTTTGCCAGAAATTTACGGCCGCATTAAGCTCATATCCGGATTTTTTCATCAAAATCAATCCTATATAATCGGCTTCGAATTCGTGCTTCCTGCTATAAGGCAAAAGTATGCCGGCGGCTGCGCCGAAGCCGTATGCCGAATAAAAAGCGTCTTTTGTCTGCTGGGATTTGCCTTCCAGAATCAAAGCCGCCAAATTGCCCGCCGCATTTACCAATGTTTGCTGGCTCATTCTTTCGGCTCCGTGTCTGGCTACGGCGTGCGCTATTTCGTGGCTCATTACCGTCGCTATCTCGTCGTCGTTTTCCAATAGAGGCATTATTCCCGAATAAAAAACTATTTTCCCGCCGGGAAGGCAGAAAGCGTTAACCTGCTTGTCTTCGACCAAAACAAATTCCCAATTGAAATTTTTACCGGAAGCCGCCGATAATTTGAGTCCCACTCTTCTTACCGCTTCGGCTTGCGGCGTGTTTTTTATTACTTTGCTTTTTGAGATTATTTCCGAAAAAGCGTTTTCGCCCATTTTTATTTCTTCGTCTTCGCTAATAAGCATAAGCGCTTTCCTGTCGGTATATTTTACGGAAGCGCAGGAAAATAAAAAGAAAGAAACGAAAGCTAAAGATAAAAATTCGGTTTTCATAAAAATATTTTATCATTTCTCAAAAAAAGCCGAAAATAATAGAATATTTTAATGGAAAGAAATTATTTTCTGAAAAAAGAAAACGGTAAAATCCGTTTTTTTGATTCGTCTTTACAATCGGGAAGCGTCGATTTTAAAAAAAGAAAAAAAAGCTCCGTCGCTCTTTTTATTTTTGCCGGATTTTTAGCGGCAATTTTAAATTATTATATTTTTATTTCATTATATTTGTCTTTTCGTCTTTATGACCTTAAAATTATTTCTTTGTTTTTCGGTTTTTCCGCTTTTGCGGGTTCGGCGTATTTAATTTATAGCGCTTTAAGCTTTTCCTTTTTTCCGATATCGGCTTCGATGGAAATAAATTCGCAAAGATACGAATTTAAAAATATTTCCAAATTTTTCTTATTCGGACCGAAATATTCTATGGAGGGAGAAGATTTTTACGCTTTGCTGGTTTTTAAGGGAATATTTCGAGGGAAACTTTATTTTTTAAATCAAGACAAAGAAGTAATATTTTTTGTACAAAAAGAAAAAAATAATTTTATTTTTAAAAGAGGAAAAGAAATCTTCGGCTATTTTTATAAGACATCCGAAAATACTAAAATAGATTTGTCGAAAGATTTGAATTCTCAAATACCGCCGCAGGCCGCTTTCGCCGCTTGCTCTTTCATACGGAGATAGAATGATAAATAAAATACTTTCTTTTTATAAACCGGCTTTACATACGGATCGTCTGCCAAAAGAAGAAATAGATTCCCGCTACAAAAAACTCCGCCTTCAAATGATGCTTTCCATTTTTTTCGGTTATGCCGCTTTTTATCTTGTTAGGAAAAATTTTTCTCTGGCAAAACCGTATCTTATAAATCATTTCGGCTTAAGCAAATCCGATGTCGGTTTGATAGCGACAATGCTTAGCGTTTCATACGGACTCAGCAAATTCTTGATGGGAAACGTAAGCGACAGATCCAATCCGAGATATTTCATGGCTACCGGCTTGATACTCTCGGCCGCCGTTAATTTCATTTTTCCGTCTTTCCCGGCCGCTCTTTACGCCATGGCCGCTTTATGGTTTTTCAACGGCTGGTTTCAAGGTATGGGCTGGCCGCCTTGCGCGAGAACTCTGACTCATTGGTTTTGCGATTCGGAAAGAGGAACCAAATTTGCGATCTGGAATTTGGCGCATAATGTAGGCGGGGGAATAGTGGGACCCATAATAAACTGGATACTCGCCGTAATGGGCTCTCTTGGACTCATATACTTTTGGGGCGAAGAATCGGCTTTTTACCTTATATTTTATGTTCCCGCTTTTATGGCTTTGGCTATGGGAATTTTGCTTATAATTTTCCTGAGAGACACGCCTCAATCCTGCGGTCTTCCGCCGATAGAAGAATATAAAAACGATTATCCCGACACCTGCGTGGACGATCCGGAAAGAGAATTGGGCGCCAAAGAAATTTTCTTTAAATATGTTTTCAACAATAAAATGCTATGGCTAATAGCGGTAGCCAATGTTTTCGTTTATGTAATAAGATACGGCGTTTTGGACTGGGCGCCCACATATCTGACATCGGCGAAAAACTGTCCGCAGGATTTGGCACGCTGGCAATTTTTCATATACGAATGGGCGGGAATACCGGGAACTCTTTTGGCCGGCTGGGCTTCCGATAAAATATTCAAAGGCAGGCGCGGTCCCGTATCGGTAATATATATGGTATTGGTAACCGTTTTTGTTTATATTTACTGGAAAAATCCGGCCGGAAGATTCTGGGTAGATTCTTTGTCTTTATTTGTCATAGGATTTTTGATATACGGACCGGTAATGCTCATAGGCGTAAGCGCGGTAGATTTGGCTCCTAAAAAAGCGGCCGGCACCGCGGCGGGATTTACCGGTTTTTTCGGTTATATGTTCGGCGCGGTAATAGCGGAATTGGGCATGGGGAAAACCGTCGATAAATTCGGCTGGAACGGCGGATTTGTTTTGCTTTTGGCTTCTTGCGTAATATCGATAATAATTCTTTCTTTCACATGGAACGTAAGACATTCCTCTTGCGAAATATCTAAGGAGAAAAAATGAAAAAAATAATATTGGCGTCTCTTTTGGCGGCAAATCTTTCCTTCGCTCAAAGCGAAGCGAAAAAAATAGAAGTACACGGCCACAGAGGAAGCAGAGGCACCGCTCCGGAAAATACTTTGGCCGCATTTAAGGAAGCTTTGAAAGCCGGCGTAGACTATTTGGAATTCGATTTGAATATGACCTCAGACGGCATACTTGTGGTATCTCACGACAGATTTATAAATAAAGAGATATGCTTGGGACCGAAAGGCGAAAAAATAGAAAAAGAAATACCGATAATTTCTCTTAAACTCGAAGAATTGAAAAAATACGATTGCGGAACATTGAAAAATCCGAAATTTCCAAAACAAGTACCGGTCCCGGGCGAAAGAATTCCTACCCTGTCTGAAGTATTCGAACTTGTCGTAAATTCCAAAGAACCTTCCGCTTCGAAAGTAAAATTCAACATAGAAACTAAAATAGTTCCCGCCGAAACGGAACTGTCTCCTACGCCTTTAGATTTTGCCAAAGCGTTTGCGGAAATAGTAAACAAATACAAAATGGCCGACAGAACCGTAGCCCAATCTTTCGATTGGCGAACCTTGAAAGAAATAAGAAAAATAGAACCGCGCATAAAACTTTCGCAATTAACCGAAGCAAATTACATAGACCCCGAAGTTTTGGCTTTAACCAAAGCCGAAATAATAAGCCCCTGGTATAAGTGGATAACGCCCGAGTATGTAAAAATAATGAAAAAAGCGGGCAAACAAGTTGCGCCTTGGACGATAAACGATCCCAAAGCGTGGGAAATAGCGGTAAAATCCGGAGTAGACGCCATAATCACCGACTATCCCGCCGAACTGATACAATGGCTTAAAACCCAAAACCTCCGCTAATAACCCGCCCCGGGGGCGGGTAGGGTTAAAGTCTTGTAAAAAAGGATATTGTGAAAAAGTCAAAAAAATAAAAGTTTTTTTTAATTTTATAGAATATATATAAATTGAATTTTTGGGGTAATTATGTCAGATAATAATACAATGTCAAAAGAACAAGAACGCGCAGAATTGCACCGCACCATATGGCAGATTGCAAATGACCTTCGGGGCAGTGTTGACGGCTGGGATTTTAAACAATATGTTTTAGGAATGCTTTTTTATCGTTTTATAAGCGAAAATTTAACTAACTACATCAATGAAGACGAG
>JAAYVI010000056.1 GCA_012517235.1 Elusimicrobiota bacterium | reverse complement strand
TTACTTTGGAACCGGTTTTTGCCGCTGCATTCGCTTGGACCGTCGGAGGAGAAGACTTTTTTGCAATAAAGGCTTTGGGCGGATTTTTAATTTTTTCCGCCATGATAATAAACGAAGTCGGAAAATTGAAAGGAAAAAATAAAGTTACCGGGGAGTCGAAATGAAAAAGATATCGGAAAAAGAAGAATTTGAAGCTTATGTTATGGGAAATTACGCTCTGGCCAGAGCTATGGCCGAAGTTCAGGTAAGGGTTATTACTTCTTATCCGGGATCTCCTACTCCGGAGATAGCGGAGGCTTTGTCGGAATTTAAAAGCGAAAATTTCTATTTTGAGTTTTCGGCAAACGAAAAGGTCGCTCTGGAAAAAGCGGCGGGAGCGTCGTTAAACGGACATTTGTCATGCTGTTTTTTTAAATCCGTGGGACTAAATGTCGCTTCGGACAGTTTGATTCAGCTTCCGATGATGGAACTTATCGGCGGACTTGTGGTTATATTGGGCGACGATCCGGGAGCCAATTCTTCTCAAAACGAGCAAGATAACAGGCACTTTTCCAGAATGGCATATTTGCCTATGTTAGAACCTTCAAGTCCAAAAGAAGCTTATGAAATGTTTAAAACGGCCTGTTCTTTAAGCGTAAAACTTAGAATGCCGATATTTCTGAGGATAACTACTCATATAGCTCATAGCCGCGAAAAAATAAAGTTTTCAAAATTAATAGACGACAAATATTCTTGGGAAAGCAAATTTTCTTCAAATAACGGTCCGTATGTTCCCGTCGCTTCGGCGGTATTTCCTTTGAAAGAAAGAGCTTTAAATAAACTCAATGAGTTTAAAAAAGAAATTTCGTCTTTGGAAATAAATAAAATTTTTAAAAACGGAGAAAATAACGGTAAATTAATAATCGCTTCGGGTTTGACTTTTGCCGCCGCATACGAAGCCGTTAAATCTTCCGAAGTTAAAATAGATATTTTAAAAATAGGGGCTTCTTATCCCTTGGACGAAGATAATATCGCCGATATTATTCGCGGATACGAAGAAGTTTTTGTACTGGAGGAATTAGACAGAATTTTAGAAGGCGAAATAAAATCTTTATGCTTTGACAGAAAAATAAACGCCAAAATATATTCCAGAAAAAATATCTCCGATTTAATGGGGGAGATAGGAGTAAAAAGAGCCAAAAAGATTTTTTCGGATTTTTGGCCGGAGTTTTCTTTGCCGAAAGAAAATATTATAGATAAAAAAGGTTTTCCGAGATTTCCGCAATTATGTCCGGGCTGCGGTCATCGTTCCGCTTTTTATGCGGTTAAGGAATTTATATCTCAAGAAGATATAACCGTAGCCGACATAGGATGTCATACGCTTGGATATCTTGCCCCGTATAAAATGGGGGAAGTGCTTTTTTCAATGGGACATTCCGTATCTACCGCGGCCGGGCTTGCTTTAAAAAATGAAAAAAGAAAGGTTTTGGCTTTTATGGGCGATTCGACTTTCTTTCACGCCGGACTTCCCGGATTATTAAACGCTTCCGTACTAAATTCCGAAATAATACTTATTTTACTTGAAAACGGGACTACGGCTATGACCGGTCATCAAAGCCGCTTAGGAAGCGGAGAGATAGGAGAAAGTTTGGATTTGATTAAATTACTGGAAGCTTGCGGAGTCAAATTTATCAGAAAAGCCGACGCTTATAATAGAACGGAACTCAAAAAACATTTAAGCGAAGCCAAAAATCATAAAGGTTTTGCGGTTATAATAGCTCATCATCCCTGTATGCTTAAATATTCGCGAGAAATGAAAAAGAAAAATCCTTCTTACAAACCCGGGAAAGTGGAAATAGACAAAAGTATTTGCGATCTTAGAAAAACTTGTTTGGAAAAGTTTGCCTGTCCGAGTTTTGCTTTGCAAGAGGACGGAACCGTTAAAGTTAACGAAGATTTATGCATAGGCGACGGTTCGTGTATAATGTCTTGCCCGTCCAGAGCCATAAAGCCTAAAAAGGGGGCAAAATGAATTTTAACATATACATAAACGGTGTCGGCGGCCAGGGCGTCGGAATACTTGCGGCGGTTTTGGGAGAATCTTTGATTTCGGCCGGATATGAAATAATGGGATGCGATACTCACGGCTTGGCGCAAAGACACGGAAGCGTGAGCTCTCATATAAGAGCCGGTAAAAATATATTTCATCCTTTGATAGACGAAAACGAAGCCGATTTTGTTCTTTCTCTTGAAAGGCTGGAGGCTTTGAGAGGCGCGGAAAACATGCTTAAGTCAAACGGAACATTGATTTTCTACGATTCCGTATATCAGCCGATATCGGTTAGAACGGGAGAAAAAAAATATCCTTCTTTGCAGGATCTGGAAAAAATTTGTTTTATTAAGAAAGCCGTTTTTCATAAAATAAAAATTGAAGGTTTAAAAGATTTTAGAAAACAAAATACGGCCTTAATATCCGTTTTCGTTTCTTTGGCAAAAATTCCCGGATTAACTCATGAAATTGTTCTTTCCCAACTGAAAGATTATATAAAGTACGATATTGAGGAAAATATCAAAATTTACGAAAGGGCTAAAGTCCCTTGACATGGTTTCTATCGTTGGTATAATATCAGTATATTAATAACGGAGACGAATATGAAATTTATAAACATAACTTTTTTATTCCTATTTTTTGCAAATGCGTATTCCTCGGTTTCTTTAAGCGAACCCGAAAAACAGCTTATAATATCTTGCGAAGAAAATGTCGATACCGTGAAAAAAATATATGATCCGGTAAAGTCTTCTCAATGCCTGGAAGAGCTGGATAAAAACGATACGGCTCTTTTGATTAAATTTAAACAGTATGACGAATATAGAGCTTTGTCTTTGTTTTCGAGACTAAACGCGATTTATGACGCCGCGGATCTGTACGATAAAACGGATAAACCTTACTATCTAAGAACGGGATTAGTCGTTATGTTGGAAAAAGCGAGACCTTGCGTTCTTTGCGAATTACAATTGGGGCCTTCTCCGGAAAAAATGTTTCCCTGGGTGGAGAAATATAAAAAGGAAAAAATAGATTTGACAAAAAGATCCGTGTTAAGCTGGGAGATATTGCCGGAGGAACTGAAAAAAGTTTTTTCGGAATATTCTTTCGACAATGCCAAATGGACGGATTTGCCTATAAGCAAAAGAGAAGAAAATTTTGTAAAGATAATAGAAGACAAATATCAAAAAATAATGCCTAAAGAAGGTCAAAAGTTTGACCCTAAAAATTTAGAAGCCGCCAAAGCCATATCTCCTTATTTGGACAAAGATAAGCGAGAAGCTCTTAAGAAAGCCGTAGAAGATATGGCTTCTTCCGTTTCTTCTTCTTCCTCTCCGGTTTCGGCTAAAGATGTAAAATCTATGGAAGCCGTAAAAAAAGAGCTTTCGGATAATCCGTCCGACGCCTTTATGCTTTTGGGCAGAGCTTTTGACAATTCTTCTCAAAGCGGAAATTTTTATCAAACCCCTTTCGACGCCGGCACCGGCGCATCTTCATCGATTAGTTTGACCGAAGAAGAAGCAAAGAAAATATCGCCCGCTCTTCAAAAAGCTATTTTTAAAGAGATAGAAAATACGGACATAGGAAAAGACGCCATAGCTTTTTCTAAGACGGAACACGGAAAACTTAATTTTATCGTAAGAGATTTAAAAAGCCCTACGACAAGAGGGATGTTTACTCCCTCCAAAGTAGAAGTCAGCATAAATAAATCTTATGTGGAAGCGGCTATGCAGAAATTGGGCATAACAAAAGAACAAGTTATTTCCGGAGACGAGGAAGCTATGTCTAAAATAGCCAGATATGTATCTCCTACTTTTATACACGAATACGAAGGCCATCAAAAACAGTATGCCTGGTGTAAGCAAAACGGCTTGCCCTGGAATTATTATATAGGTATGGAAACGGAGGCTTTTTCAAAAGGATATTTATATTTGCTGCAGAAGCAAAAAGCCGAAAAAGAAGCGGGAAACTCAAATTATATTTCTCAAGCCGACGAAAGTAATGTCAAAATGGCGAAAATACTAAAAACCGAAGGATATAAAGGAATAGAAAAAAATATTCTTTATTACGAAGTGCAAAGCTTCAGGGGTAAGGCGGCATCCAATTATTCCACTTATGAAGCGATATTAAGAGAGCTGGAAGAAAGAGCCAAAGCCTCGTCTCAAGATGCCAAAGCCGAACGGGAAAGGGACGCTCAAAGACCTAACGGTTTTAAAACGGCGGATCTTATAAAATTCAGAGACTCATTTATGCCTTACCAATGGTACGGAAAGGTTATAAAAAAGACGGAAGAAGAAAAAAAATATTTCGAAGACAATCTAAAAAAATTAGAGGCCTAAAAATGCGAAAAATAATAACTGTTATTTGCTTTTGTTCTATTCTTTACGCGGGGGAAAATAAAATGTCGGATTTTGCTGATTTCACATGCGACGGAAAATATTTCTCGATAAAATATCCGGCCAAATGGGGAAAAAGCGAAAATATAACTACGGGAAGAACTTATAAAGAATACGGAGCCGTTTTTCAAGGCCCCGAAAAGGAAGGAGTTTTCGCTTATTTGTCTTTTACCTATTACGGAAAAGATCACGGCAGATTCGATTCTTATCAAAAATATCTGAAACTTAACGCTTATCCGGACAAGGATTTGCCAATAGCCGGAGAAAAGTATTACACGGTAAAAAAAATAAAGTTAAACGGAGCTCAGGCTTTTGATTTTACTCAAGATACATTTAAATATGTTCCGCCCGACGGGGTAAATCCGAAAAAAGTAAGCATAAGAGTAAGGAAAATACTAATACCTTCTCAAGTCGGCGGTTTTTTTGTCCTCGAACTTAATACGCCGATCTCTTCTTATACCGGGAATAATATAATATTTGAAAAATCCGTAAAGACTTTTAAGGCTTTAATATAGAAGATGTGTTTATTTGGAGATAAATACTATTGACAAGAAGTTTAGTATTTGCTAAACTACTAAATATGAGACCCAATCAAAAAGCTATTGAAAAAGCCAAAAAGATATCCGTAATATTGGACAGTCTTGCTTCTCCTACAAGGCTTATGATAACCTGTATGCTTATAGGGGGGGAAAAGAATGTTACCGAGATACTCGAAAAAATAGGAACCACCAAAGGTAATATTTCTCAGCATCTTAGAATTTTGACATCAAACGGTATTTTGGAAAATAGACGCGACGGAAATAAGATTTTTTATGCCATAAAAGATAAAAAAGTTACCGAAGTAGTGGCTCATCTTAAAAAACTTTATTGTCCGGATTTTGAATTTTGACTTATTAAATTTAAGGAGGGAAAATGGACTTAAATTCCGTAAAACCGGCTAAAACCGTAGACGCCAGAAGTATGGCTTGCCCCGGTCCTCTTTTAGAGGCCAAAAAGGGCATAGCGGCCGTAAAAGTGGGAGAGATACTTGAGATACAATCGGGAGATAAAGGCTCAAGAGAGGATATTCCGGCCTGGTGCGCCAAAACGGGCAACGAATATCTCGGACATCTTGAAAAAGACGGCTATGACAGCCTTTATGTTTTAAGGAAAAAATAAATATGGGGGCGGGAAACCGCCCCTTTTTATTATGCCAGAAAAAAAACCTAAAATTTTGATAATTACAACCAATCATAGTTCATATCCCGGCGCAAATGCGGTAGGCCAGGCGCGCCTTTCTTACGATTCCAATACTTATATAATAAGAGTTCCCGATCCCGTTATGTTTCCTGAAAATTTTTATATGAAAGCTTTTGAAAAAGGAATATCGGGAATAATAATAATGTCCAGCGGATCGGACTGCCCTTATGAGGGCGCTTATGACAGACTTTCAAAGAGGATACAAAACGTATATAAACTTATGAAAGAAAAAAATATAAATATAAATAGATTAAAGCTTACCACTATTTGTACCGTTTGCCGGGAGGCATTTTTAAAAGAGATTGCCGATATGGAAAAGGCGGTGTCGGTATGAGCGAAAATAAAGAATTTGTTTGCGACTCTTTAATAATAGGTTCGGGAATAGCGGGAATGCAAGCCGCATTGGATATAGGCGATGCCGGATATAATGTCATAATGGTAGAAAAATCTCCGAGCATCGGTGGAAAAATGATTTCTTTAAGTAAAGTTTTTCCGACTTTAGACTGCGCCAGTTGTATAACCACTCCCAAGATGGCCGCTTCTTCTCATCATCCGAGAGTAAAAGCGTTTACATACAGCGAAGTCGAAAAAATAGAAAAAACAAACGAAGGTTTTGAGGCCGAGATAATTAAAAAACCGAGATTTGTAATAGAAAGCGAATGCATATCGTGTAAAAAATGCGAAGAATCCTGCCCGGTTCATTTGGAAGACGAGTTTGAGTTCGGACTCGGCGTTAAAAAGGCTATTTCCATACCTTTCACAAATGCCATACCTCAACTTCCGGTTTTAGATGAGAGCAAATGTATAAGATGCGCAGCCTGCGCCAGAGTTTGTCCCAAAGATTGTATCGATTATCTTCAAAAACCGGAGAAAATAAAGATTAAAGCTAAAACGATAATTCTTGCCACAGGTTATGAAATAACGCCTATGACCGCAAAGAAGGAATATGGCGGCGGCAGACTTATAAACGTAATATCTTCGCTTCAAGCCGAAAGATTATTGGCGCCTCACGGTCCTTACGGAAAGGTCTTGAGACCTTCGGACGGTAAAATTCCAGACTCCATAGCTTATGTGCAATGCGCCGGCTCAAGAGACGAAAGCATAGGCATACCTTATTGTTCGAGAGTATGCTGTATGTACGCCGTAAAGCAAGCAATGCTTTTATCGGGGTCTTTGCCTTTAAGCGAAATAACGATTTACTATATGGATATAAGAGCTTTCGGCAAAGGTTATGAACAGTTTTATAATCAAGCCAGAGCGATGGGCATAAATTTTGTCAAAGCCAAAGTGGCGAAAATAACCGAAGACCAAGAGCATAATGTCATACTTAGAATAGACAAGCAAGAAGAAGGGTCCGTGCCTATGGAAGTTAAACATGATATGGTCGTTCTTTCTCAAGGACTTTTGCCTTCCAATAAAAACTTCTTTGGTCTAAACATAGAAAAGAACGAATATGATTTTGTCGCTTCTTCTAAACCCGATTTCTCGCCGGCTTTGACTTCTACGGAGGGTGTTTTTACGGCCGGAACGGCTTGCGGTCCCAAAGACATACCCGATACCATAATGGAAGCAGGTTCCGCGGCCATGGAAGCGGTTAATTATCTTAAATCGGTTAAAATTTAAGAGGATTATATGTCCGAACAGATAACTGAAAAAGATCATACTATAAACGAAAATTACAGACAAAAACCGAAAGTGGCCGTATATGTTTGCCATTGCGGCGGCAATATATCCGACATAATAGACGTAAAAAAAGTTGCCGAAGAACTTTCCAAATATCCCAATGTGGCTATTTCGAGAGAATATGCTTTTATGTGCTCTTCTACCGGTCAGGACTATATAGTAGAAGACATAAGAAATAACGGGATAAACAGAGTGGTAATAGCCGCCTGTTCGCCGGCTTTACACGAACTTACTTTCAGAGGAGCATTGTCGAGAGCGGGTCTGAATCCTTATCTATACGAGCATGTGAATATAAGAGAGCAAGCAAGCTGGGTTCATAAAAACGACAAAGAAGGCGCAACATTGAAAGCCATATCTTTGACAAAAGCGGGAGTGGAAAAGATACTTCGTCAAGATCCGCTCAATTCCATAAGAGTCGAAGCCGTTCGCGGTGTGGCGATAATAGGAGGAGGAATAGCCGGAATGCGTTCGGCTTTAAGCTGCGCTGATAACGGATTGGATGTTTCAATAATGGAAAAAAGCGGTTCTTTGGGCGGAAATTTAAACAGAAAAGGAAAAGTTTATCCTTCCGGTAAAGAAGCTTTTGAAATAGCAAACGAATTATCCAAAAAAGTTTTATCAAACCCGAAAATAAAAGTTTATCTTAACTCGGAGATTTCTTTTATAGGCGGATATGTGGGAAATTTTCAGTTAAATGTTAAAAAATCCGACGGAAAGTTTGAAAAAGTAAAAGCGGGAGCCATAATAATGGCTACCGGTTTTTCTCATTATAAACCTCAAAAAGGAGAATACGGTTTCGGGCTCGCCGATAGAGTAGTAACATTGCCGGAGTTTGAGAATTTGCTTGAAAATTCCGGTGAAAAAGCTCTTGAAATATCCGGAAAGAAAGTTTCTTCCGTCGCGTTTATGCATTGTGTCGGGTCAAGACAAATAGACGGGATAGACGCTCCCGGAAAAAACGGAAAAGTAAACGAATATTGTTCGAGAATTTGCTGCGGTTCCATAATAAGTTCGGCAAACAGGTTGAAGGAAAAATTTCCGGAAATATCCGTTTTTGACATATATACCGATATGAGAACTTACGGTATGGAACATGAAAAGTACTATAAAAAAGCATCGGAAAACGACATAATATTTTTTAGGCGTCCTCTGGAAGAAAGACCTAAAGTGGAAATCGGCGTAGAAAAAGTAAATATAAAAACAAAAGACGTATTGACAATGAACGAAGAAATGGAAATAGAAGCCGATTTGCTTGTTTTGGGAACGGGGATGGAGCCCAACGATATAAGCGATTTGGTCGAATATCTTAAATTACCCAGAAGTTCCGACGGATTTTTACAGGAAGTCCATCCGAAACTTAGACCGGTAGAAGTCGCAAATAACGGAATATTTTTAGCCGGCACCGCTCAGGGACCTATGGACATAAAGGAAACATTACAGGCGGCAAATACGGCTTCGGTTAAAGCGGCGGCTCTTTTAAGTTCTCCCGACATACCGCTCGATCCTTTCGTGGCCGTCGTAGACGAAGATAAATGCACCGGCTGCGGTCTTTGTCCCAAAGAATGTTCTTACGAAGGCGCTTTGATTATGATAGAAAAAGACGTAAAAGGCAAAAAGAAAAAAGTGGCTTCGGTAAATCCGGCTTTGTGTAAAGGCTGCGGAGCATGCGCGGCTGTTTGCGAGCCGAGGGCGATAAATGTCGCCGGGTGGACTTTGGATCAATTCGACGCCATGGTAGAAGCGATAGCAAAGGAATGAATATGCAGGATAAAAATAAAAAAATAGCGGAACAGATTAAACAGTTAAACGCACTAAAAGGTCCGGTATCCAAAGAGCTTTTGGATTATCATAAAGAAAATATGTCCAAACAAAAGAAAGTTTTGGATGCCGTAAAAGAAAAGGAAAAAACAATTCCGGAAATTTCTTCGGAAACCGGATTGGATTCCAAAGAAGTTCTTAAACAAATAACAGGCCTTGTTAAATACGGTAAAGCAATTCATATCCCCGCCAAAACCGGATATCTGAAATACAAAGCCAAATAAGAGGTTAAAAAATGAAAGTTAATCCGAATTTTCTTAAAAAAGTAAAAAAATACGGCGCTTTCGACATATCCAAATGTTTTAATTGCGGAAATTGTACGGCGGTTTGTCCGCTAAGCGCCGAGGACGCGTCTTTTCCCAGAAAAATGATAAGATACGCTCAAGTCGGAGCTCAAAAAGAGATAGAAAGTTCTCTCGATCCTTGGCTTTGCTATTACTGCGGAGAATGTTCCGACACTTGTCCTCGTCAGGCCTATCCCGGCGAGTTTATGATGACTTTAAGAAGATATCTCATAGCCAAATACGATATTACGGGTATATCCGGTTTCTTTTACAGATTTCCCTGGATACAAAATATTTTAGTCGCGGGAATATTTGCTTTTTCTTTGGGCGCTTTTGCGGTTTATAAAGGAGATTTCCAGGAATTGGCGGCCAAAATAGAATTGGCTTTTCCGGTATATGTAACATTGGCCATAGCCGCTTATGTTTTTACTTTTTACAGGAAAACTATTTTGGATAAAGCAAAAAAAATACTGATTTCTTTTGATTTCTCAAATATAAAAGAAACTTTAATTCACGGTTTAACTCAGAAGAATTTTTCCGGCTGTTCCGATACCGATCGGACCAGATGGATAGCTCATCTTCTTGTAATGAGCGGATATACGCTTACGCTTGTTATATCAAATCTTCATTTATTGGAACCCCTTAAAAAACATTACGGCATTTCCGACTTTGCCACATTTCTTGTTTTTTATGCCGCTTTTGCGATATTGGCGGGCGGATTTATAATGATGTATAGAAGAGCTAAAAAGAAGGCGCAATCATCTTCATTTTCCCATTCTACGGACTGGCTTTTTGTAGTAATGTTATTTTTAATAGGATTTACTACCGCTGTCGTTCATATTTCCAATATGATTTTAGGCCCTCAGGATCCGAGAGTAGAAATGCTGTATAAAATAAATATAGCCGTTGAGGTGGCTTGGATAATAATCATAGTTCCTTTTACAAAATGGATACATATTTTTTTCAGGCCTATGGCGGTATATCTTAGAAATCTTAAAAAAGAAGAAGCTCAGGGAAAACTTTTTTCAATGCCTATTCCCGGATTAAAATAAAAGGAGAAAAAATGCCTACAAACGAAGAATTATTAAAGCAAATAGAATCGCTGAAAGCCGATGTGGAGTCTTTAAAAGCGAATGCTCCGAAGGATCAATTATCTATGGTTGTTATGAGCGGAGACTTAGATAAATTGCTGGCTTCTTTCATAATAGCCACCGGCGCGGCGGCGATGTATGAAAAAGTAATTATGTTTTTTACTTTTTGGGCTATACCATTATTGAAAGATCCGAATAAAAAAGTTTCCAAGGATATTATTTCAAAAGCGTTTGAAATGATGCTGCCTCAAAATACTCAGGGACTTAAACTTTCCAAAATGAATATGTGCGGCATGGGACCTCTTATGATAAAAGGTCTTATGAAAAAACACAATGTAAAATCTCTGGGCGATTTGATAAAAACGGCCGGCGAAATGGGTAATGTCGAAATTTATGTCTGCCAGATGTCTATGGATCTTATGGGATATAAATGGGAAGAGATGATAAATTATCCCAATATGAAATCGGCGGGAGTGGCAAAATTTGTCGCGGAAGCCGGACAAAGCAAAGCTACATTATTTATTTGAGGATATAATGGAAAATAAAGAAAAAATAGTTTATGTTTTAACAAACGGAAAAAATAATCCCGAGAAAGCCATAATACCTTTCGTTCTCGCCAACGGCGCTATGGCTATGGATATAGAGGTTTCTATAATACTTCAAAGCGAAGCGGTTTTACTTGCCAAGAAAGGATATGCCGAAGACATAAAGCACGAGGGATTTGATCCTTTGAAAAAACTTATGGATACTTATTTGTCGGCCGGCAATAAATTATATCTTTGCGGACCTTGCGTAAAGGCGCGTAAAATGGAAAACGATATAATAGACGGAGCCGTAATAGTCGGAGCGGCTAAAGTGGCTCAGGAAGCATTATCGGCCAAAGCAGTTTTTACATACTGACAACCGTGTTAACCCTGAGGGTTAACAAGGGGTTTTGTTAAAGTTAGAAGGAGGATTAATGAAAAAAATAAGCAAAATAATACTCGTGGCTATGCTTGCTTCTAATTTTGCATATGCCACTAACGGCGATAATATGATAGGAGTCGGGCCGACTTCAAGAGCCATGGGCGGAATAGGGATAGCAAAAGCTCAAGATTCGATTAGCTCCGTATTTGCCAATCCGGCCACGCTTACTCAAATAGATGGAGATCAATTTAATTTCGCCGGCACTTACTTTATGCCTACGGTTAAAGCCGATGTTAAGACCGCTACGCCCTTGGGAACATGGAAGCATAAAAGCCAGGATGCCGCTTATGCTATTCCCGCGATAGGTCTTTCTCATAAAATAAACGATAAATATGTTTTCGGCATAGGCGCTTACGGGGTATCGGGCATGGGTGTCGATTACAGGAATATAGACACTGCTGCTCAAATGAATACCAAGCTTTCCGTTATGAAATTTGTTCCCGCTTTGGCTTATAAAAACGGAGCTTTTTCATACGGTTTGGGTTTAGACATAGATTATCAGGCCGCCGATTTCGGAGCGGGACTTTCCCATAATTATGCTTTGGGAGCAAGATTGGGAGCCAATTACGAGTACGGCAAATGGAATTTCGGTTTGGTATATGTAACCCCTCAAAATGTCAAACATGAAAGAGTCTACGATTTCGATACAAACGGAACATTCGACGATCTTAAACTAGAAAATCCGGCGCAATACGGTTTCGGAATATCTCATAAATGCACCGATAAATTGACATCCTCCGTAGAAATAAAGTATTTGGATTGGGAAAATGCCGACGGGTATAAGGATTTTGACTGGGAAAGCCAGGTAGTTTATGCTTTCGGTCTTAATTACAAAGCTACCGACAAATTCTCATTGAGAGCCGGTTGGAATTACGGAAAAAATCCCGTTAAAAAACACGATAATTTCAATATGATGGGCAATACCGTAGTGCAGGGCAAGACTATGAATACTCTTAATTACGAATACTTTAGAGTAATAGGTTTCCCCGCCATAGTTGAAAATCATATAACATTCGGTTTCGGGTACGAAATGAGCCAAAGAGTTTCTCTCAATATGGGTTATAAGCATGCTTTTGAAAAAACTCTTAAGGAAAACTTTGCCGCGGGCAGCATAGAATCGAAACTTTCCGAAGACGCGGTTGATTTTGGTTTAACATTCAAATTCTAAAAATAAGGCTATTATTTTTACGCCCCGGATAAAACCGGGGCGTTTTTATTTCCATTTTTCACATAATAAATAGGACTTTTGGCCCTTTTATTTTCTTTTTTATCGTCCTAAAATATCTTCAATTCCGTTTATCCTCGGCAAAAAAGGGGAAAAGGAGATATTTGATGAAAAAAACTTATAGATTGGCCGTATTGTTTCCGTCGGTATTCGTATCCTCGGCGATACTTTTTGCTTCCGACAGTTCGGTTAAAGATCTTTCCAAAGCAAACGAAGAAATAAAACAATTGATACAGGAACAAAAAGAATTTCAAAAACCTCCTCACGAAGGAGATCATAATAAACCGGATCATATAAATCCCGTTCATCCTCCCAAACCGGATCCCAAACCGCAGCCGCCTATTCCTCAACCTAATCCTAATCCCCAGCCTCAGCCGGTAGATACTACTCAAGCCTATCAAGCCGGACTTAGAGACGGTACGGAAAAAGGAATAAGAGAAGGGCGAAGAGACGGTTATCCCGCCGGTCTTGACGAAGGAGAGAGAGAAGGAAGGAGAAGAGGTTATGACGAAGGAAATATGGACGGCAGAAGAGCCGGTTATAGAGACGGTTTATCCGTAGACCAGTCCGCCGCGGTAGAAAAAGGGAGAGCCGAAGGACAAAGAGCGGGCACCTCTAACGGCATATCGGCCGGAGAAAGGCGATGTTATGACGAAGGTTATTCGAAGGGTTATAATACGGCTTATGCCGAAGCCAAGATATTGGGTTTACAGGACGCCGCTTCCTATTCTTCGGGTTATGCCAAAGGCCAAAGCGATGCCGCCGCGATAGAATCCGAAAAAGGTAAAAAAGCGGGATATCAAGCAGGATTTGCTCAGAGAGAATTAGAACTTCAAAATTCTTTGGACAGCGTTAAAAGTCCGGCCGGATTTATTTCGAAAAGTTACTCTTTTTCGGAAAGAACTTCGATCTCTTTGGAAATGGCAAAAGCGGGATTTAATACTCCCGAAGAAAGACAGGCTTATGAAAGAGGATTCAGAGAAGGGTATCAAAGAAGTTATAGAAGAGCTTATGACGACGCCAAAAGAGACGGATATAACGAAAGATATCCTTATGCTTATAGAAGAGCTTATGACTCTCAATATTCGATAAGCTACAGAGACGGTTTTTCTCAAGGGAAAGACGAAGGCTATCAAAATGCCTATAACTCCGCCTATAATTCCTCTTATAACAGCTATTATGAGGAATACAGCAGAAAAGATTATCCTCAGCAGAGAGAGACCGGTATGGTAAACGGAAAAGCCGCCGGAGAAAAAGAAGGATTTGCGGCCGGATGCGCGGAGCAAAATAAAAAAGGATATAAAGAAGGTTATGAAAAAAAAGCTTCCGAAGTTTATCCCGAGTCTTTTGCCGCGGGTAAACAAGCCGGTATTGCCGCCGCCGATAAATATTATGCCGAGAATTCGGTTCTTAAAGTTTTTGACGTCTCTTTATACGACGAAAATAATAACGGACAATTCGAAGCTTCCGAGAATGTGATGCTTAGAGCCGAAATAAAAAATTTCGGTTTCCAAAAATCCGAAAATATAACAGTGAAAGTAAAAAGCGAAAAAGGCGAAATAGCTCTGGAATCTCAAATCAATGCCGAAGCGGTAAGTCCGAGATCAAAATCGGCAATATCGGTTAAATTAGGAAAACTTTACGACGTAGTTTCTCCAGACTCCGACGCTTTGATATTGACATTTTCCGAGAAAAATCAGACATTGGGAAGTTTCAGGCAAATGTACTCGAGAACCAATGCCAATAAAGTAGCCGTAGCTAACGAAGACGAGGTCTCGATAACCGAAAAAGCGACCTGGTTTTTCCCCGGAAAAATAGCAGAAATTAAAAGAGGTACAAAAGTTCTTGTCATAGGGGAAAAAGGAAATTATTTTAAAGTCAGAAAATCGGAAATGTCGGAAGGAAATTGGAAAGAAGGATATGTTTCAAAAGATAAAATGATCCTGCAGTAATTTTTTGATACGACAATGCCGCCTCGAATAAAAACGGGGCGGCATTTTTATTTATTATCAAAAAAAAGAGAATTTAAAACGGAAAGAACGTCTTTTTTCAAAGGCAGCGAAAAACCGTCTCCGGAAGTTGTTTTAAAAAATCTTATATCTGGAAATTCTTTTTGCCAATACATTATTCGTTCGATTTTAACCGGAGCGCCTTTTTCGTAAAAAACTTCCAAAACCTCGCCTCTTTGAGAAACGGACTTTATTTTCTTCTCAGCCAATTTTTTTCTAAGCTTTATTATTTCCGTCAGATTGCTTAAAGGTTCGGGAATTTCTCCTGAAATGTCTTTAAGCTGATTAAGTACGGAATCTATTGAATTTATGTCGGAGTTTAAAAGTTTCTTATAGTAATTAAGCCTTTCCATTTCGTCTTGTATATAGTCTTGAGGAATATATGCCGGCAAATCTATTTCCACTAAAGTTTCTCCGGTTTCCTTGATTTCTTTTCCTTTGAGTTTGGCTATTTCTCCGTTAAGAAGCTTTATGTACATATCCAATCCTATGGAATTCAAGAAACCGTGCTGTTTTGGTCCCAAAAGCTCTCCCGCTCCTCTTATTTCCAGATCTCTCATGGCAAGTCTAAATCCGCTTCCCAATTCCGAAAATTCGCTTAAAGCCGCCAGCCTTTTTGCCGCTTCGCAGGATAATGCGTCGCTTCCCAAAAAAGGAGGGTAAAATAAATAACAGTAAGCCTTTTGTTTTTCTCTGCCTATTCTGCCTCTGAGCTGATAAAGCTGAGCCAATCCCAAAGCGTGAGCGTTTTCTATTATAAGAGTATTTACGCTCGGTATATCGATACCAGATTCTATTATCGTGGAAGCCAAAAGTATGTCGTATTTTTTTTCCAAAAAATCGTCCATTACATCTTCTATTTTTGAAGAAGGCATTTGCCCGTGAATATGAGCTATTCTGGCCGCGGGGAGAAGTTTTGATAATTTTGCCTTTTTGCTTTCTATCGTTTCGACTTTATTATATACGTAATAAATCTGACCGTTTCTGTTTAATTCTTCGTAAACGGCTTTTTTTATTTCTTCTTCGTCATAAGGTCCCGTTTTGGTATATACGGGCAGTCTTCCGAAAGGCGGACTTTCTATTACCGACATTGTCCTTAGAGAAGACAAGGATTGATAAAGAGTTCTCGGTATGGGCGTGGCGGACAATGTAAGGCAATGGAGACCGGAAAAAGACGACTTAAGTTTTTCTTTGTCTTTTACCCCGAATTTATGTTCTTCGTCTATTATCAAAAGCCCTAAATTCTTGAACTTCATTTTTTTCTGAAGAAGCTTATGAGTTCCTATTAATATGTCCGCTTCTCCCGAGGCCGCTTCCAAAAGAGTTTTTTTGGCATCGGAAGTTTTTGTCAATCTCGATAAAACTCTTATTTTTACCGGAAAACCGTCGAAGCGTTTTAGAAAATTTCTGTAATGTTGTTCGGCTAAGATTGTCGTCGGACAAAGAACGCAGACCTGGGCGCCGTTTAAAGCGGCTCTAAAAGCCGCTCTCATCGCCACTTCGGTTTTGCCGAACCCTACATCTCCGACTATGACTCTATTCATCGGCGATGTCTTTTCCAGATCGGAAAGAGTTTCAAATATCGCTTTTTTTTGATCCGGAGTTTCTTCGTAAGGAAAAGCGTTTTCAAAATCTTTTTCTTCGAGACAGGGCGGGAAAGGTTTTGTTTTTGACGCCGCTCTTTTTGCTTCCAGGATTAAAAGTTCTTTGGCTATGCTTTCTATTTCTTTTTTTACTCTGTTTTTTATCTCGCCCCAGGTTTTTGTATCCATGTGAGAAAGTTTGGGAGCTTTTCCTTGAGAACCTATATATTTTTGAACTCTCTTAAATTCGTATAAAGGCACCAGAAGTTTATCTCCTTTGGCGTATTCTATTTCAAGGCATTCCGTTTCTCTTATTTCTCCTTTGGGCGATGTGTCGGAAATTTTTCTAATGCCCAGATATCTTCCTATGCCGAAATCTTCGTGAACCAAATAATCGCCTTTCGATAAATCGGAAAATTTAAAAGATTTATTTTTGCCGAAAAAATTTCTTGTTCTCGAAAACTCATATCTTGAAAATAATTCTTTGAAGGTTATCAAAGCGAATTTTTCTTTTTGGGATATAAATCCTCTTTCGAGGGAAGAGTAGAGGATTTTCCCCGAAGTAATTTTTTCCGATTTTATAAAATCTTCCAATGATTGAGCTTCTCTTTGATTAGAACAGGAAAAGAAAATTGAAAATTTTTCAGAGGATAACCTTTCCGTCTCTTTTTTTATCAGAAACTTATCGTGATTAAATTTTAGATTTCGTTCGTATTCTTTAGACTCTTGTTTAAATCCTTCTTTCGGGAAAATCGAAACGTAAGCGTCAAAATCCGATAAGTCCTCTTTTATGTCTTTTCCGGAAAAATCAATTAAAATTTTTGAACCTTTTAATTTAGTAATTTTGTCTCCGGATATGTTTCTTGAAAAAATCTTTGTTTCTTTAAGAAAAGAAAGTGTTTGCTGAGAGGATATGTCGAAAGTTTTAATTTGCTCTATTTTATCGGAAAGAAATATTCTTTCCGGATATTCTTTCCCCGGACAGAAAAAATCGGCTACGGCGCCTCTTAAAGCGAAATCTCCTTCTTTTTCCACAAAAGAGGTTCTTTCGTATCCGAAACGTAAAAATATTTCGGCCAATTGAGTTCTTGTTATTTTTTGTCCCGTTTTGAAATATAAAGAATTTTCTTCCAAAGAATCTTGAGAAGGAATTTCGTCGCTTAAAGATTTGACGGACATTATGATTATTTTTGGGTCTCGGCTCGAATGTATCTGGGCCGCCGATTTTAGTTTTTCGTCCTTGCCGGAAAGAAATAAAACGGGCAGACCGGATTTTTTTTCAAAAAAAATTTTTTTAAATTCTTTTATTTCGCAGTATGCGTCTTGAGCTTCCTGTTCGTCTTGAAAAACCGCAAATATATGATCTTTCCCGTGTAAATTTTTCGAAAATAAATAATGTCCCGCGGCCGCGGGATTCGGGATATCCGCAAATATTTTATCCATAGTAATATTTTACCGCTTAATCAAATTGTATAATTTATTTATGCTCAAATGGATTGAGATAGATTCTTCGATAATAGCGTCCAACGTAAGAATAATAAAAAATTCGTTAAAAAAAGGAGTTAAGCTTATGGCCGTAGTAAAAGCCGGAGGATACGGACACGGCGCTTTAACAACGGCCAGGACGGCGGTTAAAAACGGAGCGTCTTTCCTGGGAGTATTAACCGTAGACGAAGCTTTGGAATTGAGAAAAAGCGGCATTAAAACCGACATAATGACACTGTCTCCTTGCTTAAAAGAAGAATTAAAAAAGGCCGCCGAAAATTCCGTAATACCTACGATAGACGATATAAGATTATTAAAAGAAGCCGAAAATAAAAAAATAAAACTTTCTTTTAATTTGGATTGCGATACCGGTCTTAAAAGATGGGGAATAGATCCTTCCATGCTTAACGATTTTTTGAAAAGAGCGAAAGATTCCGAATATGCCCGTCTTTTTTCTTTTTCGACTCATATAGCTTATACGCCGTATAGAAATATGACCGACGCGAGAGAAAAACTTTCTCTATTCGGCAAACTGTCGGAGGAAGTTAAAAAATTTTTCCCGAAAGCTTTGGTGCATGCCGCGAACAGTTTGATACTTTGCGATTTTCCGGAATTTCAATTCGACATGGTCAGAGCCGGAAATTTGATTTACGGCATTTATCCTTCCGACATATACGCTAAAAAGAAAGGAGGAACGCCTTTAAAGGGAATAAAAAGACCGTGGAGGTTTTTTGCTAAGATAATTTCGATAAAAAAAGTAAAAGCCGGAGAAGTTTTCGGATATGCGGGAGAAATAACGGCATACAGGGATATGGTTTTGGCTTCTATTCCCGTAGGTTACAGCGACGGGCTTAGTATGGAACCTCGCGATAATGTGTATAAAATAAGCGAGGGGGCTTCTTACTGGGCCGAGATAAAAGGCAGGAGGGCGCCTTTTGTTTCAAAAGCGTCCATTTGCAATACGATATTGGATATAACGGACATACCGGGAGTGAAAACCGGAGATATCGTTTCTTTGGCAATAAGAAGAACCGCCGCAAATGCCAATATGGCAAGAATCGAGCGCGGGAGAAGTTAATGAAAAATATTTGTTTGTTTTTTTCGGCATTTTTATTTGTTTTATCCAACTATATTTGCGCCCAGGAATCTCCCGAAGCTTTGCTTATAATTAAAAATTCTAAAAAAGCTTACGATAAAAATTTTTCAAAATTTTTAGAGGAAAACTCTGTTCGAATAACTCAGGCCTGGCCTCCTTGCGCATATTTTGCTTATGTCCCCAAAGAGAAAGACGAAATTATCAAGAAAAACGGGATTTTAATATACAGGGAAAAGATAAACGATTGGACTTCTCTCGGAGAATACGGAGACAAAGCGGTATTGGCGGCAAATTTATGGAACAAGCGTTTTGTTCAAGATCCGCCCAAAGCTCCTTTGCCGATAAGCCTTTCGGTTACAAAAAACAAAGGGGAAATACAAATTTTATCTTGGAACGAAGTAATGAAGGCTTGCGGATATAAAATTCAAATTTCAAAAAATAAAGATTTTTCGGAAATTTATAAGCAAACCGCTCTATCTTCGAATTCTTATCTCATTCTGCCCTCTTTCTGGCCCGACGGAATTTACTACTGGCGCGTTTCCGCTTTGCTTTGTTTAAATTCGGGGGAAAATAGGGAAAGCGGATTTTCTCAGATATCCAATTTCGCTTCTCCGTTCAAAACCAAAAAAGAAAATAAGAGATCCCCAAAAAACATTAAAGTGTTTTTTTCTTCCGATACTCTTTCCTGGAGCGATTTGAAATCTCCTTATTACAGAGTTAAAATTTCCGATGCAGATAGAGGCGAAGTTATGGAATTTTTTACCGATAAAAATTCGTATTATACTTCGGATCTCCTTGAGACGGGACGAAAATATATCGCGGAAGTAGAAACTACGGACGGCTTTTCGGGTGGATATGTTTACGGTCCAGTAGAAGTGAAATATTCCGAAAAATAATTTTTATTTTTTTCATATTAAGGCGTTTTCGGATTATCTTCGTCTCCGTTAACGTGAGTCAGGGCGCTTAAATCTCCTTCCGCTTTTCTCATATTCCTTATTATCTGCTGCCAGGAATTCCTTTCGCCTTTGGCTACGGAATTTATAAAAGCGGTATCTACTGCGGAGCCGACTTCGAACGCCGCTCCTATGCCCGTGGTTACGATGTCTAAGTTTTTAGTGCCTTTGGGGTCGGATTGCGATTTTTTAAGATTGAAAAAAGCGCCGTTATAATAAGCATAAGTGGAGCAGCCTTGAAAAACAAATATTTGATATTTATTTTTAGGCAAAGAAAGTCTTTCGCCGGAGTCCTGCGAAAGTCTGTCCGGATTTAGATATCCGCCCAAACCGGAATGTCCGTCATATAAAAATATGTCGGCCGTTTTCATGGCGTTTACCGCCTCTAATGCGAATTGCCGGCTGTCGGGATTTAAAAGAATCATTTCTATTTCGACTTTTTTATTTGCATATTTTCCGTTGAGTTTTTTTCTTCTCGGTTCGTCTGTCGAAACCTTAAATCCGCTTTCTTTAAGCATGGAAAAAGAATTCAAAAAGGTTGTCTTTCCCAGATCGCCGTTTTTAAAGCTTTCGTCTATTCCGACCAGATATGAAATTTTGAGCGAATCTCCGGAACCGTTTTCCCCGTAAAGTTTGTCATATTCCGGATATGTGGACGCGGTCATAGGCAGAGGTTTTATATTTGCGCTTATCCCGATAAGGTCCGCCCCGCTTATGGGACATCCGTCTTGATAAGGATTCCAGAAATACCAGAAATCTCCTTCGCTGTTATAATGTTCGTCGGTACACCTGTTTTTTCTCGAAGAAGGAGACGGAAAACCTTTTGAATATATTGTCAAAGGGTCTTTGGGTAAAACAAAATTTATTTTTACTTCTCCGGAAGACGGAAATATTTTGGCGGAAAAAACCGCTATGTCGTCATAAGAGTAATTTATCTTGGCATAATTTTCATTCGGCACTTTTTCAGCCGATAAAACAGTTACCTTATAATCGCCCGACGGTATTCCGGGATTATTTTCAAATCCGGGATGGGTGGTAAAAGCGCCGTACATATGCTGAAGCTGAAGGTTTATTATTTCGTTTATTTCGGAAAAACATTTGGAATTCTCAAGGATTCTCGAAGCCGGGCCTTGATAATAAGAAGGTATCTTATATAATACGTAAGAATTAAAACGAAGATATGTTCTTCTCGAATCGGCTCCGAACCATCTGTCAGATCCTTTTTCCTGCAAATTAAAAGACGAGGGAATCGGAATATTTTCTATAGGTTCTACGGCTAAACCTTCAAAATCCTTAAAAGCCGCCGCGAAAGAAAATATGTTAAATATCAATAATAAATAAACTATGTTTTTAATCATTTTTTATCCTTTATACGGAGAATTTTTACGTGCATTTGTTAAATTATAATTTGTTTTAAAATAAAACATAAGAGACAAAAGATTATTCTTGCGAGATTATTAGACCTATGGTTTTATGGGTCTTTTAATTCTTTTTTAGGGTACTAAAAATTTCAAAAAAAAGGTCTTTGGCCTCAAGGAAGGCTTATCGTTAAAAATCTAAAATTATAGCTATGAGTAAAAACGGAGGGAAATAATGAGAAAGATTTTATCGATTATTTTTTTGATTTTTTCGGCTTTTAATTTAAAAGCGGCCGAAGCGGATCATTTCACCGTAGACGAAGCGCAGGTAGCCGATGTTACTTTCGAAGTAAACAGACTTGCCAATGAAGGATTGGAAAGAAAACTGGAAGAACTTAACGCCAACGGAGTTTGCTCGGACGACAGAGAAAGCGAAGAAAAACTTTATGACTCCCTTACGGACATATTTTCAAATCATAAAAAAGGCGAATTGGTAAACGCCATAAGAACCGGAACCATAAGAAGAACCGTAATACCTTTAAATCATTCCATATATCACGAATGGTCCATATTTAACGGTTTTCTTTTGGGAAGACACGGAGCCGCAAAAAGTCCTTTGGCTTTATTTCCTCTGGTAAAAGTCGGCAATGTCGTTGTCGGCGGAGATAAACTGGAACATATGTTCGGCATGGGGCTTAGATATTTCAAGAAGCATTATTTCGAAGAAAAACCTTTGGTTTCCGTTCTTAAAAGCGGAATATTCAGAGAAAAAACATTTTTAGGAGGAAATATTTTTGCGACCGGAATATTTTCTTACGCCGATTTGTCGGCAAATTTTAACGGAATGAGATTTTGGAATCATATGCTTCAAAAAAGAGACGACGTTTTGGGCAAAGAACATAATATCGGACCTTATGTTTTATGCAAAGAAGGGAAGTGGGTAAAAAATCCGGAAAGGCCGATCGATTTTAGAAACTATATAGACGAAACTATGCAGGAGAGCATAAATTGCTCAAAATTTGCCACTCAAAGAGGATATGAAAAATTCGAAGAGGCTTTGAAAGAATT
>JAAYVI010000003.1 GCA_012517235.1 Elusimicrobiota bacterium | reverse complement strand
AGACCGGCGCCTTAAACCGCTCGGCCACCCTTCCAATTAAAATTATATTTTACAAAAACTTTAACGTTTATCTTACCGAAAAATAAACAAAAAAATAATATAATAAAATCAGAGAGGCAAAAATGAAAAAAATATTTTATACTTCTTTGTTTTTTATATTTCCGTTAATCTCATCGGCTCAAATTAATCCTCAGGAAATTAAAAGAATAAAAGAAGAAATATCAAAAATTCAATCCCAAGCGGATTCGGCCAATCCGAAAAGAGCCGATCTGTTCGTTAAAATAGGCAAATTATACTCTCAAATAAACGACGCCGATAACGCTCAAATATCTTTTGAAAAAGCCCTGGAAATAGATCCCAAAAACGACGAAGCGCATTTCATGCTGGCCTTAATATTCGAAAAGAAAAAAATAGATAATAAAGCTTTGGAACACTGGAAAAAATGTTTGGAATTTACCTCAAACGCGTCTTTTAAAGCGATAGCCGAAAAACATATAAATTATCTTTCGAGGAAATAAAATGAACAAAATTATTCTTCTTTCTTTTCCGCTTTTTTATCTTATTTCTTGCGCTACGCCCAAAACCGCGGTTAATCCGAGAGCCGATTTTTCAAAAATTAAAAGAGTGGCGGTACTCTCTTTTCAGGGATCCAAAGGCGAAGTCGCGGCCGATATGCTTACGCAGTCTCTTCTTCAATACGGAGCCGACGTAGTCGAAAGGCAAAGGCTGGAAGACGTTCTAAGAGAGCAAAACCTAAACATGGACAATATGCTTTCCCCGGCTACGGCCAGAAAAGTCGGCAAAATACTCGGCGTGGACGCGGTATTTGTGGGAAGCGTCATAGACGTAAAAAACAATTCCACTTATATAGCTCAAACAAACGCCTCAAATCCGCAAAACACGATAAATAAAATATCCGGAAAAACAATTTATTCGGGAGGTTCGGTGGCCGGACTTGCCGACAGTCAAATACTTTCCACAACGGCGGAAGTCGCTTTATCGGCCAGAATGGTAGACGTGGAAACGGCGTCGGTGATGTGGTCCGCTTATATGAGCTACGAAGGATTCGATATGGCGAGCGCCATGTCTTCTATTTCGGAATTTTTTATAAAATCGCTGGTTCCGATTTGGCCCGAATTAAAAAAATAATTTATTCATACCTTAGGGCTTCTATGGGATTCAACATGGCGGCTTTAATAGCCGGCCAAAAACCGAAACCTACTCCTATCAAAGTAGAAAATCCGAAAGCAAAAGAAACTGTTCCCATTGTCAAGGAAGGTTTTAGTTTAATTAAAAAAGAAGCAAGCCAAGCCATAGAATAGCCGAACCCTATTCCTAAAATCCCTCCGATAAGACACAGAACCACCGCCTCTATTATAAATTGGACCAAAATATCCGAATTTCTGGCTCCCAAAGCCTTTCTAAGACCGATCTCTCTGGTTCTTTCCGTTACGCTGACAAACATTATATTCATTATCCCTATCCCTCCTACCAAAAGAGAGATTCCCGCTATGGCATAAACTACCAAAGAAATTTTTCCCATAACCTCTTTAAATTTTTTTATCTGTACTTCGAATGTCTTAACTTCAAAATCGTCCTCGCCGTAATCGTCTTTCGGTCTAAGTTTTCTTAAAGCCAAAACAACTTGTTCTCTTGCGGCCGAAGCGTCGTTTACGGATGGCGCAGATATTTCTATATAATCGAAGCGAGTTTGTCCGAAAACTCTCTTTAAAGCGGTTTGAAGAGGAATATATACCCTCGGTTCACCGCCGAAGAGGCTTTCGGTTTCTCTGTCTTCGCATACGCCTATGATTTTAAATGAAATTCCGTTAACTCTTATTTCCGAATTTATCGCCTCTTCTTTCTCAAAAATTTTTTTTGCGAGATTTTCATTTATTACCGCGACACGTTCGCGATTTTTATCCTCTTGCGGCAAATAAACCCGGCCTTTAACTTTGGCGCCGGCAAAAACAAATTTTTTATCCTTTTGCTTATTAATATCTTCTGCTCTGGGAGTGGCAAGACTTGCGGAATATTTTTTCTTTCCGTAAGAAACTTCGATTTTTCTATAAAGAGACGGCGTAATATCTTGAGCCAAAGGAGCCCACTGTTTAATCGCCTCGACTTCGATATTGGTTATATTTTTTCCTTTTTTCAAAGGAGAATAAGCCTGCATAACCCAAAGTTTTTTGGCGTCTTCTTCTCCGGTATTAATCAAAACGCTTTTCATAAAACCGTCGCTTATTGTCATTAAAGAAATAATGGAACCTACGCCTATGAAAATTCCCAGGACGGTCAGAGCGCTTCTCGTTTTGTTACTCCATATGGATTTTAACGCCATAAAAAACTGTTCCAACAATTCGGAAAGACTTAAGCTAAAACGCGGTTTAGGCAATGACATAAAATTTGAAGATTTTTTTAAATTTTCTTTGCTATTTTCGTCGGATATTATTTCCCCGTCTTTCATTTTTATTATTCTCGAAGTTTGACGCGAAACTTCTTCGTCATGAGTAACTATTATAACCGTAAGTCCTTTGTCGTTAAGTTTTTTAAAAATTTCCATTATCTCTTTTCTGGAAGCAGAATCGAGATTCCCGGTAGGTTCGTCCGCCAATAAAAGCAAAGGTTCGTTAACTAAAGCTCTGGCTATTGCGGTTTTTTGGCACTGTCCGCCTGAAAGTTCGTTTGACTTATGATAGGCTCTGTCAAAAAGTCCGACATCTTTGACTTTTTCCCATATTTTTTCGTCTTTTTTGTCTCTTCCGGTATACATCATTGCAAGTCCCACATTATCTTTTACCGTCGTTCTTTTTAACAAATGGAACGATTGGAAAACAAAGCCTATGGTATT
>JAAYVI010000055.1 GCA_012517235.1 Elusimicrobiota bacterium | reverse complement strand
TTACCTTTCTTTGACAATACTCTCGTCAATGCGGCCGTTAAGCTCGTCTTGCCGTGGTCTACGTGGCCTATCGTGCCTACGTTTACGTGCGGTTTGCTTCTTTCAAACTTTGCTTTTGACATATTATCTCCTTATTCTTTATTGGCCACCGCGGCTCTTTTTTCCACCACGGCCTTGGCCACATTAGAGGGCACTTCTTCGTAATGGCTGGGTTCGAGATTGAACGACGCTCTGCCCTGGGAAATAGATCTGACCGCCGTGGCGTATCCGAACATCTCGCTCATAGGTACTGTGCCTCTTATAAATTTCACATTACCTCTATTGCCCATTTCGGCGATTTTGGCTCTTCTTGAATTAAGATCGCCTATTATATCGCCCATATTTTCTTCCGGAGTTACGACTTCGAATTTCATTATCGGCTCCAAAAGATAGGGCGAAGCGTTTTTACAAGCCGCTCTCAAAGCCATTGCTCCGGCTATTTTAAAAGCTATTTCCGAAGAGTCTACTTCGTGGAAGGAACCGTCGAAAAGAGTGCATCTCAAATCGACAAGAGGAAATCCCGCCAAAGCTCCGGTTTCCAAAGCTTCTCTGCATCCTTTTTCTACGGCCGGTATATACTCTTTGGGTATTCTTCCCTGCTTAATGGCATCCACAAATTCGAAACCCTTCCCGGCTTCTAAAGGTTCTACTTTAACCCAAACATGTCCGTATTGACCTCGTCCGCCGGATTGCCTTATGAATTTTCCTTCCTGTTCTACTTGTTTCTTTATACTTTCTCTGTATGCTACTTGAGGCTGACCGACATTGGCTTGTACTTTAAATTCTCTCTTTAATCTGTCTACGATTATATCTAAGTGCAATTCGCCCATGCCGGAGATAATAGTCTGACCGGTTTCGTCGTCGGTCTTAATTCTGAAAGTCTGATCCTCTTCGGCAAGTCTGCCCATGGCCAAGCCCATTTTTTCTTCGTCTTCTTTGGATTTGGGTTCTATGGCTATGGATATGACCGGTTCGGGGAATTTCATACCTTCCAATACTACCGGCGAATTGGGATCGCATATCGTTTCTCCGACCGTGGCATTCTTAACGCCTACCACGGCGGCTATGTCTCCAGCTTGGATTTCTTTTATTTCTTCTCTCTTATCGGCATGCAGTCTGACCATACGGCCGACTCTTTCGGTAGTTCTTTTTTTGGCAAAATAAACCGAATCGCCCTGCTTTAAAACTCCGGAGTAAACTCTGACGAAAGTCAGTTTTCCGACAAAAGGGTCCGCTTGTATTTTAAACATCAAAGCGGCAAAAGGCTCGCTATTGGACGCCTTTCTTTCTATTTCCTTTTCGCTATTTGGATCCGTGCCTTTTATGGCCGGTATATCCAGAGGAGAAGGCAAATAGTAAGTGACATTGTCCAAAAGAGGCTGAACGCCTTTATTTTTGTAAGAAGAACCGCATATTACGGGGAAAAATTTTACGGCCAAAACTCCTTTTCTTATCGCCGCTCTAAGTTTTTCCGGAGCAAAATCTGTTTTGCCGGCCAAAAAACCTTCCATGATTTCTTCGTCAAAATCGGCCAATTTTTCGATAAGTTTTTCTCTGTATTCTTTAGCTTCGTCCAACATGTCGGCGGGTATATCCACCACGTCGAAATGAGCGCCCAATTGATCGCCTGTCCATATTCTGGCTTTCATGTCGACCAAATCTATCAAACCTTTGTATGTTTCGGTTACGCCTATGGGCAGTTGTATCGGCCAGGCATTTGCTCCCAATTTTTCTATTATGGATTTATAGGACATATAAAAATCCGCGCCTATTCTGTCCATTTTATTTACATAAGCTATTCTCGGAACATTATATCTGTCGGCTTGTCTCCAAACGGTTTCCGATTGCGGCTCTACGCCTTGAACTCCGTCAAATACCACGACGGCTCCGTCCAAAACTCTCAAGCTTCTTTCGACTTCGGCGGTAAAGTCCACATGTCCCGGAGTGTCGATAAGATTTATGCTGTATCCGTTCCAGGAAGTCGATATGGCGGCCGCCGTTATGGTTATGCCTCTTTCTCTTTCCTGAGGCATCCAGTCGGTAGTCGTATTTCCCTCGTGGACTTCTCCTATTTTATGTATTTTACCGGTATAATAAAGTATTCTTTCGGTAGTCGTAGTTTTGCCCGCGTCTATATGGGCGATTATTCCTATATTTCTGAGTTTTGAAAGATCTATGTCGGCCATTTAATTCTCCCTTAGTTTCTACCAGCGGTAATGCGCGAAAGCTCTGTTAGCTTCTGCCATTCTGTGAGTGTCTTCTCTTTTTTTGAAAGCGGTGCCTTCTTTTTTATAAGCAAGTATTATTTCTTCCGCCAATCTTTCTTTCATCGGAGCTCCCGTTCTTTCTTCGGCGGCGTTTATTATCCATCTCATAGCGATGGAAGAACCTCTCAAAGCGGGAACTTCTACGGGAACTTGATAATTGGCTCCTCCGACTCTTCTGGCTTTGACTTCCAAAAGAGGTTTAACATTTTCTATGGCTTTATTGAATACCGACAAAGGTTCTTCTTTTATTTTTTCCTTTATTATATCCAGAGCGCCGTAAACTATTTTTTCGGCGGCCAATTTCTTGCCCTGAAAATTCATCTTATTTATGAATCTTGCAAGCAAAACGGAATTATATTTAAAATCCGCGGGAGGCAAACCTCTTTTTTCTCTCGGTCTTAATCCTTTTCTCGGCATATTATCTCCTTATTTCTTGGGCGCGGCCGCGGCCTGTCCGGATTTGGGCCTCTTGGCTCCGTAAAGAGAGCGGCCTTGTTTTCTATTTTCCACGCCGGAGCAGTCTAAAGCTCCTCTTATTATGTGATATCTTACTCCGGGCAGATCTTTTACTCTGCCGCCTCTCACTAAAACTATGGAGTGTTCCTGCAGATTATGACCTTCTCCGGGTATATAAGCCGTAACTTCTATTTTAGAGCTTAACTTGACTCTGGCGACTTTTCTCAAAGCGGAGTTCGGTTTTTTAGGAGTCGTGGTATAAACTCTCGTACATACTCCTCTTCTTTGAGGGCAAGCCATAAGAGCCATAGATTTGCTCTTGGCCAAATTTTTAGTTCTTCCTTTGTTTACCAGCTGATTTGCAGTTGCCATAAAAATTAGCGCAAACTACCGCGCTTTTTCCTCCTTTTGGTCTTCGGTAAAAATCTTTTTTGTCGAAAGCCCGGTTCCGCAGGGCACCAAATGTCCTATTATAACATTTTCTTTAAGTCCTTTCAAATCGTCGCTCTTATTTGTCGTAGCGGCGTCGGTAAGAACTCTGGTGGTTTCCTGGAAACTGGCGGCCGAAACAAACGAATCGCTTGCCAGAGACGCTTTGCTTATTCCCAATAGGATCGGCTCGGCTTGAGCTTCTTCCAAGCCTTTTTCCTTGGCATTTTCATTTTCCGAAAGGAATTGTTTTTTGGAAACTATTTCTCCTTTGGAAAATCTCGTTCCCCCGGGGTTTGTTATTCTTACATTGGACAGCATCTGCCTTACTATGATCTCTATATATTTGTCGTTTATATTAACGCCTTGTATTCTATAAACTTCCTGTATGGAATCTACAAGCAGAGTTTGAACCACTCTTATACCTTTTACTTCGAGTATGTCTCTGATATCGACCGAGCCGTCGGTAAGCTGTTCTCCTACGGCGACTCTGTCTCCGGTATAAACTATTGAATGCTTGCCGAAGGGTATCGGATATGTTTCGACCTGACCGCTTTCTTCGTCCTTAACGGTAATTTCTAGAAGACCTTTCTTATTTGTTTCTATGGTTACAGTCCCGGAAATTCTCGATATTATGGCAGAATTTTTCGGTTTTCTTAATTCAAACAGTTCTGCAACTCTTGGTAAACCGCTAGTTATATCCTTAGTCGAATATTGTTTAGGTATTATGGCTAAGTCTGTAACATAGGATATATTAGTCCCCGGATCAACAACCAATATGCTATCTAATGGCAAATTAAATTCCTTGTATGAAATAAATATTCTTGGCAAACTATCTTTAAGATTTTCTTTTTTCAATATCTCTTCATATTTTTCTAATCCCTCTTTATTAAGAATAGCTTTACACGTCCCATTATCTTTCTTTTCTTTAAAATCAAGATATAAAACTTTACCAGGAATTCTTGATTTAATATAACCACTTTTTGTTTTAGCAATTATATCGCCTCTATTTACATATTGTCCTTTATCAACGAGTACCTCAAAGCCAGGAGTTAAATAATATGTCTCACCCAATCCTATTCTAGGGATTTCATTAGTTCCTTTTATATTTTTTATTATCTTTTTTTCTATTATCCCATTAACCTTATTTTTTTCTTTTAATAAATTTACTCCCAACTTTATATCTATATATTCAACAACACCAGAATAATTATCGCTCATTACAACGTTAAAATAAGGATTCCATTCGGCTATAATTTTCGGTTCATCTCTAGTGGCTTTTATTTTTTCTCCATCTTTTAAGTATATATATGCTCCATAAGGTACCTGAAATACCTTAGGATCTCCTGATTCAAAATTTAATGTTAAAATAGAATCAGCAGAACTCCTTGAATAACATCTATTCATCATTATTTTTAAATCTTTTCCATAATTCACAGTACAATTTTCATATACTACAAGTTTTCCAACTTCTATATCCTTATCTGACGTACCGCCTACATGGAAAGTCCTTAAAGTAAGCTGAGTTCCCGGTTCGCCTATGGACTGAGCGGCTATTATTCCCACCGCCTCGCCCACTTCTATCGGCTTATTGGTGGCAAGATTTAAACCGAAGCATTTGGAGCATACGCCGTCTTTTGATTCGCAAGTCAAAACGCTTCTTACCTGAATTTCTTTCATAAAAGAATCAATAATATTTCTTACTCTTTCCTCTTTTTCTTTTTCGTTTATTTTACTTTCCTTAATATCACCTTCAATTAATGAAATTATTTTTTCTATCTTAGAAGCGTATAAATATTCTCCGGCTTTTATTCTAATCTCTTCACCTTTTTTATTTTTGTATTCTATATCTTCGCAAAGCACTCTTCCGGTAAGTCTTTCTTCTATTTTTTCTAGAATTTCTTTACCAGCTTTCAGACTATTAATTTTTATACCGTTCAACGTACCGCAGTCTTCCTCGGTTATTACCACATTATGAGCAACATCTATAAGCCTTCTCGTAAGGTATCCCGCATCGGCCGTTTTCAAAGCGGTATCCGAAAGACCTTTTCTTCCGCCGTGAGTGGATATGAAGTATTCTAACACCGTAAGACCTTCTCTAAAATTTGCGCGTATCGGATTTTCTATGATTTCGCCTTTTCCGCCGGTAAGCTTCTTTTGCGGCTTGGCCATAAGACCTCTCATACCGGCCAATTGCCTTACCTGCTGTCTTGATCCTCTCGCGCCCGAATCGGCCATCATAAAGACGCTGTTGAATCTGGATTCTTTTCCGTTATATTCCTTATCTTCCGATTTTTTCATTTCGTTAAACATCAAATCGGCTACTTTATCGCTTACATGAGTCCAGATATCTACGATTTTATTGTATCTTTCTAAGTCTGTTATTATACCTTCTTGAGCCTGTTCTTCGATTTCTTTAACCTGCTTATCGGCTTTCTTTATTATTTCCTCTTTAAGTTGAGGGATTTTCATATCGGCTATGGATATGGAAAGTCCGGATAATGTCGCATAATGAAAGCCCAGGTTCATCAGATTATCCAGCAAAGTAACGGCGGCATGTTGGCCCATACCTTCCTGAGAATAGACTCTATACACCAAGGCTCCTAAGTCTTTTTTATTTATGACTCTGTTATATTCTTTTCTGTCAAGTCCTTCCGGCAGAGCTTTAAAGAATATTATTCTTCCTATGGTAGTATAATCTTTCCAATCTTTTACATCCTTAATTACTTCTCCGTTTTTATCTTTTTCCGGTATGGCGTTAAAACCTTTTACCTTTATGGGAGCATGCAGATCTATTACTCCTCTTTGATAAGCGCTCATCGCTTCGTCGAAATCGGCAAAATACATCCCTTGCCCTTTTTCTCCGTATTTTACTTTGGTAAGGTAGTTTACTCCCAAAACCATATCGTGAGAAGGCGAAGCTATCGGCCTGCCGCTGGCGGGAGATATGATATTATTTGTAGCCATCATTAATGTTCTGGCTTCCATCTGAGCCTGCGGAGATATGGGCACATGAACGGCCATCTGGTCTCCGTCGAAGTCCGCGTTAAAAGCCGCGCAGGTAAGAGGATGCAATCTTATGGCCAAACCTTCTACAAGCACAGGTTCGAAAGCCTGTATACCCAATCTATGAAGCGTAGGCGCGCGGTTTAGCATTACCGGATGTTTTTTTGTGACTCTTTCCAAAATATCCCATATTTCATTGTCGGCATGCTCTAATTTTTTTCTGGCTATTTTTAAAGTTATATTTTCTTTCTTTATGAGTTCGGAAAGAACGAAAGGCTTAAACAATTCCAAAGCCATTTCTTTGGGCAAACCGCATTGATTTAATTTAAGTTCCGGACCTACTACTATGACCGAACGGCCGGAATAGTCGACTCTTTTTCCCAATAGATTCTGTCTGAATCTCCCCTGCTTTCCTTTAAGTATGTCGGAAAGAGATTTCAAAGGTCTGTTTGCCGATCCCATCACGGTTTTGCCGCGGCCGCCGTTTTCTATCAAAGCGTCGACGGCTTCCTGCAGAAGTCTCTTTTCGTTGAATATCATCACTTGCGGAGCGCGTAAAGATTCTATATGTTTAAGTCTGTTATTTCTATTTATTATTCTTCTGTAAAGATCGTTTAGGTCGCTTGAAGCGAATCTTCCGCCTTCCAAGGGAACCAAAGGCCTCAAATCGGGAGGAATAACGGGAAGAACGGTCATAATCATCCATTCCGGTCTCGTGCCGTTTTTCTCAAAACTTTCGAGCATCTGAAGCCTTTTTATCAATTTGCTTCTTTCTTCTCCGTCTTTTACTACGTCCATCTCTTTATTGACTTCGTCTAATTCCTTTTTAAGATCCAATCCTTCCAATATTTCCTTTATGGCTCCCGCTCCGGTTCCTACCTTAATTTTCGGAAACTTCTTTTTAACTTCTTCCAGCTGCACTTCCGTAAGAACGTCGCATTTTTTATACTCCACTCTTCCGGTAACGGGGTCCTTGGTATCTTCCAAAACCACATAAGCCGCATAATAAACGACTTTTTCCAAATCGCTCGGTCTCATATTGAGCAAAAGACCTATTCTCGAAGGGCTTTTTCTCAAAAACCATATATGCGCCACGGGAGCGGCCAGGTCTATGTGCCCCATTCTTTCTCTTCTTACTTTGGCTTCGGTTACTTCTACGCCGCAGCGGTCGCAGACAACATTCTTAAATTTTATCCATCTATATTTTCCGCATTCGCATTCGAAGTCTTTAACGGGACCGAATATCCTTTGACAAAGCAATCCGTCTTTTTCCGGTTTAAGCGTTCGGTAGTTTATGGTTTCCGGTTTTTTAACTTCGCCGTAAGACCATGCCTTTATTTTCTGCGGACTGGCAAGGCCTATTTTTATTCCGTAAAAATCGGAAAAATTAAGGTCCTTTTTGGACTTGGGAGATTTTTTCCCGGTTAAGAATTCTCTTGCGGAAGAAAGGGATATTTCGTTCATGGTCTATTCTCCTTATTTCGAAGCCGATTTTTTTGAAGCCTTAGTTTCGCTTTTTTCTTCTTGGGAAGTTTCGGTTTTGGCCGATTCCGAAGTTAATTCAACGTCCAATGACAGGGCTTGAAGTTCTTTTACGAGAACTTTAAAAGATTCCGGCACTCCGGGCTCATTGGGGAATTCGCCTTTTATTATATGCTCGTACATTTTATTTCTTCCGGCGAAATCGTCGGATTTTACGGTAAGCATTTCCTGCAGGGTATATGCCGCTCCGTATCCTTCGAGAGCCCAAACTTCCATTTCTCCGAATCTTTGACCGCCGAAAAGAGCTTTTCCGCCCAAAGGCTGTCTGGTAATGAGGCTGTAAGGTCCTATCGATCTGGCATGTACCTTATCTTCTACCAGGTGTATAAGTTTAAGCACATACATATACCCTATGGTAACTTTTTCTTGGAAAGGTTCTCCGGTTCTGCCGTCATATAGAGTTATTCGGCAATAATCGTCGGGCAGGTATTCCTGAGGTATTCCGTCTTTTATCAATTTATCTTTGGCTTTTCTTATCTGCTCTATGACTTGTTCTTCTTTGGGTCCGTCAAAAACGGGGCATATCATCTGGGTGTTTAATTGATGAGCCGCCCAGCCTAACATAGTTTCGAGTATTTGACCTATGTTCATACGAGAAGGAACGCCCAGAGGAGAAAGAACTATGTCTACCGGCGTACCGTCCGGGAGATAAGGCATATCTTCTTTTCTCATTATTTTGGAAACGACGCCTTTATTTCCGTGTCTGCCGGAAAGTTTATCTCCGACCTGAAGTCTTCTCTTTAAAGCTATGTAAACTTTAACCACTTTATTTACGGTAACCGGCAATTCTCCGGTTTTTTTGACAAGTTCTATTTCTCTGTTATACTTGTCTCTTATCTTCTTTTCCATCAATTTATAAAACTCTTCTATCTCCGTGCCTTTGCCGCCTTCTTTGAGAGATTCTTTTCTAAATTCTCTCAAAGATTCCATATGCTTATCCATTTCGGCTTTGAGCTCGTCGATTCTTCTTTTTTCTTCGGGTTTGGAAAGTTTTTCTCTTCTAACGAATATCTTGGTACCTATGACTTTTCCGTAAACTCCGGGAGGAACTCTCAAAGAAGTATCGGCGACTTCGTCCGCTTTTTTGCCGAATATCACTTTAAGCAGCCTTTCTTCCGGAGTCATCTGCTGCTCGCCTTTGGGCGATACTTTACAAACAAGAATATCTCCGGGCCCCACCATAGTCGAAGGTATTACTATACCGTCCTGATCTATATGAGACAAAGATTCGGCGCTTACGTTGGGAATATCTCTTGTTATTTCTTCCGGTCCCAATTTCGTATCTCTGGCTTCGACTTCGTATTCTTGTATGAATATGGAAGTTAATTTGTCTTCTTCAACTACTTTTTCGCTTACGAGTATGGCGTCTTCGTAATTATATCCTTCCCAGCACATAAAAGCGACTAAAATATTTTTTCCCAAAGCTAACTGACCGCCGGACGTAGAAGGCCCGTCGGCTATTACTTGTCCTTTTTTGACATGGTCGCCGCTTTTTACTACGGGATATTGATTTATGCAGGTATCTTGATTCGATCTTTTATACTTTATCAAGTGATAAACGTCGGGATCTTTGGATCCGTCCGGCTTTATCGCTATCATATTTGCGGAAGTATAAATTACTTTTCCGCTGTTTCTGGCTACTACGCAGGCATGAGAATCTCTGGCTACCGAAGCTTCTATTCCGGTGCCGACATAAGGAGGTTCGGCTATAAGCAGAGGTACGGCTTGCCTTTGCATGTTTGAACCCATCAAAGCTCTGTTGGCGTCGTCATGTTCCAAAAACGGAATCAAAGCGGCCGATATGGAAAAGACTTGGAGAGGAGAAATATCCATATACTCCACTTCGTCGGCTTTAACAAAAACATAGTCGTCCATATATCTGCCGTAGACATTTTCCTCTATTATTTTACCGTCTTCCACCGGAGTATTGGCCTGGGCCACAAATTTATCGTCTTCCTGATTGGCCGTCATATAAACGATTTCGTCGGTTATTTTTTTATTCTTTATTTTCTTATAAGGCGTTTCTATTAAACCGTATTCGTTGACTTTGGCATAAGCCGACAAAGAAACTATAAGACCTATGTTCGCGCCTTCTGGAGTTTCTATCGGACAAACTCGGCCGTAATGGGTATAATGAACGTCTCTGACTTCAAATCCGGCTCTTTTTCTATTTAAACCGCCGGGGCCCAAAGCGGACAATCTTCTCTTGTGAGTAAGTTCGGCTAAGGGATTTATTTGGTCCATAAATTGAGAAAGCTGAGACGTGCCGAAAAATTTTCTTATAATAGCCACTACGGGAGCAGAATTTACAAGGACCCTCGGGGTAAGAGTTTTTTCTTCCTTATTCATCTTCTCGCGGACATTTCTGGCTACCTGCATTAAAGCGACTCTGACTTGATTTTCCAGCAATTCGCCTATGGAACGAACTCTTCTGTTTCCCAGATGATCTATATCGTCGACTTCGTATTTTATTTTAACTCCGTTTATTTCTTCCGGAGCTGTTTCCATATTCATTTTAAGAAGGTATTGAGCCGTAACTATTATGTCTTCCAATTTCAAATTTCTGCAAGTTTTGGAAGGTATTTCGAATCTGGTTTTAAAACCTCTTTCCTTGAAAAGCTTATTTTTTTCTTCTAACTTTTCATAAAAAGGCATAAGTTTCCTGAGAGCTTTATATCGGCCTACTATGGAGAAATCGTATCTTCTTATGCTTTTGAAAAGTATTTCGTCCATGAAATTTTTTATGTAATTATCCGGAGCCTCAAAATCCTGGCCTCTCATTTTTCTATAAATTTCTTTTTGGGCTTCGAAAACCGTTTTCGGCTGATTTTTTCCCAAAGCTAAAATTATGCCCGGATTTTCTTCTTCGGGATTGCCTTTTATGACTCTTACTTCTTTTACCTTGGCGTCGTATATAGCTTTTAATATTTTGTCGTCTATTACGGCTACGGGTTTTTCGTCCAAATTGATTATCAATTCTCCGTTAGCTTCGTTTACTACGTCGTCTATCAAATATCTTCCTATCAGAGCGCCGGCATTTTCCGGAACTACTTTAATAGTTTCTTCTTCGTAAAAAAGCTGAAGTATTTCTTTATTGCTTTCCAAGCCGCTGGCTCTTAAAAATGTGGTGGCGAGAATTTTTTTCTTTCTGTCCAATCTTACCCATAAAGCGTTATCCTGGTCGAATTCGAATTCTACCCATGCTCCTCTGTAAGGAATTATCCTGGCAAAGTAAAGAGGTTTACCTTTTACGGATTGTTTTTTTTCTTCGTCGTCTTCGAATATTATGCCGGGAGATCTGTGAAGCTGGCTGACAACTATTCTCTCGGCTCCGTTGAAAATAAAAGAACCGGTTTCGGTCATTATGGGCAAATCGCAAAGAGTCACATCCTGCTCTGAAACAGTTTTAATGGAACCGCTTTTATTTTTTTGTTTAAGAGAAAGATAAGCTTTCAAAGGAGCGGAATAAGTGCCTCCTCTCATTATGGCTTCTTCGGGATCCCAATATTGGGGTTTTCCCAATTCGTATTTGACAAAATCTAAAATCATGGAACCGTCCGGAGATTCTATCGGGAAAACGTCTAAAAAAGCGGCCTGCAAACCTTGTATTTTTCTTTCTTTGGGATCTACGTCGTTTTGTAAAAACCAATCGAAAGAATTTTTATGCATTTCCAAAAGATCCGGCATCTCAAGATTTCTGCCTATTTTCGAAAAATTAAGCTGTTCCATGGTTTTCATCCTTCCTCCATAATATAATTTTACCATATATCGCACTTCAAATAATCGGCAAAAACTTATTTAAAAATCTGTTTTTGCTTATTTGAGATATACGGCTTATGTTCTTTTTTGTATTCCGACCACGCTTCTTCGCCTATTCCTTTCACGTACCAATTAACATCGCTCGATACTATATCGAGCGCTTCCTCGCTTACGAATCTCTTGCACGACTTCTTATATTTGTGCCACTCGTCTTTTTCCCATTCGGAAAAAAATTCTTTCAAATCTTTATCTTTGCCGTATTTATCATGAAAATTATTCCATTCCTTCTCTTCGTCGCAGGCGGCGGTTTTATCGCATTTCTTATTTGTTATCTCTAATCTCTTTACAAACATCCTTAATACGGATATTACGGGACGATAACATTTTTTATTCTTATCGCCGTCTTTCTTATCTGTCTTTTCGCATTTGTCGTAAATCTTTTCAGCCATATTTATCATCTTTATCAAACTGTTAGCGAATTTCTCTTCGCCGATTTGATTTAACTTATACGCCGCATTAATATCGTCGCGCAATAATTGAAAATCAACTTGCTTATTAATAACGAGAGCGGACGCGCCGGGCGCGGGATCAAGATAAACGGAATATTGCTGAGTAGTATTTTGCAACATATAGCCTATATGCAAGTCTTGAATTAAATTAATATTTTTCCCATGCAAATCATCTGCCTGAATGGAAAATTCATAGTTCGTATTCGTAGATGCAAAAACAGTTAATTGATATATACCCTTAGAAACAGGACTAATTCTAACCGTCATATTTTCAATTCCTGCATTGCCTGTTTCAATATTATCAACAGAATCTTTTCCAAAACTGGAATTTGATATTTCTCTGAAACATATATTGGAACATCCGGTCTTTTTACCGAAAGAATCTTTAACTAATAGTTGTACATATGTGTTTTCCGTAAATGTATTTACTGTAAAATATAACTCGCTCATATCTTCTTCTGCAGATATTGATAAAGCAAATATCGACAGAATAAATATTCCAATATAAAGTCTCATAAATACCTCTTTACTGAGTTAAGCGAAACCTTCTGATACCTAAAAGTGAATGCTCGGTACCATTGGGGTTATACAAAATTCTTATATTAGAACCCGGGTCTGAAATTACATATCTTTCATTACATTTACCAACAGCTAAAATAAAATGAGTAGGAGATTCGTATCCTCTAATGCGTAAAACTACAGGTCTTTTAGATAACAATTCGTCATCAATTTTTTCCATCAAATCGCTTATAGTAACAACCGGTGAGACAGTGCTTACATCTATTAAATCAACGAATCGTATTTTATTATTTGAAAAAGTCTCTATTGAGTTCCATTTAACATTGCCTCTTTCATATCCTCTTCGCCCCAAACCTGTCAAATATTCATTTAATTCTTTAGGGGTAGTAGATGAAATTGTATTGTCATATTCGCTATAATAATTAATCAGTGTCGCCAATGAACTAATAGCACACCCCGCGGCACTAATAGTATTATCTTTATTGGTATAAGCCACTGTTGCCCATCTCACATCAAATTGTTTAAAATCATCATTAGGCAGTTTCCCGCAGCAGGTAAATGTTACGCTATTTTGTTCGGGCATACAGCTTTGACATACGGCCGTCATATTATACTCGGCGGGAATATTACCGAGCCTTAATCGGACATCCGCAAGTCCGTTCGCATCGGTGGTCTCGCTTATCTTTGTAAGCATTTGTCCGGTCGAATTAAAAGGATAGTTTGATACGGTAAAATCTACGGGAATATTATGCGCCGGATTTGTCGTTCCCGATATTGTTACAAAAGACACCATCGGTTCCGTCATAGCGTTAACTTCGACTATTTGATTATCGCCCGCGGCTTTATTTATGGCATATTTGGATTTTTCCGCTTCGGCATAAAAAGAAAGATAAAAATATTCTTCTCCGATACTTTCTTTAAGCCATCCGAAAGAGTATATACCGTCTTTGTCGGCATATATATCTTCTATCATAGAACTATTTTCGTCTTTTACAAAATATTCTTGCGCTCCGTCTAAACCGGAAAGTTTATAAAAACCGCCGCTATCGGTATTGGCTACTCCGTAATAATTTCCCGTTTCGTCCGCGCTATGACCGTATAAATCTTTGCCGCCGTATATTAAAAATTTATTCCAAACTTCTTCGCCGCTATCGCTTATTTTGTGTAAATTAAAATATTGACCGTCTTGAGTAATTTCATTATTAACCAGATAGTAGCCTCCGTTCTTCACGGCTTCGCCGCTGGCATACATCTTCGACGATATAGGATCTTTTATGAATTTAAACAAAGAATTTAACTCGCCGTCATAACTGTAAACAAATATATCCCTGCCGGATATTGAGCCGCTTATATAAACTCTTCCTTCTTTATCGGATCCTATATCGCATTGTCCCACGAAATCGGAAGTAAAAACTTCTACGGCTCTTTTGTTCTCGTTTAAATTAAGATCTAATTTTTTTATCTCAATTTCTTTTCCGACATACGCTCCTTTGTTGATCAAAACGTATATGCTTTCTCCCAAATAAGTTACACCTTCCATATATGACTCATAATCGTTAATGTCAAATTTTATTTTTCCCAATAGAGATCCGTTAGCGCCATATTTCATCAAATACGGGATATTAATATTCTTAGAAGAATCATAAACATTAACTCCCACATAAACATTACCGGAATTATCTATGGCAAACTCTCCTTTTTCCCAATGATAATCGCCAAAGCCGTAATCCGCGCTCCAAAGTTTATTGCCTTCCTTATCAAATTTCATCAAGTTACAACCGTATATATAAATATTATCTCCGATTTTTTTCAAAGAAGCCGGATATGACCATAAGCAAGTATCGCTTCCGTATCCGCCGAAGCTTTTTCTCCACTTAATATCGGGAGCGCAATAAACATAATTCGTAATATTAAAGAGGGTTAGAATCAAGATAATTATCTTAAACACATTCCCTCATTTTTATTTTTTTCATCGTTAGAATAATAGTAGAATTTAGCGACGTTTCCTTTAATAGGAGAAAATGAGTATTCGTAAATGTTTTTTTTACCTTCTTTTTTGGAAGGGCCGGTAAAGCGAATTTTATTATAATAGCCGTTATCTTCGATTATCTCAAGAAACAAATCGGAATTATCGTATTTCTCTATGCGAAAAAAATATTCGCCCGTGGGTTTTATGGCGCATAAAGATTTTTTATCGATATTTTTGTTTAATTTATCTTTTTGCGAAATTTTCTTAACGCTCTCTATCTTACTTGTTCTTTCCAAAGATTTATTTATCACATCTTTCATTCTTAAAGATAGTTTTTTATTCTCGTAAATCTTTTTTAAATCTTCTATCGCAAAAGAATAACTCACGGAGAAAATAAACACAAAAAAAATAAAGACAGTTTTTTTCATATAACAAATACTCCCGCGGATATTTCACCGCGGAAGTATTATAAGACTTTCCTTTAACGGATGATTTATTTCAACTCTATCGTGGCGCCGGCTTCCTCTAACTTCTTCTTAAGTTCTTCGGCTGTTTTCTTGTCCACGTTTTCTTTAACATTTTTGGGAGCGCCTTCAACGAGCGCTTTGGACTCGGCCAAACCTAAGCCGGTCAGTTCTCTCACGACTTTTATAACGCCTATTTTTTTGGTGGCGTCGGCTACGGCCTTAAGAACGACCGTAAATTCGGTTTTTTCTTCGGCTGCGGCGGCTGCGCCGGCTGCGGGAGCGGCTGCTACGGCCACGCCCATTGCGGGAGCGGCTTTTACGCCGAATTTATCTTCTATGGATTTGACCAGATCGGCCAATTCCATAACCGTGAGTGTGCTGATTTCTTCTACTATTTTGCTTGTTTTTTCCGACATTTTACTTCTCCTTTTCTTTAATAGCTTCCCGTTAAAAAAAAACAACGGGAATTTATCCATTTCGGGGCTACCAGGATTCGGCGCAAAGCGCCGCACTTCAAAATTTGTAGGTACGTCTTACTTGCTTTCTTTGGCTTTTTTCTCTTCAAGAGCTTTCAGCACATAGGCCAGGTCCCTCGTAGGAGCTTCAAGGACAAATCTTATCTGGGCGAGGTTGGAGTATAGTACGTTCGCCAGTTTGCCTATGAGCTCTTTCTTGGAACCGACTTTGGAAATCGTAAGACAATCGGCCGGTGTCAGCCAATTTTTCGAAACGAAGCCGCCTTTTATCTTCAAGGAAGGTTTTTCTTTGGAATAATCTACTAAAATTTTCGCAACTCTGGATATTTCGTCGGGATTATCTATTATAACCACGGCGGTAGGTCCTTTCAAAGCGGCTTTATCCGATATATTTATGGAAGCCGCTTCCAATCCGTGAGTTATGACCGTATTTCTTTTAACCGAAAAATTAGAACCTATGGGTTTAAGTTTTTCTCTCAAAGCGGAAATTTCGTCAAATTTAAGACCGGCATAGGCCGCAAAGAATACGTCCTTGGCGGCAAATTCGCCGGAAAGTTTTTTTGAAAGTTCTTTTTTTGTTTCTTTTGTTATTTTCATCTTAAGCACCGCTCTAAAAAAAATGGGATTTATAAGGCCGGCAGCGACCTACTCTGACAACGCCGAGTTGGGCGTTACTACCATCGGCCCTGGAGCCCTTAACTGCCGTGTTCGGAATGGGAACGGGTGTTGCCTCTCCGGAATTACCACCGGCCTTACAAATCCCATAGGAATTTGAAATCTGTTAGTAGCCAAGCCGATATTATTGATCGGCCGTAGAACTGAAAAATAAGGCCAAGCCCTCGGACTATTAGTGCGGGTTGGCTGAACTCCTTACGGAGCTTACACCGCCCGTCTATCAACCCACTAGTCTTGTGGGGTCCTTACTCCCTTGCGGGATGGGAAACCTAATCTTGGAGCGGGTTTCACGCTTAGATGCTTTCAGCGTTTATCCCTACCGAACACCGCTACCCGGCTTATGCCCTTGGCAGGACAGCCGGAATACGGGAGGTTCGTCCATCTAGGTCCTCTCGTACTGTAGACAGCTCCCCTCAAGTTTCCTACGCACACAGCAGATAGAGACCGTACTGTCTCACGACGTACTGAACCCAGCTCACGTACCGCTTTAATGGGCGAACAGCCCAACCCTTCCCACCTGCTTCAGCGGGAGGATGCGATGAGCCGACATCGAGGTGCCAAACCTGGTCGTCGATATGGACTCTTGGACCAGATCAGCCTGTTATCCCCGGGGTAGCTTTTATCCGTTGAGCGATGGCCCTCCCACGAGGTACCACCGGATCACTAGGCCCTACTTTCGTACCTGCTCGGCCCGTCGGCCTTACAGTCAAGCTCCCTTCTACCCTTGCGCTCGAAAGGCGATTTCTATACGCCTTGAGGGAACCTTTGGACGCCTCCGTTACTCTTTGGGAGGCGACCGCCCCAGTCAAACTGCCCACCTGCCACTGTCCTCCGGCCGGATCTGCGGCTACGGAGTTAGAATCACAATTTCAAAAGGGTGGTATTTCACCGTCGCCTCCGCTCGGGCCAAAACCCGAACATCACCGGCTCCCACCTATCCTACGCATTCAAAACCGTAATCCAATAACAAGATACAGTAAAGCTCCACGGGGTCTTGTCGTCTAGCTGCGTGCAGCAAGCGTCTTCACTTGCACCACAATTTCGCCGAGCCCTACGTTGAGACAGCGGCATCTTTGTTATGCCATTCGTGCAGGTCGGAACTTACCCGACAAGGAATTTCGCTACCTTAGGACGGTTATAGTTACCGCCGCCGTTTACTGGGGCTTAAGTTCGAAGCTTCGCCTTGCGGCTAACTCCTCCCCTTGACCTTCCAGCACCGGGCAGGCATCAGGCCGTATACGTCATCTTGCGATTTCAGCACAGCCCTAAGTTTTTGTTAAACAGTCACGATGCCCATTTCACTGCGACCCTTTCGCATTCTAAACTTTGACATCTAAAACGCTACCGGGGCACCCCTTCTTCCGAAGTTACGGGGTTAGTTTGCCTAGTTCCTTAACGTAGGTTATCTCGCGCGCCTTAGCATATTCAGCTCGCCTACCTGTGTCGGTTTGCGGTACGGGTACAGTAGAAACTCCCCACGAGGTTTTTCTCGGCAGCGTGGTTGGGCCACTTTGCGCGGTTTCCCGCACTCGTCTCGGCTTTCGGTTTAACGACCCGCCGGATTTTCCTGGCGAATCTGCCTACGACCTTTCCCCGGAACAACCATTATCCGGTAAGCTTACCCTTCTGCGTCCCCCCTTGGGTGATGACGCGTCCACTGTAGTTCAGGAATATTAACCTGATGTCCTTCATCTACGCCTTTCGGCCTCGACTTAGGCCCGACTAACCCTGAGCTGACGAACATTGCTCAAGGAACCCTTAGGCTTTCGGCGACAAGGATTCTCACCTTGTTTATCGCTACTTATTCCAGCATCCTCACTTCGTAACGCTCCAGCGCTCCTTACGGTACGCCTTCGCTGCGTTAAGAACGCTCCCCTACCACTTGCTCAGGGCGAACCTGAGCAAATTCGTGACTTCGGTGTTACGCTTAGCCCCGTGTCATTTTCGGCGCGGATTCGCTAGACTAGTGAGCTGTTACGCACTCTTTAAAGGGTGGCTGCTTCTAAGCCAACCTCCTAGCTGTTTATGTAAATCCACATCCTTTACCACTTAGCGTAAACTTTGGGACCTTATTCGACGATCCGGGCTGTTTCCCTTTTGCACGTGAAGCTTTTCCCTCACGAACTGACTGCCGTACAATCCGCCGCGGTATTCGGAGTTTGATTGAATTCGGACCCTGGGTCGCAGAGCCTACATCATTCAGTGCTCTACCCCCGCGGTTTAACATACGACGCTAGCCCTATAGCTATTTCGGGGAGAACTAGCTATCACCAAGTTCGATTAGCCTTTCACCCCTAACCCCAGGTCATGTAGGAACTTTTCAACGTTCAACACTTCGGACCTCCATCACCGGTTAAGGTGACTTCATCCTGCCCAGGGTTAGATCACTTGGCTTCGAGTATACTGATACGAACTAATCGCCCTATTCAGACTCGCTTTCGCTGCGGCTCCGTCCCTTAAGGACTTAACCTTGCTCGTACCAAGTAACTCGCTGGATCATTCTTCAACAGGCACGCCGTCGCGCATTCCTTAATATTGCTATTAAAGCATAGCGCTTCGACAGCTTGTAAATGCATGGTTTCAGGTTCTATTTCACTCCCGGTCACGGGTTCTTTTCGCCTTTCCCTCGCGGTACTCGTTCACTATCGGTCGCCAGTGAGTATTTAGCCTTGGAGAGTGGTCTCCCCGGATTCCTGCCGGATTTCACGTGCCCAGCAGTACTCAGGAACTCATCTGAGGTCGCTTCGCTTTTGCTTACAGGGCTATCACCTTTTTTAGCGGCTCTTTCCAGAGCTCTTCAGCTAGCTGACGATTTTAACCTCACGGCTCTAAACCGGATGAGCCCTACAACCCCCGAACAGCAAGCTGTTCGGGTTTAGGCTGTTCCGCTTTCGCTCGCCACTACTTACGGAATCTCGTTGATTTCTTTTCCACCAGGTACTGAGATGTTTCACTTCCCTGGGTTGTCTTCTCTTAACACATCTCCCCTGCTGTCGCAGGGGCCTTCGCTAAGAGATTTTCCGATTTTATCGGAAAGGGTTTCCCCATTCGGAAATTCCGGGATCAAAGGATATTTGCTCCTACCCCGGACTTATCGCAGCTTATCACGTCCTTCTTAGACTTCTGGCGCCAAGGCATCCACCATACACTCTTGTAGCTTGGCCTTATTTTACAATTCTACCTATTAGGTTATCGTTTTTTGAATATGCCAATCTTAATAATAAAACGCTTGGCTACTACAGATTTTCAAAGAGCAGAACTACTTTAAATTACTACTAAATTTTTTGTCGCCTTTCGGCTTTTTAAATTTTTTATTTTTAAAGAACAATTAAATCTTTTTCTATCGTTTGGAGCAGACCGGGATCGAACCGGCGACCTCCTGCTTGCAAAGCAGGCGCTCTCCCAGCTGAGCTACTGCCCCTCTATGGGCCCAGGTGGAGTCGAACCACCGACCTTACCCTTATCAGGGGTACGCTCTAACCAACTGAGCTATGAGCCCGAAAGAAGAGGTTAGAGTTAAGAGGTCGGTCCTCTCCTCTCAAAATCTATGTATGAACGGCCACCCTGACCGCGAAGCTTTCGCTTCGCAAAACGGCACCGACCTTATAACTCCGTGAGAGAGTTATTAAAGGAGGTGATCCAGCCGCACGTTCTCGTACGGCTACCTTGTTACGACTTCACCCCAATCACCAATCACAACTTGGTGCCCCGGTTGCTCGGGGCGCTTCTGTTGCAATTGACTTTCGTGGTGTGACGGGCGGTGTGTACAAGGCCCGGGAACGTATTCACCGCAGCCTGCTGATCTGCGATTACTAGCGATTCCACCTTCATGTGGGCGAATTGCAGCCCACAATCTGAACTGGGGCATAGTTTAGGGATTGGCTCCGCGTTACCGCATTGCAGCCCTCTGTCTATGCCATTGTATCACGTGTGTAGCCCTGGACATAAAGGCCATG
>JAAYVI010000002.1 GCA_012517235.1 Elusimicrobiota bacterium | reverse complement strand
GCCAGAGAAAAAAGTCCGCTGCCGCAGCCTATGTCTAAAAATGTTTTTTCTTTCAAATCTTCCATTTCGAGCATTTCTTTTAAAGAATTAACGGCCGTATTTATGCGCTCTTCGTCCATAGTATCCAAAAAAGAAAGCCAGTTTTTTCCGAAAGCGAATCTTTTTTCTTCCATATGAAAATGATACTAAAAATTAATGAGAATGTTTGTCGCAGGCGTCCATGCCGAAAAGAGGTTTTCCCTCGGCAAAAGGCGAAATTTCTCTAAGCCTTTCTATTATAGGCGGCAGCTCTTTTAAAACATAATCGACTTCTTCTTGAGTATTATAAACGCTCAAAGAAAACCTCACCGAACCGTGAGCGAAAGTCATCGGGACTTTCATGGACATAAGAACATGAGAAGGCTCCAAAGATCCCGAAGTGCAAGCCGATCCGCTTGAAGCGCAAATTCCTTTCTCACTTAAAAAAAGGAGTATGGATTCTCCCTCCACATACTCAAAACTTATATTGACGGTATTTGGAAGTCTCGGAGATTTTTCGCCGTTTACTCTTACGTTTTTAACCGAAGAAATTATTCCTTTTTCCAATCTGTCCCTTAGCGATTTTACATATTCGTTCTCTTTATCCATATTCTTTAAAGCAAGCTCCGCCGCTTTTCCCAGTCCGATTATATAAGGCACATTTTCGGTTCCCGCTCTTCTGCCTTTTTCCTGATGGCCGCCGGTTAAAAAAGGATGGAATATCGTTCCTTTCTTAACATATAAAACGCCTATCCCTTTTGGCGCATGAAGCTTATGTCCGGAAACGGAAAGCATGTCTATGTCAGAATTTTTAAGATCCAGATTTATTTTACCGGCGGCTTGAACCGCGTCGGTATGAAAAATAGCGCCTTTGCTTTTGGCTATTTTAGCCGCTTCTTTTACTGGAAAAATAACGCCGGTTTCGTTATTTGCCCACATTATCGAAACCGCGGCCGTATCCGAAGTAACCGATTTTTTCAAATCCTCTAAATTTATCATTCCGTTTTCGTCGACATTAAGATATGTTACTCTATATCCTCTTTTTTCCAGATCTTTGCAGAGATTAAGCACCGCCGGATGTTCTACGGCGGAAGTAATTATGTGTTTTTTTTCCGGGAAAGTTCTCAAAGCCGAATATATCGCCGCCGAATCGCTTTCGGTTCCGCAGCTTGTAAAAATTATTTCTTCCGGCAAACATCCCAAAAGAGCGGCGACTTTTTCTCTTGCATTATTTATATGACCCTGAACTTGTCCTCCGAAAAAATGCATACTGGAAGGATTTCCGTATAAATCGGAAAAAAAAGGCTTCATTTCTTGAAAAACTTCGTCGGCGGTTCTGGTCGTGGCATTATTGTCAAAATAAACTACTTTATTCATAAAATCTCCTAAACTGCTTCGACTTCTATCTCTTTTGAAAGTCTGTCTTTAAGCTCTTTTTCTACCACCCCCTTAAGGGTAGCGGAAGAACTGGGACAATGAGAGCACATCCCTAAAAATCTCACCTGAACTTTGTTATCTTTTATATCCACCAGTTCCAGCCAGCCGCCGTCGGCTTTAAGTTTCGGATTTATGTCTTCGCTCAAGATTTTTTCTATATGTTTTATTTTTTCCACTACGGTCATTTTGGAAAAATCTATTTTCTCCGCTTCGGCCCAGTAATCTTTAAGAATCTTTTCTATTTCTCCCAAACAGCTTCTGCACCCTCCTCCCGCTTTTGTAAAATTTGTCACTGCCTCTACGGTTTTTATATTGTTAAGTTTTATGGCTTTGATTATCGTTTTTTCGCTTACGTTAAAACATTTGCATACTATTCTGTCTTGCTCGCCTATTATGACTTTTTCGTTTTTTGCCCCTTGATAATTCTTAACCGCGGCTTCCAAAGCTTCCATTCCCATTACGGAACAATGCATCTTTTCATTGGGAAGCCCGCCCAAAAATTCGGCTATTTCCTGATTTGTTATCTTAGACGCTTCTTCCAAAGTTTTACCCTTTATCATCTCTGTTAAAGCGGAAGAAGAAGCTATGGCCGAAGCGCAGCCGAAGGTTTTAAATTTTGCGTCCTTTATAATATGGGTTTGAGGGTCTATTCTTAAAGTCAATTTCAAAGCGTCTCCGCAGACTACGCTGCCCACTTCGCCTACCGCGTCGGGATTTTCTATTTCCCCGACATTTCTCGGATTTTTAAAATGGTCGAAAACTTTTTCCGTATAATTCCACATAAAATCTCCCGGGATTAATCCCAAATATATTCTATAAAGTTAGACTTTAATAGTCAATTTGGTATTT
>JAAYVI010000054.1 GCA_012517235.1 Elusimicrobiota bacterium | reverse complement strand
TTTTTTTTAGGCCCAAAGTCCTATTATAATAACCTCGCATACCTTATTATAACCCCTCGCATGTTATAACCTCGCAGGTTATACGAGATGCTCATAGATAAAACCTGTTATAACCTCGTAGGTTGTAACGGTTTGGTTATAGGAAATTTTTAAAGGTGTTTTTATTTTTTAGAGAATAGAGTTCGCCTAAAATATCGAAGGTAATTTCTTTTGACGGGCAAAAGCGGAACAATTCTCCTTCCTTTAAGCAAAGGCAGTAGTCGGAATAAAAAAGAGAAGGTTTTATTTCGTGAGAAGAAAAAACAATAGTTATTCCGTTTTTCTTCATTTCCGATAACGCTTCGAAAAGCTTTATTTTATGGTCTATATCCAGGTGAGAGGAAGGCTCGTCCAGTATCATAACCGAAGGTTGCTGAACCAAAGCTTGCGCCAAAAAAACAAGCTGCTTTTCTCCCAAGGAAATTTTATTAACGCTTTTTTCGGCTAAGTTCTCTATGCTTAATTTTCTCATGGCATCATATGCCGCGTCTTTGTCTTCTTTATCGAATTCCTTCCACCATTCTTTAAACCTTATTCTGCCAAGCATTACGGTTTGAATTACAGAGAAATCAAAAACCGTATTTATTTCTCCTGGAACATAAGCCGCTTTTTCGGCTTTTTTAACCGCGGTTAAATCCGATATCTTTTTTCCGTCTATAAAATAATCTCCGCTTTTTTCTTTTAGTATTCCGGCTAAAATTTTAAGCAAAGTCGTTTTTCCTCCGCCGTTAGGCCCCAAAACATAAAGAGCGGATTTTTGCGGCAAAGAAAAAGAAATATCTTTTAAGATTTCTTTTTTACCGTATGAAAAAGATATTCCGCTTACGCTTAAAAAATTCATTTTTTATTTTCCTTATATAAAAGCCAGATAAAAAAAGGAGCGCCTAAAAAAGACGTAATGGCTCCGACCGGTATCTCTATGGGCGAGGCGGAAAAACGCCCTATCCAATCGGCAAAGAGTATCAACATCGCGCCTAAAATCGAAGAAGAAAAAAGATATAATCCTGTCGAAAAAGGAAAAAGCATTCTTGCCGCGTTTGCGGCCACAAGTCCGGCAAAGCCGATCAAACCCGAAAGTCCCACCGAAAAAGAAGCGAGTGCGGATGCCAATGCGAAAAATAATAATTTTTCTTTCCCGGAAGATATCCCCATCGTAGAGGCTTTTTCCTCGTCGAAAGAAATAGCCGAAAAATTTTTTCTTCTTAAAAAAACAAATAGAAATACGACAATTGCTAATACGGAAAATAAAAATATTTCCTTATGATTTACTCCGCTTAAATTACCGAAAGAAAAATGAAAAAAATATATAAGATCGTCTTTTCTAAAGATAACAAACATCGTTATCAAAGCGGTTATAAAAGCGTTAACCGCTATTCCGGCAAGCAATATGCCGGAATTAGACGCCCATGAGAATCTTTTTGCCAGAGCGTAAGAAAAATAAGACGCCGCCAGGCCTCCCAAAGCCGGAAAAAAATATATGTCCGAAATATTCAAAAATTTTGCTATCAAAAGAAAAAGCATAGCTCCGCCGGAAACTCCTATTATAAAAGGATCGGCAAGCGGATTTTTAAGAACTCCCTGCAAAACCGCGGCGGATAAAGACAATGAAAAACCCGTAAAAAAACCCTGAAAAGCTCTCGATAATCTCAAATTTAAAAGTATATCTAAAGAAGCCGGCGGAAAAATAACGGCAAAGAAAAAAGACAGACAGCAAAACAAAATCAAAAGTAAAATTTTAATTTTATTCATCGATCATTTCCGAAAGTTTTTTTACGGCCCGAGGTATTCTCGGCCCCGGTCTCACCAATATGTCTCTGTGATTTTTTTCAAGCAGAAAAACTTTTTTATTTTTCACGGCCGAAACTTTATCGGCCAAAGGCAAAGAATAAAAATATTCCGGCTTGGAATAATTGGAAATTATTATGTCCGGATTTTCTTTTATTACGGTTTCCCAGGAGACTTTAAAGTAATTTTCTTTTCGGGCTTCGAATATATTGCGTCCGCCGGCTTTGGACAAAACATCGCTTAAAAAAGATTCGCCTCCGGCCGTCCAAAATCCGGAATCTATCTCATAGAAAATCTTTTTGCGTTTTTTAGGTTTGAATTTGGAAATTTCCAAGTTCAATTTTAAACAAAATTTTTCGGCCTCTCTATCGCGTCCGGCATAAGAAGCTATTTTTTTGGCCGTAAAACAAATATCCCCTATATTTTTTTCCGGCTCTATTTCTATTACTTTTAATCCGATTTTTTTCAAATCCGAAGCCGCTGTAGAATTTAAAGACACGGGTAAAAAAACCAAATCCGGTTTTAAGGAGTATAATTTTTCCAAATCCGGCTTAAAATAATCTCCGGCTTTCGGTTTTGATTCTAACTCTTTCGGCCAATCGCAATAGGAACCTACCGCGATCAAATCGCCGCACATGCCGATAGAACATATTATTTCGGCGTGAGAAGGCATTAAAGCCGCAATTTTCAGAGCTTGAAGTTTTAAAGGTAAAAGAAATAATAAACAAACGATTATTTTTTTCATTATTCCCCCTCGGGAGACCTTCTTTCGGCGAAGGTTTGCGCAATAGACCGGGCTTATAAAACATTTAAAGTCTTAATCACCGTTGCGGGGCAGCGCCCGTATTTCACGGGCTTCCTTTGCGCTTATGATTTTTAAAGAGAACTTTCTTTGACAAGTTTTCCGGCCAGGCCGAAAGTATCGGCATAAAAAGAAGTCTTTATCAATTTATCGGCTTTTCCCGCGGCCTTGGGCCATTTCTTATCGTAAAAAATTTGATGATAAAATCCTTTCTCCTTGGAAACGGCCATATTTTGAACCGTTTTCAAGACTTTAAATTTTCCTTCCTTGTATATTTCCAAAGATCTTTCCATAACCTTGGCCGAAAGAGAACAAGGAGTTTGTACCGGCAGTATAATAGCCGAAGGTATTAAATTCATCACCTCAAAAGCCGCATCTCCCACTCCCGGGGGCATGTCAAATATCAAATAATCCAATTCTCCCCAAATAGTTACGGTAAAAAGCTCTTTTATCGCCGAAGACACGGAAGAGCCTCTCAAAGCTATGGCCTTATCCGAAGAAAAATAAGAGGCGGTCATAAATTTTATTCCGTGAACATAGGGCGGCAAAAGACCTTTTTCTTCTCTGGGAAAAACTTTACCGCTTCCGAGTATCAGATGATCGCTGGCTCCGGAAAAATCCAAATCGAAAAGCCCCGTCTTAAATCCTTTTTCCGTCAATGCCAAAGCCAGAGCGCAAGATACTCCGCTTTTTCCCACTCCGCCTTTAAACCCCGTAACGGCTATTATATTTTTGACTTGAGAAAATCTTTGAGATATTACCGAAGGCCTGGGATCTATTATATTCATTTTACTTTTCCTTTAATTTAAGCGACAAACCCCTTCCTTTCTTTATTTCGAAATCTTTGGCTTTGCACGAAGGACATTTCAAAAAAACTTTTGCCATTTCCGGTAAAAAATGAATATTTTCTTTTTCGATTTCGTCTTTCGTTCCTTCTTTTAAATCGAATATCTTTCCGCACGAAAGGCATTCAAAAACGGCGTCTTCTTTGGTAATTTTAATTTTTACTTTGAAATCTTCCTGATTTAAAATTTCTTTCAAAGCGAAAGTAAATATTTCTTCGTCTATGTCCTGAAGAGTTCCGAAAATAACTTCGGCTTCGAATACTGTTTTCTTTCTGTTTTTTAAGGTCTTAACGACCGATTCCGCCAGAGCCCATTCGTGCATAACAGAGATATGATAGCAAAAAGAAAATTTCTTTTAAAGAAAAAGATAATTGGCAATCTTGACAAATAACTGCCAACTCTGCTATACTTTAATTAGCGGTCTAAATCAAAGACCGCCAAAAAAGGAGTTCAAAGGAGGGCATATGAAAACCAAAGATCTTTTCCCCTCGGTAAATCTCGGAAAAGAAATAGAGTCCTTTTTCGAGGACGGTTTTTTTCCGGCGAATTCCTCGAAATCGGCTTTTAAGACCGACATATCGCAAGACGAAAAAGAGGTAACCGTAAAAGCCGAAATACCGGGAGCGGATAAAAAAGACATAAAAGCCGAAGTAATAGGAAATTCGATAAAAATCTCTTTCGAAAAAAAACAAGAAAGAGAAGAAAAAGGAAAAAACGGATATTTTTTAAGAGAAAGCTCCTGCGGTTTCTTTTCGAGAACCCTTCCTCTTCCCGCGGAAGTAATCTCTCAAAAAGCGAAAGCGTCTTATAAAGACGGGATACTTAAAATAGTTTTGCCCAAAAAGAATCCGGGCGAAAATAAAAGCATAAAAATAAACTAAGGAGGATAAAATGAACGAACTTATAAAACTTACCGACAACTTATTCAAAGTCAAAAACGACTTAGACGGAGCCTTAAAAGAAATACTTGAAAATAAAGAAAGCGCTTACGAGCAATCATGGACTCCTCAAGCGTTAACCTGCGAAAACGAAGACGAATTCAGAATATACTTATCTCTCCCCTTTTCGGCCAAAGAAAACATTAATGTTTCTCTAAAAGAAAATATTCTTACGATAGAGGGAGAAAGCGCATTCAAAAACGAAAAGAAAATGGAAATACTTAGAAACGAAATAAATTACGGGCGTTTTTTCAGAGCCTTCAGAATAAATCAGCCCGTAAAGAATTCGGCCATAAAAGCTTCTTATAAAGACGGCGTTCTGGAAATAATACTTCCGAAATCCGAAGAAGCCAAACCGAATAAAATAAATATCGAGTAAAAAATCAAACCAAGGCCCCGTTTAAACGGGGCCTTTTTTATTTTATTTGAACGCTCAAATAATAAGGCTCCCCGTCTCTTTCTATGTCAAACAAAATTCCTTGAGCCAAAGAAGATTTGGAAACGGCTTCTTTAAAATCTTTTTCCGAGTTTATCTTTATATTATTTATGCCTTTTATCAAATCTCCTTCTTTTAAATATTTTTTAAGAGGAGATTTGGGATTTATATCGTTTATTCTCGCTCCGTTTTGCGAAAAAGAAAAAGAAACCCCCTCCCAGCCGGCCGTAGCGGCGTTTTGAGTCTTATCCGCCGTATCGGCGGAAGAAATTTTGGCGGAAGATATATTCTGAGGACGCAGTCCCAAAACGGCGGAAACATTTTTCTTTTTTCCGTCTCTTACATACTCTATAAAAGTTTTTTCTCCCGGTTTTTTTCTATAAACGGCAGCAAATAAATCTTCGTCGTCTTTTATCTCCTGTCCGTCCATTGATATTATTACGTCTCCTCTTTTAAGACCCGCTTTTTCCGCCGGAGAATCTTTTATTATTTTATTTATTATTCCGCCTTCCGGTATATATATGTCATATCCCGCCGAAAGAAGCTGTTTCACGGGCAGAAGAGATACGCCTAACCAGGCTCTTTCCACTTTTTTGCCGTAAACTATTTCTTCAAAAACTTCTTTGACTTGATTTGCCGGTATGGCAAATCCTATGCCCGCAAAAACTCCGGTGGGAGACATTATCGCGGTATTGATTCCTATTATTTCCCCTTTGAGATTTATAAGAGGTCCGCCGGAATTACCTTGATTTATGGCGGCGTCGGTTTGTATTAAAGAGCGATAGGATCTGCCTTCTACTTTCAAAGAGGCGTCCAAACCCGAAACTATTCCCTGGGTTAAAGTTTGAGAATATCCGAAGGGATAACCAGCGGCAAAAACTATGTCTCCAGTTTTTGGCGCGGACGAAGAAAAAGGCAAAAAAGAAAAATTTTCGCCGGATTTTATTTTTATCACCGCCAAATCCATAGCGGCGTCGCCGCCGACATAATAAGCCGGATATGTCTTTTCGCCAATCTGCGTCTTAATTTTAACTTTTATTTCGTCGCTTTCTTCCACTACGTGATAATTGGTTACGACATATCCGTCTTTTGAAACTATTACGCCCGAGCCTGCGCCGCGTACCTTATATTTATAAATCTTTTCGTCGGGAACCACATATCCGAAAAAAAACTCAGGTTCGACTACTCTCGCCTCTTTTTCCTGTTCTACTCTTATGTTAACTACCGCGGGATAAGCCGATTTCGCCACCGAATTAAATCTTTCTTGAAGCTCTTCCGGCAAAGAGGATTTTACATACTGAGGAATCAGGAGAAAAAACAAGATAAAATATCTCATAAAACCTCCTTAAAATCTAATAAAATTATACTTCATTGTTTTTTTTCTTGACAAGATTTTGAGATTTTTGATAAGATTTATTAAGGGTTAAACCCTTAAAGAAGTTTCCGTATCTTACAAGCTGAGCGGGTATCCTTAAAGTCCAAAAGCTATCCGCAAAGTGATGTCCCCGTCAAATTAGTCGCGGTCGGCGGGGCGCGTTAAGTTTCACCCACCTTCGGAACTTAGCACAAAGTATCGGAAATATAACAAAAATTATATTTCGGAGGCAAAGAAGTATGCTTAAAGCTGCTAAGTTATCTTTAATAATAGTATCCTTGGCCGGTTATATATCGGCTCAGGATTTCGCCGAAAAAGCCATAAAAAAGACTTTTTCCGCCACGGACGGACAAATGGCTCCGTTCATTTCCCTTGAAAACTATAAAGGATTCGAAATACCGGCTCCCTCGGGATTCTCGGTAGACCAAAATAAAAATTCTTCCGAAACCGCGGATCCTTACGTGTATCTTCCTATTTCCGTAAAAGCGGTTTACGAATACGAATATACTTCGAGCGAATTTCAGGGTTCAAAAAAAGTAATTGTGGAATACAAAGGATATTCGGAAAAAGATTCTCTTACTTCCGCTTCCATAACTTACTATAACAGAAACGGTCAAAAAACTTCCGATTTCACATTAAAAATATCCAATAACGGAATATTGGCTTCGGATACTATTTTGGCCGGAGCAAGGATAGAAATACCTTTTCCTCTTTTTAAGGGAAAAGAATGGACCGAAAATTCCGATAAGAACAGAGTTTCAACTTTCTCGGCAAAAGCGTCGGTCCCCGCGGGAAATTTTGAGAATTGCCTTAAAATAATAACCAAAATAGGCGGCGGAGACGCGGGAATAGCAGAAAGATATTACGCGCAAAATGTCGGTATGGTTTTGGAAAATATAAGCGCGGAAGACAAACAAGAAACTCTCAAACTTGTTTCTTTCAAGAAAAAATAAAAGTTATTTTTTAATATAAACCGCCGCCCAAAAGCGGCGGTTTTTTTATTTTTGGAATTTTCTTTCGAAATGGCAAATATAACCGCCCGGATTTTTGTTTAAATATTTTTGATGATATTCTTCCGCTTTCCAAAAAATCTTAAAAGGAGTTATGGCGGTAACTATTTTATCGTCCCAGTTTTCTTGAGCCCTTTTAACCGCTTCAAGAGCTTCTTTTCTTTGACTTTCGTTTAAGTAAAATATCTCCGAACGGTATTGAGTTCCGACATCTCCCATCTGTCTGTTTACGGTCGTAGGGTCGTGTATCTTAAAAAAATAATCTAAAATTGCGCCGTAAGTTATCTTCTCGCAGTCAAAAATTATTTTTACGCTTTCGGCATGACCGGTTTCGCCGGTTTTTACGTCTTGATAAGAAGGATTTTCCTTATTACCTCCGCAGTATCCGGCTTCGCAGGATATTACTCCTTCCAATTTTGAAAATAAATATTCCATCCCCCAAAAACATCCTCCGGCCAATACCGCAATTTCTTCTTTCATTTTGAAAGGCCTATGCTCATTGCGGCTTTTGCCGCTTCGCTTTTTGCGTTTTTCATCGCTTTATTTAAATTTTCGGTCAAAGATTTCTCAAGTTTTTCTTTATCGGACATATCTTTTACTTGGACGGAAAGCACTTCCATAGAAGCGTTTACGTCTATCTTCGAATAATTATCCTCCGAAGAAAATTTCATCGCATCCAGTTTCTTTTTTATTTCTTCCGCCTTTTTCTTTAATTCCCATATATCTTTCATTTTATCGAACATATTTCCTCCGAAACTCAAACTTCGCTTCTTAATTTGCTGTTTTTATATCCGTAAAAGACATAAATCAGCATACCGATAAATAACCATGCTCCGAATCTAATCAAGGTTATTTTATCCAATCCCATTATTAAATAAAAACAAAATGCCGCGCCCAAAAGGGGAGTTATCATTCCGCCCGGAACTTTGAAGGGTCTATTTCTTTGCGGATCTTTTATTCTTAGAACTATGACTCCGGCGCAAACTAAGATGAAGGCAAAAAGAGTTCCTATATTGCAAAGATTGGCCATCTCGTCTATATTGCTAACCGCGGCAAGTCCGCCGACAAATAAGCCGGTCCATATCGTAGTAACATGGGGGGTTTTATACTTTTCATGAACTTTTGCAAAACTTTCGGGCAATAATCCGTCTCTCGACATCGAAAAAAATATTCTCGGCTGTCCCATCTGAAAAACTAAAAGAACGGCGGTTGTAGAAATTACCGCTCCGAAAGATATTATCGCTACGGCCCAATTGCCTACTCCGTTATATTGTAGTCCAGCTACCAAAGGCTCCGATATCTTGTCTTTAAGATTTTCATAAGGCATCATTCCGGTCAAAGCCATTGTAACAAGTATGTAAATTATAGTGCATATTATCAAGGAACCTATTATGCCTATGGGCATATCTCTCTTGGGGTTCTTTGTTTCTTCGGCTACCGTAGAAACCGCGTCAAACCCTATATATGCAAAAAATATTGTGGCGGCGCCTATATGTATGCCTTTCCATCCCCCGGGAGCAAACGGCTTCCAATTTTGAGGATTAAAATAATAAAAACCTATACCTATAAAAAGAAGAAGTATTGCTATTTTAAGTAAAACCATAAAACTATTGAAAGACGCGCTTTCTTTAATTCCTCTTACCAAAAGATATGTCAAAAGTCCCACTATGACCATGGCAAGAAAATTAAAAATTACCGGAATTCCGAAAATATGGGGAACGGAAGCCAAATCCAATCCTTTCTGCACGAAAGTTCTGTAATCGGTCCTAAGCCATATCGGGACGTTTATACCGAAAACGCTATATAGAAAATCGTTAAAGTACCCCGCCCAGCTAATAGCGACCGCGACGTTACCTATGGCATATTCTATTATCAAATCCCAGCCTATTATCCACGCTATGAGTTCTCCCATAGTGGCATAAGAATAAGCGTAAGCGCTTCCCGATATGGGAACCATAGAAGCCAGCTCCGCATAGCATAAAGCGGCAAAACCGCAAGCTATGGCGGTAATTATAAAAGAAATAACCAGAGAAGGTCCCGCGCCGCCTTTTACGGCCGCTTCGCCCACCATGGCAAATATTCCCGCGCCTATTACGGCGCCTATTCCTATCATCGTGACGTCAAAGGGTCCCAAAACTTTTGCCAATTTTTGAGAAGAATTTTCGCTTTCCGAAATTATTCTGTCAACCGATTTGATTATGAACAGATTTTTGAACATAATAAAAATTATATAAATAATGACAAAAATATACTATTCGATTTTATCCTTTACCATACTTCCATACATCCATACTTCTAATTTTCTCGCTTAGTATTCTCGCCCCTAAAAAGCCGCTTAACAATCTCCTCAAAATTTAGCACATAGCTTTCGGCCCGAAAAGAGAAGCAAGTTTTTACAAAATTTATTCTCGCTTTTCATCGATAAAAACGCTGTCGCTCGAGTTTTTCGGTTAAATCTTAAAAATAAGTAAAATCAATTGCCAAACATTTCTTTCTTTTGACATCTGTCCGTTTCAAATTGAAGAGTGGTATGATAAATCCCGTAATTTTTTTTAAGTATTTCTTCCGCCTTGGATGAGATCTCGCAAGTCTTAGATACGGTCATTTCCTCCACTTCGACATGCGCTTCAAAGTAGACGGTATTCTCATTTGTCATCCAGGTATGGACATGATGAATATTCTTAACGCCTTGCAAGTTCTCTATTTCTTTTTTTATTTTTTCATAATCCAAATCCGCGGAAGACTGCATTAAAATCGAAAGAGATTTTTTGAAAACTTTAAAAGTTTGAATTATAATAAAAACACTCATCGAAAAAGACAGAATCGGATCCGCCCAATAAAAATTCCATATTTTAACCGATAATGCTCCGGCTATTACCGCCAAAGAAAAAAGAGCGTCTCCTAACATATGAAGATAAGCGCTTTTCCAATTTATATTGTCTTTCGAATCTTCTTTCAAAAGCCATACCGAAACCATATTGGCCAAAAAAGCCGCAAAAGCGGCAATAAGCATAAAATCGGAATTAATTTCTCTGGGACTGAAAAATCTTTTAAGCGATTCGCTTATAAGAAAAACGCAAACCGCCATAAGAAAAACGGAATTAAGAAAGGCCGCCACTATTTCCGCCCTTTTATATCCGTAAGTTTTTTCTCTGTCGGGCTTTTTAAAAGAAATTTTCCACGCTATCAAACTCAATACCGCCGAAGCGGTATCTTCCAGATTATGAAAAGCGTCCGCTATCAAGGCTACGCTCGAAGACAAAACTCCCGCCGCTATTTCAAAAATAGATATGGAAAAATTAATTATTATAACCCATAAGAATTTATTTTTTTTATTTTCGTTAAAAACATGAGAATGACAATGCGAACCGTGAGAATGATTATGTTCTTCGCGTTCGCTATGATCGCGATTTTTGTTTTCCAAATTTTCTTTCTTCTCCGACATAATGATATCTAAGTATTTTTCTCCGCTTCTTTTTTCTTTATGGCATAAAACCAATCTTTTATGGACACGACGCTTATTATCGAAGCCAGTACTATCATGGCGGCGGTTAAAGCGACATTTATATATCCTTTAGTATTTCCCATAGGCAAATAATTTTCGGTTATATTCGTAAAAGCCGCGGAAAAAGTGGTAGATATCATAAAAATAAAAGGAACAAAAGTTATTAAAGCGTAAATTTTTTTCGTACGCTTAATTATATATGTGGTACATATCGCCAGGGCTATGGCCGATAATAATTGATTGGCTACTCCGAACATAGGCCATATTGTTTTTACATTCCCCGCCAGAACCATAGAACCCCAGAGAAAACTCACCGAAGCGCTTGTAAAAAGAACAGCCCAAGTACTATTAATGTCTCCCAAGGGCTTAAATATTTTACCGGCCGCTTCTTGAGTTATATATCTTGCCACTCTGGTTCCCGCGTCTATTGTTGTAAGAATAAAAAGAGCTTCGAACATTATCGCAAAATGATACCAGTAAGAAAGCAAATGTTTCATAGCCGGCATATTTGAAAATATTTGAGCCATTCCTACCGCCAAAGTTACCGCGCCTCCGGCTCTGCCTTCGAGATTTTCTCCTACGGCAGCCGAAAGAGAAGGAAGATTCGACACGCTAAGTCCCATTTTAGAAAAAGCTTCGGGAGAAAGATTTATTGCGAAATAATCGCCCACAGGCAAAGCCGTGGCTGCTATCAAAGCCATAAGAGCGACAAATCCCTCCGTCAGCATGGCGCCGTAAGCTATAAACTTAATCTCGCTTTCGCTTTCTATCATTTTAGGCGTAGTACCCGAACTTATAAGACTGTGAAATCCCGATATCGCTCCGCAGGCTATCGTTATACAAACATAAGGCCAAACTTTTCCGGGAATTATCGGCCCGCCGCCGTTTATAAACTGAGTAAAAGCCGGAAAATTTATTTCCGGGCGAACCCATATTATTCCCAAAGCCAAAAGGCCTATTGTTCCTACCTTCATATAAGAACTCAAATAATCTCTCGGCGCCAGTAAAAGCCAAACCGGTAAAACGGAAGCTAACATTCCGTAAACGGCCAACCCTATCGAAATAGTTTCTCTGGAATACAAAAAGCAGCCGGCATATTTGCTTGAAGCTATTTTTTCGCCTAAAAATATGGCGGATAAAACAAGAATAAGACCTATTACCGACGCCTCTCTTATTTTCCCCGGTCTGAATTTTTCCATATAAAGGCCAACGAATAAAGCTATCGGAATAGTCGCCGCTATTGAAAAAGTACCCCAGGCGCTTTCGGCCAGAGCGTTTACAACTACCATAGCCAAACCCGCCAAAGCCGTTATTATTATAAAAAAAACGGCTATACCCGCCGATGTTCCGGCCAATTTACCCGACTCTATTTTGGCTATTTCCGTAAGAGAAATTCCTTTATATCTCACCGAAATAAAAAGAACTACCATATCGTGAACGGCTCCGGCCAAAACCGCGCCTATCAATATCCATAAAAATCCGGGCAAGTATCCGAATTGCGCGGCCAAAACCGGACCGACCAGAGGCCCGGCGCCGGCTATGGCCGCAAAATGATGGCCGAAAAGCACCCATTTATTGGTAGGCTTATAATCGCTGCCGTTATTAAGCTCATAGGCAGGAGTTTTCCTTTCTTTATCGAAAGTTAGAACTTTTGATATTATGAAAGCGGCATAAAATTTATACGCCAAAGCGTAAACGCAAAGAGCTATTATAAGCATCGTTACCGCATTCATTTTTCATTTTCCTCTTTAATCATTTTATTTTATGGTATCGCCTATATGCCGAATGCGAAGACCAATCCCAGCATGTGATATGAAATATCATTTTTTACTTTTTCCAAATCAAGATTTATTTTTTTATACCTGTAAGAAAGACCAAAATTACGGCTTAAGAAAAAATTAAACGATAAATTCGCATTGCGTATTTTATTTTCATGTCTGAAATACTCGCCGTACTTAAACTGAAATTCGGCGAAACGATACGGTTTCAATGTAATATTGGCGCCTGCCGCACAATAACCGCTTTTCTGCGAAATATCGGTTTTAACATAAGGCGCGGGACCCAAAGGATCCGTTGCGACATAACCGTCGAGGTCCGAAACCGCAATACCCGCATACGGCATTATGGAAAAGTCAATTTTTTTCCATTCGGATTTATAATTTACTCCGCCTCTAAAAAGATAAATATTTACTGTCTTATCGGCTTTAAAAAGGGCAAGTCCGGATATTTTGTTAAGAGCGTTTATTTTGACATTTATATCTTCGGCCGCTAATCCAGCAGAATACTTTGTTTTTTCCCCCGCTGAGAAATATCTGTCAAAATTGAAATGCCAGCCGGAAAGTTTTCCGTAATTTATATCGTCGGATTTGTAAATGAAAATATTTCCCTGATATTTTTCGGCTCCGACATATTGAGCGTAAATTCCGTAAAAACCGCCGCTATCTTCAAGAGAAGTTCCTTTTGCCTTGTAAACAAAATCGTCTCCTATTTTTCCGCCGTAAACGCCGATTATGCCGATATCTGAGGCAAATAGAAAAGACGGCATAAATAAAAGCATCATCGCAACTTTAATCATAAAAACTCCTTATTAAAAAATTCTATTATTTCTTCGGCCGATTTTTTTACCGCAAGACTTAGTCCTTCCTTATACCCTATGTCTTTCGGCTGCACGCCGAGTATTTTTATTTCAAGTTCGGGCAAATCTTGTTTTATTATTTTAAGCACGGCTTCCAGAGGAAAACTGTGGGTTGAAACTATTTTATAAGAAGATAATTTTTCCAAAGGCAATATTTTAATCTCGCCTTCTTTGCCGCCGAAAAAAGCGGCGTCTATTATTATAAGTTTTTTAGGCGAGTAATTTATTATGTCTTCCACATAATTTTCTATCACCGAAAAAGCGTTTATGATTTTTAAACCTTCTTTTTCTATTTTAAGATTTTTTCCCACATAAGGGCCTAGACCGTCGTCGGCTCTTAAATCGCTTCCGATGCAGACTATTATCGTTTTATTTTTAAATTTTAATTCTTCTTTAAGCGAATCTTCCATAAAAATATTCTATAAAATAAAAAAGCCCCGGAAAATCCGGGGCTTTTTATTCAAACGAAGACTTTATTCTACGAAGTCTACGTTAAGATAATGGGCCGAACATGAAATGCAAGGGTCATAAGCTCTAACAAGCATTTCAAGTTTAAGCCTTATGTCTTCTTTCGGTTCGTTTATTATCTCCGGCAAAAACTTCATAAAGTCGTATTCTATGTTGTTTATGTTCTGATTTGTCGGGATAATGCAATTGGCGTTTTTTATCAAACCTTTCTCGTCGGTTTCATAGTTATGGAACAGTATTCCTCTCGGCACCTCGACCGCCCCTACTCCGTTTCCGGCTCTTACGGGAACTCTGTTCTTTTCGTTGAGTCCTACCGTTATTTCCTGAGAATAATCCACTCCGTTTTTCTTTAAGTCTTTAAGAATGTCCAGAGCGTGTTCGTAGCAGTGAACCAGTTCTACGACCTGAGCGACGGTATTCATAAAAGGATTGTAATTGGGAGCCTTAAAGCCCAATTCTTTGGCCGCTTTTTTCGCTTTCGGATGTAGCTTTGCCGAATTTAAGTTAAATCTCGCCAAAGCTCCGACCATATAAGACTCTCTGGAAAGCTTGGTAAACTTAGCCGAAGATCTCGGATCTATGAATTCGTTTGTGGCGCTTCTGTAATCCTTTTTATTAAATCTCTTTCCGTCGGAAGAACCGATATCTCCCATAAGCAGAGGATATTCTCCGTCGTCGGATACCAAAGCCACATATTCGGTTTCCCTGTAAAATTCGGGGAATTTAAGCTTTGCCGACAAAGAAAGAGTTTCGTTCATATCCTCTCTAATTCCTTCTAACATATCTATCATGGCGCTTATTTCTTTGGCGGAAGGAAGTTTGGTAAATCCGCCTATGGTAGCGGTGATGGGATGAACGTGTCTGCCGACCAAAATATCGCAAACATCGTTATATATTTTTTTCATTCTCAAAGCTCTTCTTACCACCGCATTATGAGTTTTTATCAAAGGCACGAAAGAAGGTACGCCCAAAACGTCGGGAGCGGCCAAAAGATAAATATGAAGGACATGGCTGTCAAGAAACTCATAATCCAAAAGAAGCTTTCTGAGTTTTATTGTTTGTTCGCTGGGATTTATACCCAAAGCGTCTTCGGACGCCTGTATCGAAGCCAAAGAATGTCCGCATGAGCAAATACCGCATATTCTCGAAGTTATATGCTGAGCTTCGAATATCGAACGCCCTCTAAGCATTCCTTCGAAAAGCCTCGGTGACTCCACTACGTGGAATTCGCATTTTTCTATGTTTCCGTTTTTTACGTTTACGACTATATTGCCGTGTCCTTCGACGCGAGTAACATAATCTACTTTTATATCCAATTCTTTATTTTTTGGACTCATTGGAGACCTCCTTGGCCTTATTATACATCTCAAATTTATTTTTCATCAATTTTTCATCCAAATTATATTTGACTATTATGTCCTTGGCGGCGTTTTTTGCCGGGTTCTTTACCAGACCTCTGCAGCCGTAGCAGAAATTTCCGTTATTGGTGCACCACGAATTGCATCCGGCTTTAGTCCAGGGTCCGAGGCAAACTACTCCCTTGTCGTAGAGACAAACATTTTCGTTTAGTTTGCATTCGGAACAAACCGGCTTATCGGGCACCGAATAAGGAATACCTCTCAAAGCGCATTTAAGAACTTCTACCAATTCGGGCTGATAAACGGGACAGCCGTGAACATAATAATCTACCTTTACGACTTGATCTACGGCTTTGGTGGGAGTAGAATCGAAGTAGTGATACTTGTCTCCGTATACGTATTTTCTTATTTCTTCGAGTTCGAAAGAATTTTTCATTCCGTTTACGCCGCCCAATGTCGCGCAGGATCCGTAAGCGATAAGAACCTTGCTTCTGGCTCTTATTTTCTTTATCCTTTCTTCCGCATGATGATCGGTTATGGAACCTTCTATTATCGCGACATCGTAATCCTTGTCCCATTTTTCGCTCATAACTTCTCTAAATTCCACGACATCTATCAAGCCCAGAACGTCGAGAAGAGATTCTCCCAAATTGGCGACTTGAAGCTGGCAGCCCTCGCAGCAGGCGAAGTCAAAAAACGCCACTTTAGGTTTATTTGAAACTTTTTTTTCTTTTGCCATTTTATTCTCCCTTTATTAAAGTTTTTTCGCCTCTTTTACTTCGTCATAAGTAAAAGTGGGGCCGTCTTTGCAGCAGTAGTAATTTTTCGGATGGTCGATTTGGCAATGTCCGCATTTTCCCATTCCGCATTTCATATGTCTTTCCAAAGAAAGAACTATGTGCCTTTCGGGAATATGTTTTTTAAGCAATTCCGCTATTACGAATTTATACATTATCGGAGGACCTACGACTACCGAATAAGTTCTTTCCGGATTTAAATTTACTCCCGGTATGAGGCTGGTAATCAAACCTACGTTTCCTTTCCAATCCGGCTCCGCTTTATCTACGGTACAGGCAAAATTAACGTCGAGCCTTTTGCTCCATTTCCCTATTTCGTCGGAAAAAAGCATATCCTTGGGAGATTTGCATCCCAAAAGAATGTCAACTTTTCCGAATTCCCTTCTATTGTCCATAACATAATTTATTAAGGATCTCAAAGGGGCTATTCCCAATCCCCCGGCGACGAAAAGCAAGTCGTTTCCGACCATTGTTCTAACCGGGAAAGGTTTTCCGAAAGGTCCTCTTATGGCTATAAAGTCCCCTTTATCCAATTTATGCATTTCTTTTGTAACCCTTCCGGCCGCTCTTACCGTAAGCTCAAAACTGCCTTTTTTTGTGGGAGAAGAGCAAACCGATATCGGAACTTCGCCGATGCCGAAAAGTTCGACTTGAACAAATTGTCCCGGCTCATGATCCAACTCGCCGTCTTCCAGCTCTATTTCAAACCATTTTTCGCTGGACGTCATCTGTTTGGCATTTATTATTTTGCCTCTTCTTATTCTCCAATTTGAATTTCTTATATCCATAATCGGCTCCTTAGAATTTCGATTCTTCGGCTACTTCTTTAAGAATCTCTTTAAGATTTATGCCCGCCATACAGGTTCTGGAGCATCTGCCGCAGCCCGTGCAGAAAAACCTGTTGAACTTATCTACGGGGAATTTGAATTTTCTATAAACTCTATGTCTTTGCCTCATAGAACGTTCCTCTCTGAAATTTTCCCCGCCGGCCACGGTGGCAAAAGTTTCGAATTGGCAGGAATCCCAGCTTCTTATTCTCGATCCGGTTTTGAGATCGAGATTAATGAAATCGTCCATATCGAAGCAGTAGCAGGTAGGACATACGTTCGTGCAGTTTCCGCAGGAGACGCATTTTTCCCCGACTTTTTCCCATAATTTGCTGTTATAGACTTTTTCGAACATCTCCGGAATTTTTTTAGGCTCCACGTCTACTTCGTGATTGAAAACTTTTTTCTTTTCTTCCCTTACTTTTTCCAAAGCCGACATTTCCTGAGAGGAAGCCTTGGGCAATCCTATGCTTTCTACAAAGTCTTCTCCTTTTTGAGTGTTTACGTTTATCAAATATTTATTCCCGATGTCGGTAAAGAAGAGGTCGTATCCTCCGTTAGGCAAGTGAGAATTAACCAAAGCGCAGCTCGCAAAAGAATCGCAATATTTATTGCATTCCAAGCCTATTATGAAAAGATTTTCCTTTCTTATAAGATAATTGTAATCTCTCGGCCTTTCGTTAAAAACTATGTTAAGACACTGTATCCCGGCCAAATCGCAAGTATGGACGCCGAATATTGCCATTTCGCAAGCGTCCAGTTCCGCGGTCTCCTTAGGCTCTTTTCCGTTTAAATCAAAATCGAGCATTTTTTCCTTGACCGGCATAAAATATTTTTTCGGAGGAAGTATTGTCGGTATATATTCCGTCGCTATTTCCTCGGCCGTCTTTACTTCTTGAAAAGCGTAATTTCCGTTCCCTTTCGAAACGGGAGCTGCCACTTTCATTTTTTTAGCCAGGCTTTTTATAAAACAGTCCAGCTGTTCTTTTTCAAGCACATGGTATTTCACTTTGGACCTCCGTCTTAAAAAATTACCAACTAAAGAAATTCTATATAAATGAACGTTTTTTTTATAATTAAAAAAACTTATTTATCAAGTTATTAGAAAAACTTATAACTCTGAGACAAAAAGAGGCGTTTCCCGTTAAAATTTTTATTTTTATAAACTTCTCATTATGCTAAAATTTAAAAATGGTACCCATAAAGCAAATTCAAGCTTTGGCAAACGAGGAAATAGCGGATATTTCCCTTTATAAAAAAGAAAGCGAAATGTTTTCAAAAAAAATAATTTCCGGTAAAAGGATAGGCGATATTTTTTCAAAATTGGCCGAAGAAGAAGAATATCACTTAAAAGCTTTATCGGAAATATCCGGAAGGAATATAAAATTCAACATAAGAAAAATCGCTACGTCTTCTTCGCTAAAAAAAACTCTGTTAGTGCATATTAAAAGAGAAGAAGAGAGCGTCCGGCTTTACGAAGAAACCGCCAAATCGTGCGAAAATGAAATTAAGAGAAAAATTTTTCTGAAAATAGCCGAGCAAGAAAGAAAACATTTGAAAATAATGAGCCGATATTTCCTTTTAATAGGGAAAAAGCAATGAAAATGGTTTTTCTAAGACACGGTCACGCTCAAGATATTTTTACCGCCAAGGTTTCTCAAGATTCGGCCAGACCCTTATCGGATATGGGTAAAAAAGAAGTTTTTTTAGCCGCAGTCAAAATAAAGCGATTCGGATTTAAACCTCACATCATAGTTTCAAGTCCTTATTTAAGGGCGATGACGACTGCGAAAATAGCGGCCGACACATTAGGATGCAAAATAATAAAAGAATGCGAAGAATTAACGGATTCGGACATAGAAAAAGCCTTAAATGCGATCTTTAATTTCGGCGAAGGGAAAGATATTTTGGCCGTAGGACATCAACCTCTTATTGGACTTATTGTTTCTTTTTTATGCGATAAAGAAAATATCGCTTTTCCCACTTCGGGTTTCGCCATTCTAAATATTTCCGACAAAAACGATAAAAAAGGAGAACTTTTGGCTTTCGGTTCCGGGGGTGATTATTGAAAATCGCGCTTATTTTTGCGCTTTCATTATTTTATTTACCGTCGGAATGCGGCGAAATAAAAATAGGTATTTCTTATTCAAATCCTCCGGCAAAAGCTGAAATATCGTGTGAAACCAAATGCGTATCGGGAAAAAACAAATTTAGCCGAGTCATAATTTCAGCGCGCGGACAAGAACTTATCGCCGAATATCCGGATAGGACCGAAAAACTAAAAAAAGCTCTCATAGAATCGGAAGGGAAACTCAGGATTTCTTACTTTAAAAAAAGCAGAACATATTACGGTAAAATTTACATAGAACCTTATAAAAACTCTCTAAAAATAATAAACATATGCGATCTGGAAAAATATTTGGAAAGTGTAGTATCGGCGGAAATTAGAGATCTTAAAAATTACGAAGCTTATAAAGCTCAAGCCGTAATAGCCAGAACATATACTTTGGTAAACATAGACAGACATAAAAAAAGCGGCTTTCATATCTGCGATAATACTCATTGTCAATTGTATAACGGATATGAAAATATTTCTCCAAAGGCCGCCCAGGCGGTAAAAGAAACCGAAGGAGAGATATTGGAATATAGAGGACGTCCGGCATGGACATTTTATCATTCCATATGCGGGGGAGTAACCGATTCGGTCTGGGAAATTTGGCCTTATGAAAAAAAACCGTACCTGAGATCCGTAAAAGACGGTCCGCCCGTAAGGCCTTACTGCAGAAACGCTCCGGGATTTTTATGGAGAACGAAAATAAAATTTTCCAAATTTGAAAAATTTTCTCAAGAAAAAATATTTAAAGCCAAACTTCCTCTGACCGGTCTTTCCGTTTCCGCAAGAACGCAGGCCGGCAGAGCAAAAACTTTAAAATTTGTTTCCGGCAAATATGAAAAAACAATATCGGTAATCGATTTTTACCATATAGCGGGAAGATATTTCGGATGGGAAGCGATAAGAAGCGCGATGTTTGACGTTTCTTTTGAAAAATTTTATGTGGTTTTTAAAGGGAAAGGACACGGACACGGGGTCGGACTTTGTCAGCACGGCGCCGATGCTATGGCCGAATTAGGCTACGATTATAATCAAATATTGGAACACTATTATAAGGACTTAAAGCTCGTAAGGAGAAAATTATGAATATTTTCGAAGCAGTCTTTTTGGGTATTTTGCAGGGCGTAGGAGAGTTTCTCCCTATTTCAAGTTCCGCCCATCTGACCGTTTTTCCCTATTTTTTAAATAAAGAATATCAAGGTTTGGCTTTTGACGTAATGCTTCATATTGGAACACTTCTGGCCATAGTGATATTTTTTAGAAAAGACTGGACGGAAATAGTAATATCCGCAGCCAAGTCTCCTTTCGGCACAGAGAGTAAAAAATTATGGCTTTTAGCCGCCGCTACCATCCCCGCCGCCATATTGGGGCTTTTATTTGAAAAACAGGCCGAAACAGTATTTAGAACGCCGCAGTCCGTAGGATTATCTTTGATATTATTTTCCTTTTTGATATATTGTGCCGATAGAAAAGCTTCTCAATTCAAAGACGAAAGTTCATTTTCGCTGAAAGACGCTTTGATAATAGGCTTTGCTCAAGCTCTTGCAATAATCCCGGGAGCGTCGAGAGCCGGTATGACCATATCGGCGGCTTTATTTCTGGGATATAAAAGGTTTGATGGGGCAAGAATTTCTTTTCTTTTGTCGGGTCCGATAATATTGGGCGCGGGAATTTTGGAAATTAGAAAGCTAAATTTTGCGGATTTTAATATATATTTAGCGGCGGCTTTCATCTCTTCTTTCGCCGCCGGGATGCTTTCCATAAAATTTTTATTAACCCATCTAAAAAAAGCCGGCATGAGCGTTTTTGTGATTTATCGAATTATTTTAGGAAGCTGCGTCTTGATAAAATTTTTGACTTCAAAATAATTATGCTTTGGGGAAAATGATTTCGCAGCAGGCGCCGCCTTTTTTTCCGTTATAAATTTTAAATTCTCCGCCGTTTTTAGCTATTTCCTTAAGAACCGAATATAAACCTAATCCGGTTCCGCCCTCTTTTATTCTGCCGGTATTATAAGGTTTTATTCCGTCGAGTATTTGCGCGGGAAATCCCGGACCGTTATCGCAAATATTTAAAATTAACTTTTCTCCCGTATCCGTTACGGTTATATTTATTTCCCCCTCTTCCGGCAAAACTAAAAAAGAATTTAGTATTAAATTGGCCAAAGATCTTTGAAAACTAAGTTTGTCGGCATTTATAAAAAATCTTCCTTCGTCTACGGAATTTATCAATTTTATTTTTTTTGTTCTTGTTTTATACTCCAATATTCCGCATGTTTCCTTGACAAAGTTTCCCAGATCTATTTTTTGCGGAGAAAAAACATATTCTTTCCTAAAAGAAAGAGCGTATTTGGATAGTTTGGCTGCGGAGGATGCGGCCGATAAAAGTTTTTCGGCTTCTTTTTTCGGAAAAGTTTCGTCTTTTTGAATTATTTGCGAAATCATATAAATTACGCTTATGAGATTTTTAAGATCGTGCAAAGCTACGGCGTTAAAATCCGTCTTTTCCGTTTCAAGCGTTTGAGAAGTTTTTTGAGAGGACAACTTGGCCGTTTCGGCCAAAAGCATGTCGGCTTGTTTTCTTTTAAAAGCTAATTCCGCTTCGATGACTTTTCTTGCTTCCGCTCCGCTTTTTATAAAAGCCGAAGCCGCCGCCATTACGGCCGATTTAAAAATAAGCGAAAAATAATCGGAAAAATCTCCCGAAAAATCGATTACATAAAAATAAGAAATAGATGAAAAGGAAAAGAACATCAAAAGATAAGAATATAAAGCTTCCCCCGATAAAGACATAGCCATTACCGGTAAAAGGTTAAGAAACCATAAATAAGAATTTTTTCCTCCGGAATAACTCATTATAAAAAAAATAGCCAAGCAGTTAAAGATATTGCTTATAAAATAAAATCTTATGTCTATTTCGCTCTTTTCTTTCAATAAAAAATTAAAAAAAAGATTAAAAGCCAAAAAACAGGCCATAGAAATAAGAAGCTTATAATAATCGCTTCCGTACAGATCTTTGACAAAAATAAAAGCAAAAAGAGAGAAAATAGACAAAGCTATTTCGTATCGTCCTCTGGAAAAATTAGGTATTTTCTTGCCTTTTCGTATTTCCGATAAAATTAGAGAAATTTTATCCATACTTTTATTTTAAAATATTTTGGCTAAATTTGTATACTATAAACATGCTTAAATTGGATAAGAATCATCTTTTCAATATTTTCTTTGTGGGGATAATGATAGTTCTTCTCTATAATCTTTTAAAAATAATATCCCCTTTTCTATCTCCGATATTCGTGGCCGTCGTATTCTCCGTAGTTTATTATCCCTTCAATATAACTCTTAGAAAAAAAACCGGCAACAATAATGCGGCCGCGGTTTTATGTACCGCGTCCGTTATACTCACCGTAATACTTCCGCTTGCCGTATTCGGCTGGCTTCTTTTGAAAGAAAGCAAAGAAATATATCCGAAAACCCTTTCTTATATAAACGACAACAGCTCTCTAAATTTGACCATACAACTTCCTTCTTTTATGAAAAGCGAATCGTTGGATTTAAAAGAAATAGGACTTAAAAACATCGAGCAAATACAAGATAAGATAATAAAATCGGGAACAAAAGTTCTAAAAAATATTTTTTTCTTTTTGGTGGATTTTTTTGTGATGATCTTTACGCTTTTTTTCCTTTTCAGAGAAGGCGACAAATTTTTAAAATGGGTGGTGGAAATAATTCCGATGGACAGTTCTCATATATATACGGTTTTAAACCAATTTTATATAACGGTCATAGCCATAACCAAAGGTTTGCTTTTGACCGCGGCCGCTCAAGGGGCCGCCGCGGGATTGGGCTACTACGCTTTCGGAGCGCCCTCTCCCATACTTTTGGGAACATTGACATCTTTCGGCGCGCTTATACCTTTCATAGGAACTTCCGTTATTTGGGCGCCGGTAGCGATAGGAATGTTTTTCTTTAAAAGCCATACGTCGGGAATATTGGTTGCTCTTTGGGGATTTTTCGTAGTAGGATTGCTCGATAATTTTTTAAGACCTCTATTGATAGGGAAAGAAGCGAAACTTCCGTTTTTTATGCTTTTTTTGGGACTTTTCGGAGGTCTGAGAATTTACGGACCGATGGGTTTATTCGTAGGACCTATTCTTGTTTCGATGGTAGCAACTTTTCTTCAGATATATAAAGAACATCTTAAAACTAGAGAAACTCAAAAATAAAACAATATTAAATTTTCTTTTTTTCGCTGTAACGGCATAAAGAAGATATTTGACAAAATTCGCAATCTCCTTTTCTGTCAAAGATAAGATTTTTTATTTCGGACCCGGTTTTGATAAGAAATTTTTCCGTGGCTTCAAATCTCGAATAATCGTAAGGAATTTCTATTTTTTCATTAAAAGCCATAAGCCAAAAACTTACGGAATAGACCTCCAAATTCATGGCCTTTTTCAATGCCAAAGCATAAATATCAAGCTGAAGACTTTCGTATATTTCTTGAGCATATTTTTCGCTTTCTCCGGTTTTATATTCTATAAGCTCTATTTTCCCGTCTTTTTTTTTATCTATTCTGTCTATGGTTCCTCTTACGGCCAAATCTCCGAGAATAAACTCAAAATCTTTTTCCGCGGCCAAAATACGGCTTTCCCTTTCTCTTTCCGATATCCAAAAATTTTCCAACATCCGCGCACCTTTTCTATAGTATTCCATCATAAGCTGAGGAGTTTCATATCCGGAGTTTTCCCAGGACTCTTCGTAAGCCGACAATAGTCCTTCCAAATCCGGATTTTCCATAGCGTAACGCTTCAAAGCTCTATGAATACTCGTCCCCAAAGAGGAAGGAGGATTTCTCGGAGGATATTTTTTTTCTATATAAGAGAATTGATATAGATAAGGGCAATATAGCCAGGCGTTTATTTTTGAGTAATTGATTTCAAAAAAGCTCATTTAGAAAAAGGCCTTACAAAATCCACTACCGTATCGCCGTATTTTTCGCTTCGATACAATTCAAAACCGGAAGGAATCGTAAGCGGTTCTTTTTTGTGATGCTGAATTATTACAAAACCGTATTCGGAAAGTATGCCTTCCGAAGCGACCATTTCGAGAGTTTTTGATGAATAAAACAAAGGATTATTTTCCTCGTCTCTATACGGAGGGCCCATATATACTATATCGTAACCTTCCGGGCTGTGATATTTAAGCCAGATCAATCCTTTTAATATGTCTCCCTTAAGAACTTTTGCCGTCTCGGCGAAACCCAAGTTGTTTACGTTTTTCTGTATCGTTTTCAGACATCTGGGATCTCTGTCGACAAAAACGGCTTTTTGGGCGCCTCTCGAAAGAGCTTCAAGACCTACGACGCCTACGCCGGCATAAAGGTCTAAAAATATGGCGCCGGTTATATTGGGCCTTATTATGTCAAAAACCGATTTTCTCATTCTTGCCGAAATCGGTTTTACATGATGCGACATAGGCAAAGATAAAACCCTTCTGTTTTTTCTCGAACCGGCTATTATTCTTATCATAATTTGTAAATCTTTTTGAAATAATTTTATAATTTTCTAAAATATATAATATATTATAGCTTTGAAATGAGGGTAAATCAAAATATCGTCAAAGCGCAGAGGAATTTATGGAGAATCCGGAAATAATCGTAGTAGACGACGATCCTATGGTAGGCCAGCTTTCCCGCGATCTTTTGACAGACGACGGCTGGAAAGTACTTTTGATAGACGATTCCCGTTCGGCATTTGCCGAAATAAAGCGCTATATGCCCAAAATGGTAATAAGCGACATAATGATGCCGGGAATAACCGGACTCGACATTTGTAAACTCATAAAAACGGATCCCGAAACAAAAAAAATAAAAGTCATAATAGTTTCCGGCAAATCATACGAAGTCGAAAAACAGAGAGCTTTTCAGTTGGGAGCCGATTATTTCCTTCAAAAACCATATAATGTCGAAACCTTTTCAAAAACGGTAAGATCCATAATGGAAGGAGCGGCGGCAAGTCAAGCTCCCGCCCCGCCTTCGGCGCCCGTAAAAGAAGAAGAAAATATTTTGCCTAATCCCGTAAAGCCGGACGAAATAATAATGACCGTTCACGGCTTAAGAGGATTGCCTTGCAAACTTACAGAAACTCCTTCAAAATACGGCAGACAAACAATGTGCCTCTCTCTGGAAACGGACAAAAACATTTTCATATTCGACGCCGGAACGGGCATAGTCGATTTGGGAAAGGACATTGTGGCAAGAAAAAGATATTATAAAGAAATATGGCTTTTTATGAGCCATTTTCATTTGGACAATGCCATAGGCCTTCCCTATTTCGAACCCATACACGATCCTCGATTTTCAATTCACATAGCCGGGCCTAACGATCCGGAGAAATCTTTGAAGGAAATAATAAGAAGTAATTTTTACAGCTCTTTTTCCCCCATAAGATCCGCTCCTAAGGCCAAAATAGATCTTTATCAGGTATTTGAAGATTCATACGAAATACTGCCGGACTTTAAAATAACTACCATGTATGCCAATCATCCCACTTCGACTCTTATATATTTCGCCGACATAAGGGGATTGAAAATAGCCTATGCTCCCGACAGCGAAATCTGGGGCGATGCTACCGCGCTTCAGGATTATGACGAAAGATTGGCCAAATTCTCATCGGGAAGCGACGTATTTATACACGATTCTTATTACAACGATTCCGATTATGAGAAAATGGCCAAAAGAGGACATTCGAGCGTATCGATAGCGGCCGAATTTGCGGCAAAAAATGAAATGAAAAATTTTATGCTTTACAATATAAATCCGGAATACTCCGACGATCAAATAGACAAAATGCTGGAAGCCGCAAAAAGCGCGGTTGAAAAAGAAAAAGGCAATACTCAGTGCTTACTGGCTCACGAAAAAAAAGAATATATTTTTAAAATAAACAGAACTTAACTGTGCCCGTGAGGGACCGCTTCCCTTTGCGGTATTACTCCGAATCTCTCCTCGTATCTTTTTACATTTTCCGCCAGGGCTTGAAGAAATCTTTTGGTGTGAACCGGACTCGATATTATTCTGGCTCTTATTTTCGCTTTGGGTTGATTGGGCTGCATAAAAAGAAAATCAAAAATGAATTCCGTTTCGCTATGAGTTACTCCCGCCAAATTTGCATAAACGCCTTGCGCGGTTTGGTCGTCGGCTTGTATTTCTAATTGAACCTGCTGCGGCTTTTCGTTTTCTTTCATAACTCCTCCGAATAATAAAAATCGTTATTTTAATAAGTATAATATATTTTGTATGAAATTCATAATTTTGATAATCTTTGCTTTACCCGTAAATTCTCAGCTTTTTGAAAAAATAAACGGCAATCCTTCGATGATAAAAAAAATATATTTAAGAGCCGTAAAGAAAAATAATATCTGGCAGCCGGGGCCGGCTTTTTCCGAATTTGAAACATATTACGACAGAGAAGGAAAACCAGTAAAGGAAATAGAAAAAAGCTCCGGACAAATAGTTTTACAAAAAAATTTCATTCATAAAGATTTTTCCGAAAGTCAAAAAGAATGCGAAGACGCGATTAAAAAAGCGGAAAAAAGCACGTCTTTTTCCGAATCGCAGGAAACCGATTTTTCAAAAGTATGCTTAAAACTGAAAGGAAAAGATTTAAAAATAAAACTGCAATACAACGCTTCTCCTCAAGAAAAATCTCCAAAACCTTTCAAAACATTTCTTTACGCTTTTAAAGGCAAAAAAGCCGAAGAGTATGTTTTTGACGCGGATCTGTTTTTGGAATATGCCGTTTCAAAAAAAGCCGACGCAAAAAATCAAATTACCGAAGAAATAAAATCCGACATCGACGGAAAGCAGATCGAAAAAACCGTTTATAAATATTCGTCTCAGCCTTTATCGGTTTCCGTAAAATATTTCGACGAAAACGATCTTTTAAAAAAAGAAATAATAAAAGAATACAGAACCGATAATACTTTAAGAATTCAAACCGAGATAACATACGATAATTTGGAACAAATATTTTCCAAAACCTCGACCGAATGCGATTCATCGGGATTTCCCATTAACGAAAAGCAATACGATCAAAACGGAAACTTAAATTATGAAATAACTTATTCCTATCAATACGACTCAAAGGCAAATTGGACTCATATGTTCAAGCATAAAAAAAGAATAGTCTACGGCAAAAAAATGGAAGACGAAATCCCGCCCGAAATCGTAAGCAGAGAGATAAAATATTACTAATGATTTATAAAATAAAAAACCCCGGTTTTAGACCGGGGTTTTTATATTGAAAAAGAGCCTTTATTGCTTGGGGGCTTCCATTTTCTTGACATTGACGGCTTTTGGGCCTTTATCGCTGTTTTCAATGTCGAATTCCACTTCCTGATTTTCCTTAAGAGTTTTAAATCCTTCTCCCTGTATAGAAGTGTGATGAACAAACAGTTCCTTGGAACCGTCTTCCGGGATTATGAAACCATAACCTTTTTTATCGTTGAACCATTTAACTTTACCTTTTGCCATTTTTACTTTTACCTCTCTTTATTTCATTGGTTCTTTCGAACCTATTATTTATTATAACATAATTTTCGAAAAAATACCTTAATTATCGTTCCACTTTATAAAAAAAGGCATAAGCTGATGAGGAATATTTTCGTTATTGGGCAAAACTCTTACCGCAAAATCGTGCCGGCCCGATTCGTAACACTTAACGCCGCCGGTATAAATATGCGCGTCGCCCAATTTGCCTTCGTATTTCATATCGAAAGCGACGCCTTTTTTAAAAATACTTTCTCCGTCTATTTTGCCTACCACGGTTTGCACCTTAACGTCGTTAGGATTCAAAGACCCAAGCCATACTATCGCTCTTAAGGGAACTATGGCTCCGCTTCTAATTTCCATTTCCGGCTTAAAGTTATCTATTATAACCCTTACATTTTCCCAGTTCTTTCTTATCTCATCGCGCCATTTGGCCACATCGTAAACTTTATTTTCGACGGCAAGTTTTTTAAAAGCTCTGTTGCTTTTAACATAAAATTTCTCATAATATTCTTTAAGCATCCTATCGGTATTAAACTGCGGCACAAGCTTTGATACCGACTTCTTCATCATAGATATCCATTCTTTGGGCAAACCGTCCTGTTTTCTGTAATACATGGGAACTATCACTTTTTCCAAAAGATTATATAAAGACTCGGCTTCTACGTAATCTCTTTCTTCTTCGCTTCTGTAACTCTCGCTTCCGCCTATAGCCCATCCGACTTCCTTATCGTATCCTTCCACCCACCAGCCGTCAAGAATGGAAAGATTTAAAGCGCCGTTTATGGCTGCTTTCATACCGCTTGTTCCCGAAGCTTCCAGAGGTCTTATCGGATTATTAAGCCAGACATCTACGCCTTGAACCATATATCTGGCGACATTCATATTATAATCTTCGACAAATACCACTCTGCACTTAAAGCGCTTATCCAAACTTAAAGCGGCTACTGCTTTTATGAATTCTTTTCCGCTGGAATCGGCTTGATGAGCTTTGCCGGCTATTATAAACTGAACCGGTTTTTCTTCGTTATTGGTAAGCTTCATAAGCCTTTCGAGATTTTTCATAAAAAGCGTCGCTCTTTTATAGGTAGCGAATCGCCTCGCAAAGCCTATGGTCAAATATTCTGGATTTAAAATATTTTGAATCTCTTCTATTACCGTATGGTCGTATCCCAATCTTTGATACTGTCTTGCCAGCCTTTCCCTTACGAGTTTTATAAGCTTATTTTTCCTTATCAAATGAGTATCCCACCATACTTTATCGTCTATGTTTTTTATTTTATTCCAGTCGCAATTTCCGAAAGAGAGATTATCGAAAGTTCCCTCGTTATGTATGGTTTCCTTATACATCCTGTAATGTTCGTGACTTATCCATGAACTGGTATGTACGCCGTTTGTCACATAATCTATGGGCATCTCATATTTAGGAAGATGAGGCCAAACCTTACTCCACATATCTTTCGTAGTTTCCATATGAAGCCAGCTTACCGCGTTTATGTGAGCGCACAGCTTCATAGCCATTACGGTCATACAAAATCCCAAAGAATTTTTTTCTTCTTTGCCAAGCTCTAAAAGTTCGGGGAAAGAAATTCCCAAAGAGTAAGAATATTTTTCAAAATATTTTTTTATAAGTTCGAAATCGAAATACTCGTTTCCGGCCATAACGGGAGTATGCGTGGTAAAAACCGAACTCGACCAGACTATTTCTCTGGCCTGTTCAAAGGAAAGCTTCTTTTCTTCCATAAAATCTTTTATTCTTTCCAGCAACAGGAAAGCCGAATGACCTTCGTTTACATGAAACACCTGAGGAACAAGACCCATGGCTTTTAAAGCTTTATATCCGCCTATCCCAAGAACTATTTCTTGCCTTATTCTGTTATCTCTGTCGCCGCCGTAAAGCTGCTCGGTTATTACTCTTGCTCCGGGAGAATTTTCCGGAAGATTGGTGTCGAGAAGATAAAGCGAAGTTCTCCCTACCGGCACGCGCCAAACTCCTACGGCCACATTTTCCCCGGCCAAATCGACATAAATTTTTAGAGGATGCCCGGATTTATCTTTTACTATTTCCACCGGCATATTATACCAATCGTTTTCCGGATATTTTTCCGTTTGCCAATTTTCTCTGTTTAGTACCTGCTGAACATATCCTTTTCTATATAAAAGGCCGACTCCGATTACCGGCATACCCATATCGGAAGCCGATTTAAGATGGTCTCCGCTAAGCATTCCCAGACCGCCGGAATATATGGGAAGGCCTTCGCCTATTCCGTATTCCATTGAAAAATAAGCCACTAATAAATCTTTTTCCGGTTCTTGTTTATTTTTATTAAACCAGGTATCGGAATACGACATATAAGAATCAAATTTATTTTTTATTTCGGAAAGTTTTTTTAAAAAATTTTCGTCGTTTCCCAAGGCTTCCAATTTTTCATAAGGCAAGGCGCCCAATATCCACTTGGGATTTCGATGAGATCTGTGCCATAAATCTTCGTCTATTCCCACAAACATCATTATCGCTTCCCAATTCCACGTAAACCACATATTAGTCGATAATTCTTGAAGAGATCTAAGTTTTTCCGGCAAATTAGGTATTACGTTAAAAGAATAAGTTTTCATTTTTTCTCCGTTTCAAATAAATTATCTACGCATAAATTTTACAATTTTTAGAGAAACAAATGAATATTGCTTTAGAATGCCTTTTTTTATACAATTAATTTATACCTGATTATGGGCGTGTAGCTCAGCTTGGGAGAGCGCCTCGCTGGCAGCGAGGAGGTCAGGGGTTCGATCCCCCTCACGTCCATTCAATTATCTCACTAAAAACAAAAAACAACAAAAAAGCGAGGCGCTGTGGCGGCAATCGGTCTTCCTTGCTTTTACTGAGCCACCGAGTCCGAAGCTGGCAGCGAGGAGGTCAGGGGTTCGATCCCCCTCACGTCCATTTTTTTATTTGTTACAAATAGATATTGTTTCGACGTTCGGGGAATCCCCTGTCACGCATAGCCCGCATAGCGGTCTTGCGCGACCCCGCCTCGGCATTTTCAACTCTTAAGAAAATGCCTCCGGCCTTGCGGAGCGCGGAAACCATAACATGGTTTCCTTTTTACGCTCCTCACGTCCATTTTTTTATTTGTTACAAATAGATATTGTTTCGACGTTCGGGGAATCCATTAAATATCGGCATTTTCGATTATTTCTTGCTTATACAAATTTGTAAAATACTCTTATGTCCAAAATACTTCTTCCTATATTAAACATGAAAGGTAGTTCCGGAGCCGTAAATTACGTAAAAGAAACCGTTCCCATAATTAAAGAAAGATACGCCGTAGAAACGGAAATACTGACTTCAAGAACCGATAATGATTATTATCCTTTTAAAATCATAAAAATGCCTTTAATAAAAAATTTTAGAGGATATTGGAAAAGGCTTTTATTCTCGGCTTTTGCAAAAATTATCTCAAAAAAATATGACATTATAAACGGACACGGAGAACTTTTAAAACAAGACATTTTAACTTTGCACAATCTTATACATCTAAGCTATGAAAAATTAAACAGAAAGAAGGACGGATTGTGGTTTTTTCATCAAAAAATGCTTTCGTCCAAAGATTCGTTTAAAATCATTATCGCAAATTCCGCTTTTATGAAGAAAGATCTCATCGAAAGATTCGGCATAAAGGAAGAAAATATAAAAATAGTTTATCCTTCTTATAATCCCATAGCCGCAAAGGAGTTGCCCGATAAAAAAGAAGCTAAAATATTTTTCGGACTAAATCCAGATAAATTTTGTTTTCTTTTGCCGGCTTCCGGAGATTTTGAAAAAAGAGGAGTCCGCAGATTTATAAGAATTTTGTCTCAAGTAAATTTAAGGCATAAAAATATTCAGGCGCTAATTACGGGGAAAGATGCGAATATAGAAGAATATATGCGCTTATTAAAAGATTTGGGCTTGGGAAATATCGTAAAAATAATTCCCCCGACAAAAAATATTCCGAATCTATACGCATGCGCCGACTGCGTCATATATCCGGCCGTATTGGAGGAGTTCGGAATAGCCTTAACCGAAGCTATGGCAGCCGGGATACCCGTGATATGTTCCGAACATATAGGGGCCGTCGAATTAATGACAGAAGAAGCGGCGGACTTTTCAATTTGCAAAAACGAAGAAGAATTTGCCGCAAAAGCCGAAGAAATTTTACAAGATAAAATAAAAAAAGATATTTTCATAAAAAATTCGCAAAAGATAAAACAAAGGACTTGGGAAAAGACATCGGAAGAAATTTATCTGGTTTACAAAAATTTTATTTAAATTTGTGTTTTTTTTCTTAAAAATGAGATAATAAAATATGCTCGGCAGGAACATAATAGATTCTTCTTTTAGAGTTTTTTTGGCATATCCCAAACTTATACTTCCAATTTTTTTTGCTTGGATAGTATTCTTAATAAGCTTAATAGGAAGTCTTTTTTTAATAAAATGGGATTTAAGCAAGCCGGGAGATATAATATATCCGCTATTTATTTATTACTTCTTCTTTGCTCTGCTTATATCCGTAGCATGTTCGATGCTTCTGGAAATGATAGAGCAAATAGAGAACAAAGAAAACCCTTCATTTTTTAAATCCTTAAAAATAACTTTATCGGAAAACTTAAACGATATGATACCGATAATTTTTGTGTGGTCCGTACTTTGGGCCGGAATAACATTTGTAGAATCGATATTTTCAAGAGAAAAAAGAAGAACTCCGTATTCGAGAGACGAAGCTTTAATATACGGCGACACCGGGCTTCAAGAGGTTGACGACGTAACCAAAGCGCTCGAATTTTTTAACGGTAATTTTAATCTAAGCTTAGGCGCTATTTTTTTTGAAATACTTAAAAGAGGGTTGAGAATGATGGCGATGATGTCTTTTTGCGCCATAGCCTGGGATAATTTGGGATATTATGACGCCGTAAAAAAAGCCTTCAGAGCGGTGCATTCCGAATTTAGCGAATTTGCGAGCGGTTTTCTAACTACCGGAATAGTTCTTCTTTTTATTTTTCTTCCCCCTTTTATGGCTTTTTGGATGTGGTCTTCGGGATATGCCGAAATTCGCTTAAGAAATGTCGTTTTTCTTATAATATACGTAATCTGCGCCTTAAGCTACGCTATATATATGGAACAGCTTTTTATGGCTCAATTTTATATGTGGTATAGAAAATGGGAAGAAATAGCAAAAAAATCTCTGGAAATCGGCAGAGAACCGCCGGCGATGGAAGATATCCCGGTGCCTTCAATACTCGACAGATTTAACGATCTTAAAAAAAATGGATAAAATAATTTTTCATCTTGACGATAGTAAAAATTTAAGAGGCGGAGAAAGACAAGTACTATATTTGGCCGAAGAACTCAAAAAAAAAGGAGTAATCAACTATATTGCCGCAAGAAAAAACTCTCCTCTCATAAACGAGGCAAGATTAAAAGTAATACCTAATTTTCCCCTGCCTTACTTTTTTGAATGGGATATAATTTCGGCTTTAATGCTTTACCTAAAAATTAAAAAAATATGCGGTGACAGATATAAGCCTTTAATCCACACTCATACCGGGCATACTCCGGCGATAGCCTTTATGACATCGCTTATGTTAAGATGTCTCGTTGTCGTTCATAGAAGAGTAGATTTCCGTTTAAACGGGAATATTTTTTCAAAAATTAAATATTCATCGGCATCTAAAATAATAGCGATTTCCAAAGCAATTAAAGAAATATTGATAAAAGACGGCATACCGCAAGAAAAAATAACGGTAATACCTTCTTCTTTTTCTCTTATTTCACCGGAAAAAATTCCGTCGATGAGAAAAAAAATAGAAAAAGATTTTTCTCTGCCTAAGGATTGTTTTATCGCGGGATCCATGATAGCGCTTCAACCTCACAAGGACCCGTTAAATCTTATAAGAGCGGCGGAAATTTGCGTAAAAAAACATAAAAATATTTTTTTCTTTTTAGCCGGAGAAGGGCCTTTAAGAAAAGAATGCGAAAGCGAAATAAGAAAATTAAAATTGGAAGACAATTTTAAATTAATGGGACAAATAGACGAAAATATTTCTTTTCTTAAATCTTTGGATGTTTTCATACTTCCGTCCAAAGAAGAAGGTCTCGGAAGCGTTTTACTGGAAGCTATGTCATGCGCTTTGCCGCTGGCAGCCACAAAAGCTGGAGGAATACCCGAACTTATAGAAGAAGGAGTTAACGGATTATTGGCTGAAAAAGAAAATCCGCATGCTTTGGCCGAAATAATACTTAAAATAATTGAAAATCCGGATATTAGAAAAAAATTTTCCGAAGGTTCCTTAAAAAAATCCGCGGATTTTTCCTCTTCGGTAATGGCCGAAAAAACAATTAAAATATATGATGAAATATCTTAAGATTTTAAACATAATAGACATCCCGTGGTCAAGCGCGGCGGCGGACTATGCTTTATCTCAGTCAAAAGCTTTGTCCGACTGCGGACATAAAATATTTTTCGCCGCGCCTAAAAATTCTTTTTCTTTTAAGTCGGCGCAATTATGCGGATATAAAACAATACATTTTAGCGACAGGAAAAGAATATTAATGCCTCAAGATATATTTTCAGTATCGTCTTTTTGCCGAAAAGAAAAAATAGATATCATAAACGCTCATACCGGAAGAACTATGACCGCCGCGGCGGCCGTTAAAGTTTTTACTCCTTCGACAATAACAGTCAGGACTAAAGCGGATGCCAAAAAACCGTCTGTCGGTTTTATTTCCAAATCAGCTTCCTTAATAATATGCGGCTCCAAACATATAGAAAAAATGTATTCCGACAAATCCTCCGGCTTAAATTTAAAAACTATTTATAAAGGCTTTTCGGATTTAAAAAACTCCCCGCTTTCTCCGGCGCCTCCTTATAAAATAGGATTGCTCGGCAGACTTGATCCGGTAAAAGGACATTCGATTCTGATAGATGCCGCCATAAAACTTCTAAAAAAAGGCAAAGAATGTTTATTTTATTTCGCCGGAGAAGAAGCAAATATAAGATGGAACGATTTAAAAAAGCTTATTCCGTCGCAATATGCCGACAAATTTAAATATTTGGGGAAAGTAAACGATCCCTATGCTTTTACTCAGTCTTGCCACATTGGTGTCATACCTTCTATTTCAAGCGAAGCGGTTTCAAGAGCGGCTTTGGAATGGATTTCTTCCGCCAGAACTTTAATTTGCTCCGATGTCGGGTCATTGCCTGAATATACTCAACTTATATTTAAAAATTCAGATTCTTCGGATTTAGCCGATAAAATGGAAAAAATATTAGATTTTGAAAAAATAAAAAAAATCTCACAAGAAAATTATGAAAAAGCTCAAAAAGAATTTTCTTTTATGAAATTTAAAGAAGAAACCGAAAAAGCATTTTTAGGACTTGTTTGAATTTTCTATTTCTTTTCTTTTTAACCAAAAAATCATTTCGTTAAAACTGTCGGTTAAAGCCGAAAAAAAACCGATCGGGCCGTCCATAAATCCCATCTTTAGAAAATACGACCTAAAAAATTTTTTTAAAGAATTTAAAATAGGATTTTTTTTACTCTTATTTAATCTTATATCCTGTATCGCTCGTCTATAAGCATAAGATTTTATTTTATCCACAAACCAATCCACATTATCGGCTACGTTATGATGCATATCGTTTTTCAAACATCCTATTTTGCCTTTTATTTCAAGTTTTTCGTGTATATTGACGCAAGGGAATCTCCCGTCCGATTTTTTAAAAAATCTAAGCTGCTTATCGGGATATTTTCCGCCATATTTTAGCCATTTCCCAAAATAATAGTTTTTTCTCGGTATAAAATACCCGGAATATTCGTTCCCCTTACTAACTATTTCCAAAATCTCGTCTTTTAGGGTGCCGGGCACGGTTTCGTCCGGATCCAAATAAAGAATCCAATCTTTCGAACATTGATCTATGCCAAATTGTTTATTTACATTTATATTAAAATCGTTTTCTCTTTTAAATACTTTTGCTCCGAATTTTTTAGCTATTTCCAAGCTATCGTCGAAACTTCCGCAATCCACATACACTATTTCATCGGCCCACTTAACGCTTTCAAGGCATTTTTTTAGTAAAAAACCTTCGTTAAAGCCTATTATCGAAACGGAAATGTTATTCATATAAATATGATATAAAATAAGGTGCCGGGCATAAAAGCTTAATAAAGCTATTTATAGTGTATAATAATATTATGAGAATACGCGCCTCATACGCTTTTAAAAAACTAATCCTCATACTATTCTGCCTGGCACCTTTATACGCATCCGACGGTGAAAATAACATAAATTTTAAAGACCTGTCTTATCCTTTAGAAATAAAAGTAAAAGCTGCGGAACCTGACTCTATTTTATATGAAACTCCGATATCCGAAACGTCAAAAAAGCAATATAATCTTGTAGTAATTCAAGGAGAAAGCGAATATTTGGACATAAATATAGGGCTAAAACTAATATCTCCCGATCTAAAATCGGAAACTCTTATAAATCCGGAAATTTTCAGAATATACCGCAACGGCCGTTTTTGGGCCAGATTTAAGTTACAGGTGCCAGGCACGAATTCTTGCAAAATACTTTTTATTAATAAAAATAAGAATCCGGATTTTAAGATAATAGTTTATGAGATACAATCATCTTATGAAGTTTATAAGCAAAAAGCCGACTTCCAGTATACTCCGAATCCAAACCTTTCGGTGCCAGACACATTAAATATAATAAAACGATCATATTGGCAGGCAAGTGATCCTAAAGAACCTTATACGGAACATACTCCGAAAGCGATAACGATACACCACACGTCCGGAAAAATTACTAAAAGTCTGGAAGAATCTATCGCCGAGATACAATTCATACAAGATTATCATCAAAATGCGAAAGGCTGGATTGATATAGGATATCATTTCGTAGTAGACTCCTTAGGAAATATATTCGAAGGTAGACCGATAAAAGTAGTAGGAGCTCATGTTTATCTAAAAAACACAAATAACATAGGTATATCCTTAATGGGAAATTACCATCCGCCTAAAAACGATATTCCTTCGGAAAAAGCCATTAAAGCGATATCCTCAATCGCTTATTATGTATCTCAAACTTACTCTGTGGAAAAATCGAGCTTTTATGCGCACAGAGACTTGGGAGCTACAGACTGCCCCGGCGATATACTATATTCCAAAATGCCTCAATTAAAAAAGGAAATTTTTGAAAAACAAGACATGGAAATATCGATTACCGACTATAATTACCCAAAAACAAAACCTGAATTATTTTTACAAGAAGTATTCAAAAAAGATTAATCCGCTAATTTTCTAAAAAATCTTCGTAATTTTGTCTTTTTCTTATCAATTTTATATCTTTGCCTGACACCAAAATCTCAGCCGGTTTTCTTCTTAAGTTATAATTGGAAGACATCGAGTATCCGTAAGCTCCCGCCGACAAAAAGCAAAGCAGATTCCCTCTGTCCGGCACCTTCATATTAACATTTTTAGCTAAAAAATCGCCGCTTTCGCAAACAGGGCCGTATATATCTATAAAATTATTAACAATCGAATTACTTCCATTCAAATTAATAACAGGATGCCTGGCACCATATAATGAAGGACGTACGAAGTCGTTCATCCCTCCATCCGTTATGACAATCTGTCTGACACCGCTTTTCTTCCTATATAAAGTCTTTACCACAAAAAAACCGCAAGAAGAAACTATCGAGCGTCCCGGTTCCATAATAAAACTATAATTTTCTTTTTTAGTAGACAAAAAAGCCGCCAATTTATCAGGAGGAGTCATAACTTCTCCCTCTTTAACTCCCCATCCTCCGCCCAAATCTATAATTCTAATATTTATACCTAAACATTTAAGTTTTTTTATAAGCTGCTCTACTTTTAAAAAAGCTTGTAAATATGCTTCATACTTAAAGATTTGAGATCCTAAATGAAAATGAACGGCTATCGGAACTAAAAATTTATTTTTTTTAGCCCACTTATACATCTCAAAAGCTTCTTTTGCCGATACGCCGAATTTAGAACCGTATTTCCCGGTAGATATATATTTGTGAGTATGAGGGTCGACATTAGGATTTATCCTTATGGAAAAGCCTATATTTTTATTTTTTAAAACAGATATTTTTGACAAAACCTTAAGCTCTTCGAAAGATTCCACGTTTATAAACAGTATCTCTTTATCTGCCGCCACGGATAATTCTTCATAAGTTTTGCCGACTCCGGAAAATATTATTTTCTTTTTATCAAAACCGGAAGACAATGCCGATAGCATTTCGCCAATACTAACCACATCCGCGCCAAAACCATTTTTAGATATTATTTTAAGGAGCACCCGATTAGAATTGGCTTTTAAAGCATAGCAAAACAGGACATTTACGTCTCTAAAGCTTTTTTTATATTTGTAAATATTATCTTCCAAAATATCTTTAGAGTATATATACGAAGGAGTTCCGTATTTTAAAACCGCTTTTAAGATATTTTTTTTAAACTGCGGGGAAATAATCATAAATATAATAAAAAATGCGCGGGAAGGGACTCGAACCCTTACGCCAGAGGCATACGCCCCTCAAACGTACGCGTCTACCAGTTCCGCCACCCGCGCGAATACATCTATATTAGCATTTTTTTGAGAATATTCAAAATGGTAAAATATATGCAATGATATACTACGCCGAACTTTTAATAGCTTTAGGATTTCTTTTAATGAATGCGATATTTGTACTGGTAGAATTCGCCATAGTTAAAGTAAGATATACCCGTATAGAAGAACTATCCCAAAAAGGCAATATAAATGCTAAAGTAGCTCTTGAAATATTACAAAACCTAAATTCATACTTAGCTTCAATACAGTTAGGCATAACTATGGCAAGTTTGGGTTTAGGTTGGATAGGCGAACCGGCATTTGCCAAGATTTTAGAACCAATTTTCCGTAAATTTGACATTGAATTTATAAAACTTTATTCGTACACAATATCTTTCGGGATAGCTTTTGCGGTAATAAGCTCGCTTCACATAATAGCCGGGGAGCAGGTCCCAAAATATATAGCAATCTCGGTTTCCGAGCGAATAACGCTTTTATTCGCCATACCTTTGAAAATTTTCTACAAACTAACATATTATCCAATGCTTTTAATAAACGGATCTGCAAATTTATTAATAAAACCTTTCAAACTAAAAACAACAGAACAAGAAATGTCCCACTCCGAAGACGAGCTAAGAATAATATTAGGACAAACGGAAGAAATGGGAAAAATCTCATTGGGCAGACTAATGATGTTCGAACATTTATTCGATTTCGGAAAAACCTCGGTAAAAGAAGTTATGACATCGTCAAAAAATATAGCCTCAATAAAATCTTCGGAAAATTTTGAAAATTTGATCAATATAATAAAAGAAAAAAAATACTCAAGATATCCAGTAAAATCTGAAAATGAAGAATTTATCGGATTTATTCACATAAAAGATATAGTTTTTAATTTGCCGATTTTTTTAAAATCCGAAAAAATAGATCTATTTTCTTATATAAGAGAATTAAAAAACATAAATGAAAATTTAACTTTGGAAAAAGCGTTAAAATTCTTTCAAGAAAACAGAATCCAAATCGCTTTGGTCAAAGGTACCAGGCAAAACAAAGAAGAGGTGACAGGCATACTAACTTTAGAGGATATAATAGAAGAGTTAACCGGAGAAATAAGAGACGAATTTGAAAATCCCCCCAATTTCACTTTAAACGAAATATTCAACAAAGAGTCTTCTATTTTTGAAATAAAATCCGAAGACAGATACGGTGCCATACAGGAATTGATAAATAAACTTTTCGAAAACAAAACAATACTAAATAAAGACGAAATAACAAGAAAAATAATGGCAAGAGAGAAGGCTTTTTCAACCGCCATGGGACATCAAGTAGCATTCCCTCACGCAAGAATAGAAAATTTAAAAAAACCGATACTTATAATAGGAAAAAGCTCAAAAGGAATAAATTTCCCCTCTCCGGATAATTCATTGGTAAAAATGATATTTATGATTTTAACGCCTTTTAACGATCCTACATCCCAATTAACTATTCTTTCAAAGTTGTCAAAAATAATCTCTAATATAACCTTAAGAAAGCGTCTTTTATCCGCAAAAACATCCGAAGCGGCTTTAAACGTTTTTTCTGCTTTTGAAAATAAAATTCCCGAACAGCCTAAGAACTAACATTGCTTTCTTCCATTATATCACTCATCATTTTTTCACTTATACTATCAAGTTTAACCAAGTTATTAATACGCAAACGTATATCTATTTTAATTTTTTCCCCTTTAACTTTGGAAATCATTAAAGACAAGTCTTCATTTCTTATTCTATTTAATATTTTATATTCTCGCTCGTCTACGGCAGAACTCATAAAATCGACATATGAATCAATATTGTTAGAAAAAAGATTCATAATTTCATCCATTCCGTTTATAATTATTTTATTATTAGAAAGATAGTCTTTATGGGCGGACCATCTATAGTCCGATATTTTCTCACAAAATCCTGCCTTCAAAGGATTATTATGTATGTATCTAATCAAGGACATAAAATATCTCGAATCGCCAACTGTTTTAGATGTAAATCTGCTTTGAAAAAGATGCCCCTTTCGTCCGTACTTTTTATTGAAATAAACAGCGTAACTCCAATTTATCATTTTCATAGCGCTGCTTATATTTGCTTCTTCTGTTTTTATAAACAAGTGAATATGATTTCCCATAAGAGCATAAGAATAAATAACCAAATTAAATTTATTTCTATATTTAATAAGAATCTGAAAGAATTTAATTCTATCCGAGTCGTCTAAAAAAATATTTTCACCGTTATTCCCTCTATTTATAATATGATAACATGCTCCCGGATAACTAATTCTATTTTTTCTGCTCATAACCCCTCCCACGAACTAATTAGGTTATAGCAGACTACCGCGACAGCGTCTTGTCGCGGTAAAAAACTAACAAAAAAGGTGCCAGGCAGTTTTTATGCCTGACACCTTTGATAAATAAACTATTTAGACGGCTGCGGAACGGGTGTTTTAGTATCTGCTTGTTGTTGGGCTTGTTGAGTTTGAATAGGAAGGGGATTTTCCTGAACAACGGATTTAAACCTTGTCTGAGGGGCCAAAACCGTCAACATTATCGATGTTACGGCAAAAGCCAAAGCGGTCCACGCAGTAAATTTTTTAATAAATCCGGTAGCGCTCGGAGCAGAAAACAGATTTTCCCCGCCTCCGCCAAACATAGACAAGGCCGACCCTTTACTAGTTTGAAACACTAATATGGATATTATTAATATTAAACATATTATTATATGCAGAATCATTATAAAAGTATACATCAAACCTCCTAATTCTTATTGAGAGCTTGTACTCCCGGCAATATCTTACCTTCTACAAATTCCAAACTCGCACCGCCCCCGGTAGAACAATGAGAAACCTCATCGGGCTTTATGCCTGACACCTTTAAGGCTGAGACGGTATCTCCTCCGCCAAGTATGGTTATCGCTCCCTTTTTAGTAGCCTCCGCTATGGCATAAGCTACGGATTTGGTGCCGGACACAAAATCTTTCATTTCGAAAATACCCATAGGTCCGTTCCAAAAAATTGTTTTAGCCGCCTTTATTTTATCGGAAAAAACCATTTCGGTTCTCGGTCCTATATCTACGGCTATCATATCGTCCGGTATGGCCATAGATTGTGTTACATGCTTTTCCGCTCCTTCTTTTACTTCTTTTACCGCTATATGATCGGAAGGAAGCATAAAATCCACATTGTTTTTAAAAGCCTTAAGTATTATTTTTTTTGCTTCTTCTATTTTATCCTGTTCCACCAAAGATTTGCCTATATTGGTATTTTGAGCCGCCAAGAAAGTATAAGCCATAGCTCCGCCTACCAAAATGGCATCCACTCTGTCTATAAGGCTATAAAGAACATCTATCTTGTCTGACACCTTAGCCCCTCCCACAACCGCGACATAAGGTCTTTGAGGGTTTGTCATTATTTTTTCAAGATATTCCAGCTCTTTTTGGACTAAGAATCCTATTCCGCCGGGCAAATATTTTGTAACGGCGCTGGTGGAAGCATGAGCTCTATGAAGGGCGCCGAAAGCTTCTTGAACGAAAAACTCGCCGTTTTTGGCCAATTCTTTACCAAAATTGTCATCGTTTTTTTCTTCTTCCGGATGATATCTTAAATTTTCAAGAAGAACTATTTCACTCTGCCCGGCACCTTGTATTGCCGATAGAGCCGAAGGTCCGATACAGTCTTCGCCGAAATGGACTTTTACTCCCATTATTTTTTCGACATAAGGAACTACCGGCTTAAGACTGTATTTAGGTTCAACCTTGCCTTTGGGACGGCCGAAATGAGCTATAAGCACTACTTTACATTTTTTATCCAAAAGATACTTGACCGTTTTTTGACTTTCTCGTATTCTCGTATCGTCCGTAACAACTCCGTCCTTCATGGGCACATTATAATCTACTCTTACAAGGACGGTAGCTCCTTCCTTTATGTTCATATCCTGAACTTTGGCAAGTTTAAGAACTGGTCTCGGTTCTATCGGCATATTTTCTCCTTATTTAGCGACTTTTGCGGATAGCACTTTTTTTACTTGTTCCGGCAATCCCGGAGAAGTTCTTTCTTTGAGAGAATAAGTTATTCTCAAAGAAGGTTTATTAAATTTAAGATGGCTGGCCAAATCGATCGGCGTACCGACCAAAACCACGTCGCAAGGAATTTTATTTATTGTTTCCTTCAATTCCTCCATCTGCTTTTTACCGTATCCCATCGCAGGAAGTATGTTTTCCAAATGAGAATATTTTTTAAAAACTTCTTTCATGCTTCCTACGGCATAAGGTCTGGGATCTATTATTTCACCGGCTCCGTGTTCTTTCGCGGCTACATAAGCTGCGCCGTAATCCATCTCTCCGTGAGTAAGGGTAGGGCCGTCTTCTACTACCAATATTTTTTTGCCTTTTATCATAGAAGAATCGCCTTTAACGGCTACCGGGCTTTCGGCCTCTATTATCTTGGCTTTAGGATTAAGTCTTTGCACATTTTGCTTAACCTGTTCGACATCGTCGGGTTCGGCGGTATCTACTTTATTTATAACAACCACATCGGCCATTCTGAGATTGGCAGCTCCCGGATGATAGACTTCCTCATGTCCGACTCTTAAAGGATCGGTAACGACTATATGCAAATCGGGCTTATAAAAAGGCAAATCGTTATTTCCGCCGTCCCAGAGTATCACATCGGCTTCTTTTTCGGCTTCCTTAAGAATCTTGCCGTAATCAACGCCGGCATAAACGACATGGCCTTCGGCTATATGCGGTTCGTATTCTTCCATTTCTTCTATGGTACATTTTTGGTCTTCCATATCTTTAACGGAAGCAAATCTCTGGCATGTCTGTTCTTCCAAATCGCCGTAAGGCATAGGATGTCTTATCACAACCACTTTTTTTCCCATCTCTTTGAGTATGGCGGCTATTCTTCTGGAAGTTTGGCTTTTACCGCAGCCTGTTCTTACCGCGCAAACGGCTATCACCGGTTTGGACGATTTTATCATAGTATGTTCGCCGCTTAAAAGTTTATAATCGGCTCCGCAAGCCAAAGCCACGGATCCTTTTTCCATAACATAGTTAAAATTTACATCGCTATATGCAAATATCACCTCGTCTATATTATGTTTTTTTATAAGTTCGGCCATATCGGCTTCTTCATATATGGGAATACCCTTCGGATAAAGCTTGCCCGCCAAAGAAGCGGGATATTTTCTGCCCGCTATATTAGGTATTTGCTGAGCGGTGAAAGCCACAACCTCATATTCCGGATTATCTCTATAATAAGTGTTAAAATTATGAAAATCTCTCCCGGCCGCGCCTAAAATTAAAACTTTTTTTGCTTTAGACATAGATTCCTCCTTAAATGCCTTTATTTATCATGTAATGAATAAGGTCTACGACTCTATTGGAATAACCCCATTCATTATCATACCAAGCCAATATCTTGGCAAAATTTCCGCCTATGACTTTAGTGCTCTTACCGTCTACTATGGAGCTTAGCGGGCAATGATTAAAGTCTATCGAAACCAAAGGTTCGTCGGTATAACCCATTATTCCTTTAAGAGGCCCCTCGGCCGCTTCTTTCAAAGCCGCATTAATTTCTTCCGCTGAAGCATTCTTCGTTAAGGTGACAGACAAGTCTACGACCGAAACATTGGGTGTAGGGACTCTTATGGCAAAACCGTCAAGTTTTCCCTTTAATTCCGGTATGGCCAAAGATATCGCCTTAGCGGCCCCGGTAGAAGTAGGAATCATAGACATAGCCGCCGCGCGAGCTCTTCTTAAATCGGAATGAGCCATATCGTGAACTTTTTGGTCGTTAGTATAAGCATGGATGGTAGTCATTAATCCCTTTTCTATACCCCATTTGTCAAAAATAACCTTTGTGAAAGGTGCCAGACAGTTAGTGGTACAAGAAGCATTGGAAACCACATGATGATTTTTAGGGTCGTATTTATTTTCATTAACCCCCATGACTATGGTAAGGTCTTCCCCTTCGGCCGGAGCGGATATTATCACTTTCTTAGCCCCGCCTTTTGTTATGTGATTTTCGGCGCCTTTGACTTCCTTACCTTTTTTATTTACACCGTCTTTTTTAACCGTGAAAAGTCCGGTAGATTCCACAACTATCTCTACTCCGGCATCCTTCCATGGAAGTTCGGACGGATCTTTTTTCTTAAAAACCTTTATTTTTTTACCGTCTACGGTTATTTCGTCGTCTGCGCTTGCTTTAACTTCTCCGGGCCAAACGCCGTGAACCGAGTCATATTTAAAAAGATGCGCATTAGTCTTCGCATCCGTCAAATCATTTATAGCCACCAATTCGATTTCTTTCGATTTTCTCTCCAAAATAGCCCTGGCGACAAGTCTTCCTATTCTGCCAAAGCCGTTTATACCTATTTTAACAGCCATATTTTCCTCCTAAAGAATCCAGTAATTAACAATATTAATTATATCAAATTATTATGTATTGAGAATTAATAGCGAATCAAATCAAATATAATCTAACCGAAAAGTATATCGTCTTGTCAAAAATAATCTAACCGAAATCGGTTCGGACTAAAAACCTATAATTTATCGATATTCGGGAGGTTCCCATGTCCAAACCGGACTATAAATTCCGT
>JAAYVI010000053.1 GCA_012517235.1 Elusimicrobiota bacterium | reverse complement strand
TCTTACCGCGAGAGTTTTTTGCGGTCAACTTAGAGCGGATTTTGCCTCATTTAGAAAAGAAAAATATGAAAAACCGGCCGCATTGCCAAAAGTTTTTAAAGCGCTCTCTCTAAAGGAAGAACTTAAAAGAAGAGATTTTACGATAAACTCAATGGCATTATCTTTAAATAAACAAGATCTTTATGAAATTAAAGATCCTTACGGCGGATATGCGGATTTAAAAAATAAAAAACTAAGAATACTTCACGAGAAAAGTTTTCAAGACGATCCTACAAGGATATTTCGGGCCGCAAGATTTTGCGCGAGATTTAAGTTAAGTCTCGATAAAAAAACTTTTTTATGTTTAAAAAGCGCGATTAAAAATAAAAACATTTCTTTGCTGTCTGCCGAGAGGAAAAGAAACGAGTTAATAAAGATTTTATCCGAAGAAAAATCTTTTCCGGCTTTGTCTCTTTTAAAAAAATGGAAAGCTCTGGAACAAGCATGGCCTTTTGTTTCGCCTAAAAAAGAAATAGATATATTAAATTCGTCTTTTAAAAGATTGGTTTTTCTTGCGGCTTCGTCTCCAGCGCCTAAAACATTTATACTATCTCTTAATTTGCCCGCGGAAGATAAAAAAAATATATTAAACGAAATAAAACCTTTTGACATTAAAAGAAATCCCGCCGATCCTTCCGAACTTCAAGCTAAAATATATAAAATTATTTACGCCAAAGAATTAAAACCTCTTTTTTTATCTTTTGCCGATATTAATGCCATGGGTTTTTCTCCGCAAAAAAGCGGGGAGATATTGGTTAAGATTTCCGCTATGCAGTGGCTTGGTAAAATAAAATCAAGAAAAGAAGCGGAAAAGGAAATCTTGAGGGAGAAAATATGAAAACTTTATCGACATTTTTTTTCTTTTGCGTTTTTTCTTTTGCCGCGGAAAAAGATTATTCTTTGAAGCCATATTCTAAAATAAATAATGAAATAATAGACGAAGGATCGACTTTAGAAGTTAGCCCAAATTATGAAGGTGTTTTTTGGACATTAAACGATTCGGGAGACTCCGCCCGCATATTTGCCTTAAACGAGAAAGGAGAAGCGGTAATTCCTTTTTGGCTTAAAGATTATAAAGGGCTTAAAATTTACGACGCTTATAACAGAGATTGGGAATGTCTTACTTTCGACGAAAAAGGATATATGTATATAATAGACGCCGGAAATAATTATAATTACAGAAAAGATTTGGCCTTTTATAAACTTTCGGAACCAAATCCCAATCTTAACGATGAGACCGGTATAATAGGAAAGTATCCTTTTTACTGCGAAGATCAAAAAAAATTCCCTCCTTCCGAAGAAGAAATGAATTTTGACTTGGAAGCTTGTTATTTCGATTCGGGAAAGCTTTTTTTGATTTCCAAAAACAGAGGCAAAGGACCGGCAAAAATATATGTTTTGGAAAATCCTTTGCCTAATTTTGACAATAAAGCTTCGGTTTTTCGTCTGTTTGATTTTGAGTCTATGGTTACCGACGCTTCCGTTTCGAAAGACGGAAAATATTTGGCAGTTTTGACTTACGATTATTTATGGCTGTTTGAAAAAAAGGACGGCGATTTTTTTAAGGGAAAGGTTTATAAAAAAAAGATAAACCTGGGACAAGCGGAAGGCGTATCTTTTTATCAAAATAAAATTATCATAAGCAATGAAAAAAGGTTTCTGTTTGAAATCAATCTTAGCGAAATAATAAAATAATAAGGGAATAAGGGGACTATGGAACTTGAAAAAAGACATTTGGAATTAATAAATAAAAATCTTCCGAGATTGTTTCAAGATATAGGAAGCCTGTCTGTCGTTTTGGACCGCTTTGGCGGAATCGTTTACGCAAATAAAGCTTTTTTAGATTTTACCGGGTACGGAGAAGATATTAAAGGTAAATGTTTTTTGGATATTTTCATAGAAGAAAAAGAAAAAATAAGAGATATTTTAGAGAAACTAATTTCAGGCAAAGAAGAAAAAATACACATAAACGACGTAACTCTCAAAAACGGTGAAAAAAAACTAATACTCTGGGACAATAACAGGATTGAGAATGAAAAAGGCGAAACGGAGTTTATTGTCAGTTTGGGATTTGATATAAGTTTTAGAGAAGAATATCAGGAAGACATAAAAAAAATAAATAGAGCTTTGCTCTCTTTGACTTCGGATTTTAAAGAAAATTTACAAATAATAATTAAAACCGCTTTTGAAATATCGCAGGCCGAAGCTTGTCTTTATAATAAAGTGGAAAACAATAAAATAAAAACTGTATTTTCGGTCGGTCTTCCCGACAGTTTTCCAAAAGAGTTTGACGCGGAAGGTTCTCCCTGTAAGAAGCTTTATGACGAAGGCATCGAAGATTACGAATCTGATTTTTCTCCGGAAGACGAATACTTGAAATCCAAAGGAATAAAAAAATATTACGGAGTTTTAATAGGAGACAAAGATAAAAAAACAGGCGTTATCTGTTTTTTCTTTAAAGATAAAAGAATAAAAAAAGAGAGACTAAAAATACTCGGCAGGGCTCTTTTTTTGGAAGCTCAGAGAGAAAACTTTTATAACTTGTTAATAAAAGAAAAAAATAAGTATAAAAACTTTTTCGATCGTATGCCTTTCGGCATATATATTATGAGTTTGCCTTTGAGAAAAATAGAGTATGTAAACGATATGGCCTATGAGCTTACGGGATATACCAAAGACGAATTATATAAATTCGGAGGCGATGTGGTAGATAAAGTGGTTCATAGAGAAGACAGAGATAAGTTCTTAAATTTTTTAAAATCCGATAGAGTTTTCAAAGATAGCTTGAGACTGCGCTGGGTCAAAAAAGACGGAACCGTAATATGGACGGAAAGAAATTTTACGCCTTTTTACGACGAAGACGGAAATTTAGCGGGCGTTCAGGCCGCAGTAAGAGACATAACGGCCGAAACAAAATACAATGAGGATATAAATTCATATACCAAAGCGATACTTCTAAGTTCTCAAATAGACGGAATTTTTTTAAAAAATAAAACCGAACATGTGTTTTCAAGATTACTGGATATGCTTTTGTCTATTACTTACAGTAAATACGGCTTTTTGGGTTTTTTGGACGAAGATAATAATCTGCGTTGCGGGGCTATGACGGAAAATGTGTACGGCGCATGTAAAATGGGAGATATTATTCCCCATTCCATGATAAAAAAATCTTCTTCCATTTGGGCCAGGACTTTAATCGAGGGTAAGATTAATATATTGAATAAACAAACAAATGTTCCGGGCGGACATATACAAATAGAAAATGCGGTATCTATTCCTTTGTCATACGGAGAAAGAGTTTACGGCTTAATATTAATAGCCGACAGGCAAGGCGGATACGGAGAAAAAGAGATAGGCATTATTTCCAAGATCGCCTCTCATATATCGGATAGAATTTATACTTTGATAGAAAATGACAGGCTAAGACAAAAAGAAGAAAAGATGAAAGAAAATATAGCCAATGCCATGAGGCTGGAATCATTGGGAGTTTTGGCCGGCGGGATAGGGCACGATTTTAACAATATACTAAGCGCCGTAACGGCAAATCTTTCGCTTCTTATAGAAAAATTGTCGGGCGAAGAAAAGGATATAGCCGAGGAAACGATAAAAAGCGCGGAAGC
>JAAYVI010000052.1 GCA_012517235.1 Elusimicrobiota bacterium | reverse complement strand
CCCCCGTTTTTTTCGCTCAGTTTGCAGGCTCTTTCCAAAAGTCTCGAATGCAGATAAAAAACGTCTCCGGGATAGGCTTCTCTGCCCGGCGGTCTTCTTAAAAGAAGCGACATTTGTCTATAAGCTTGCGCATGCTTGGATAAATCGTCGTAAATAACCAAAACATGCCTGCCGTTCCACATAAGCTCTTCGCCTATGGCGCAGCCGGAATAAGGCGCAAGGTAAAGCAAAGGCGCCGGCTGAGACGCGGAGGCGGAAACTATTATGGAATACTCCATCGCTCCGTTGTCTTCGAGTATTTTCGCCACTCTGGCCACAGTCGATTCTTTTTGACCTATGGCGACATAAACGCATATCGGTCTGGTATTTTCCGGCTCTTTCTTTTGATTTATTATGGCGTCTATCGCTATTGCGGTTTTTCCAGTCTGCCTGTCGCCTATTATAAGTTCTCTTTGCCCTCTGCCTATGGGTATCATGGCGTCTATGGCTTTTATACCCGTTTGAAGAGGTTCTTTTACGGGCTGTCTTTCGACTATTCCCGGAGCTATAATTTCAACCGGTCTTGTTTTTTTGGTTTCTATTTTTCCTTTTCCGTCTATGGGATTGCCCAAAGGATCCACTATTCTTCCTATCATAGCTTCGCCTACGGGAATCTCCATTACTTTTCCGGTCCTTTTGACTATGTCTCCTTCTTTTATCAAAGAATCTTCGCCCATAATAACGGCGCCTACGCCTTCTCTTTCTATGTTTAAAACCATACCCATTACACCGCCGGAAAACTCTACGAGTTCTCCTATGACGGCGCTGTTTAATCCGTAAATTCTCGCCGTTCCGTCGCCGACATTTACGACCTGTCCGACGGAATTTATCTGAGAATCGGGCACATATTTTTCTATTCTTGATTTTATTATTTCAGTTATTTCTTCGGGTTTTATCATAAACACCTCTTAAATTATGTCAAAGTTTTCTTTTTCAAAGCTTCCAAACGGCCTTTGACGGATCCGTCTATCAAAATATCTCCGGCCTTAATTCTAAGGCCTCCTATCAAATCTTCTTTTTTTGAAACCGTAAGTCTAATTTTTTTTCCGAAAGCGGAAGATAAAGCTTCCTTTAAAGTCTTTATATCTTCCTCCGAAAGATCGAATCTCGACTCCGCGTCGGCCCTTTTGAAACCCTCGGCCTCGTCGGCTATCTCCGCCGCGGTTTGAGCTATTTTTGGTAAAAGGGAAATTCTTTTATTCAATATCAAAAGACGCAAAAAATTATCCAAATATTTGTCGTGTTTTTTGGATTGATTTATTTTATTTAATATCTCAAATTTTATATCCGGGCTCAGACAAGGATGAGATAAGACTTTTAAATAATCGGACAAAGAACGAGCCGCGGATTCTATTTCCGCTTTTCTTTGAGCGAAATTTCCGCCCGCCGCCAAAAAAGCGCGGGCGTATTTTTCGCAAACGGAATTTTCCGACGACTTCATTCGCCTACCTTCTTCATTTTACCCGAGGAAAGCTCTTTGGCCAGTTCCTGAGCAAGCTGAGAATTTATTTTCTTATCTATCACGGCGCCCAAAGCTTTTTCTCCGGCCAATAAAGCTATTTCCATAACTTTCTTTTCGAGAAGTATTTCGGCTTGGGCTTTTTGAGCTTCTATCTCTTTTTTGGCATTGTCGAGTATCAAAGCGGCCTGTTCTGAAGCTTTTTCCAATATTTTATCCCTCTCCAAAGCCGCTTCTCTCGAACTTTTTTCGAGTTTGGAAGATATCTCGGCCGACAATCCTTTAAGCCTGTTTTCTATTTCTTTCTTTGCCGCTTCCGCCTCGTCGCGCGCCTTTTGAGCGGCCTCTATGTCGCCTTTTATTTTTTCTTCTCTGGCATTAACGGCTTCTAACAAAGGCTTCCACGCCGTTTTGGAAAGCAAAAAAACAAGTATGGCGAATATGAGAACCGTCCAAAAGATAAGGCCGGTTTCCGGCTTTATCAAAGCTTCCATTTTTCCTCTTTACTTAACCTGAACGCTTTGAGCGGTATTTTCTTTGGCAACCTGTTCTTTCGGCATGCCGAAATTCATTAAAGCCAAAAGACAAATAACCAAAGCCAAGAAAGCCAAACCTTCTATTAGGGCCGCGGCTATGATCATTGTGGTTCTTATGGTGCCGGCGGCTTCGGGCTGTCTTGCGGTTCCTTCCAAAGCGCTGGCGGCAAGTTTGCCTATGGCCAGTCCCGCGCCTAACAGAGTTATTCCTGCGCCCAGTCCCGCGCCTATATAACCCATACCGAGAAATGTCATGTCCATTTTTCCTCCTAAAAATACCGATTCCAAAATCCCGCCCTGTTTTACGGCTTTAATGCGGGTGCATTGCCGCGCCGGTAAATATCGCGGTCAAGAAAGCGAAAACATAAGCTTGCAAAAAAGCCACAAATAATTCGAGCAGGGATATAAAAAGAACCAGCAAAACCGAAACCGGAGCCGTTACGAAAAGCCCCAAATATATGTTTATCGAACCGAATATGAATATGAAGCTTATAAAAACCAAAATAACTATATGCCCCGCTATCATATTGGCAAAAAGCCTTATTGCCAAAGCGAAAGATTTAGTAAAAAGACCTATTATCTCTATCGGAAGCATTACCGGATAAAGCCATGCGGGCACTCCGGAAGGGACCATATGCGAAAAATATCCTCTTATTCCCTGATGCCTTATTCCGGCGAAATTTATGAGGATGAAACTTGTAAAGGCCAAAGCCAATGTCACGGCTATGTTTCCCGTGGCGGTAGCGGCAAACGGTATAAATCCCAAGAGATTCATTATAAGTATGAAGAAAAATAATGTGGAAAAATACGGAGTATATCCCTTATTTTTTTCTCCCAAATTGGGAATAACTATTTCGTCTCTTATAAAAAGAACTATTATTTCAATCACGGATCTAAAAGGACTCAAAAAAGCGCTTTTGGATCTTATTATCAAAGGAAAAATCGCCGCAAGAATAAAAGCGGTCGCAAGTATCATAAAAAGATGTTTGGATATCGGAATTTGAAATCCCGCCGCCGCAAATCGGGCATAAACATGATCTATTATGTGATGCTCTAAAATTTCTTTTAATTCCATAGATTGGAAAAAATCCTATTTTCCGCTTTTTTTTAGCGGCTTTAACTCGAAAAGAACTTGAGTAAATATCAAAGAAAAAAAATAAATTATTAAAATTATACTTTTTTCGGATTTCAAAATCAAAAAAGAAAGAAGAAGGAAAATAAGCTTATAAAAAAAACAGACAAAAAAAACTGTCATGAAAATTTTGGAACTTTTTTCCAAATATCTTTTCAAAAACAGACGGCATAAGAAACCGTTGACTAATCCGAAAAAAGAACCGGCAAGAAATGCCTGCCAGATATTAATCATTTTTATTCCTCAAAAATCTTTTCCACAAAACATAAAAGACGGAAATAATTCCCAAAAAAGCTCCGCTTAAAGTCAAAAAAGGTTTGGTGTTTAGTTTATAATCTAACCAAAATCCTAAAAAAGAAAATATTATCACATATAAAGACAATTCCAATCCTAACTGAACATAAGAAGTCCAATTATCTTCTCTTTCTTTCATAATTAAAATTTTACAAAAGAAGAAAAATAAATTAAATTAGGACTAAAGACCTATACGACTTTACCCTTAAGTCCCTTGAGACAAATCAAACCGAAGGGTAGGATTTAATTCTATGTTAAAGCTTCTCGCTTTGCTTTTGACAGTCTCTCCGGCTAAAGCCGAAATAAAAGCCTTAGATCAGTTAAATATAAATTCTTACTCCGTAGAACTTCCTCAACCGGAATTTTCGCTTTATAAAGCTTTTGAAGACCTGGACACGAATCTCTCGGGAGAAAATCTCTTTCAATATCTTCATAAAAGAACGGAAATAAAAAATCCCATAACTTATACCGGCTCTTCGAATATTATGTTTTCTTCCGTGGATAATTTCACTTGCGAAAACGGAAAACAAGGAGTATTTGCGTTTTATTCCTTGATTTGCGTAAACGGATACACCTCGGAAGGGGCGGATTATAAGGAAAAAGGAGATCAGAACGGAGACGGATTCGCGGGCGACTTTATGAATGTGGAACATATATGGCCGCAGTCTTTTTTCAATAAAAACCTTCCTATGAGAGCGGATCTCCATCATCTCAGGCCCACTTTTTCAAAACCCAACGGATACAGAGGAACGGCGCCTTTCTATTATGTTTCGTCTTATGTTTACGCCACAAATTCCGGAGCCAAATTTGACGGAGAATATTTCGAACCGCCCGACGCCGTAAAAGGCGATGTCGCAAGATCGCTTTTATACTTTGTCGTAAGATACTATGACAGGCAAATAAAGCCGGCCGATTACTATGATTTTTTTGTATCCAAAATAAACACATATCTTCAATGGAACAGGCAAGATCCGCCGGACTCATACGAAAAAGAAAGAAACGACAGAATATATGTTTATCAAGGAAACAGAAATCCTTTCGTTGACGATTATACTTTAGCCGACAGAATAGGCGAAAAGATCTTTTCCTCACATTAACCTTAAAAATTCGGTTGCCCGCGTTTTTATCAATAAAAATTGTGAATAATTTTATAAAGGCTTGCCTACATTTTGAAAACTAAAATAGTCATATATAAAAGCTTTCGGCAGTTTTGAAGACGGCCCGTAGCGGAAGGTACGAGAAATTGCCGAAAGCTATGCGCTAAATCTTAGGGATATTGTTGAGCCGATCTTAGCGGCGAAAATATCAAGCGAGCTAACCGAAAATTTCGGGGTTAAAACCTCGCATTTGATTATATCGGCTCAAAATTGTTTAATATATTTATTATGATAAAGAAAATAATAGAATCCCTCATAGGCACAAAAAGCGAAAGAGACATAGAAAAAATTAAACCTTCGGTAGACTTAATAAACTCTTTGGAAGAAGAATTTTCAAAATTAAGCGAAGAACAATTAAAAGGAAAAACCGCGGAATTTAAAAAAAGACTTTCTGAAGGCGAATCTTTGGACGATATTCTTCCCGAAGCCTTCGCGGCGGTAAGGGAAGCCTCAAAAAGAACCATAGGATTAAGACATTACGACGTTCAGCTCATAGGCGGAATGGTTCTTCATCAAGGAAAAATTTCTGAAATGAAAACCGGCGAAGGGAAAACCTTGGTTTCCACTTTGCCGGCTTATCTAAACGCTTTAACCGGCAAAGGCGTTCACATAGTAACCGTAAACGATTATTTGGCCAGAAGAGACGCTTCATGGATGACTCCGGTACACTCTTATTTGGGTCTGACGGTGGGATTCATACAGCACGATATGTCCCACGAAGAAAGGCAAAAGATGTACGCCTGCGACATAACCTATGTGACAAATAACGAGTTAGGCTTCGATTATCTCAGAGACAATATGGTGATAGATAAAAGCGAAAGAGTATTGAGAGGACTCAACTACGCCATAGTCGACGAAGTGGACTCCATTTTGATAGACGAAGCCAGAACTCCTTTGATAATATCGGGTCCGGCGGAAGAATCTACGGATAAATATTACATAGTAAACAGATTAATCCCATTGTTAAATCCCCGCTTCATAACCGAAAAAGAAGAAATCGAAGCCAAGAGAACGGGCGAAGATTTGGGCAAAGGATTCGACGCGATAATAGACGAAAAAAGCCACAATGTTGTTTTAACCGAAGAAGGAGTAAAAAAAGCGGAAAAAATATTGAATGTGGGAAATATCTACGACGACGTAAACGCCGAATGGGCTCATCATATAACTCAAGCATTAAGAGCGCATCATCTTTTCAAAAAAGACGTAGAATATGTCGTAAAAGACGGAGAAATAGTAATAGTAGACGAATTCACCGGAAGACTTATGCCCGGAAGACGCTGGTCCGACGGTCTTCACCAAGCCATAGAAGCCAAAGAACATCTTAGAATAAAAGAAGAAAATCAAACTTTGGCCACCATAACTTTCCAGAACTTTTTCAAGCTTTATAAAAAACTCGCCGGCATGACCGGTACCGCCATGACCGAAGCATCCGAATTTGCCGAAATATACAAATTGGACGTGGTTGAGATTCCGCCGAATAAAAAATGCATAAGAATAGATTACCCGGACAGGGTTTATAGGACGGAAAGAGAAAAAAATAATGCCATAGTTTTGGAAATAGAAGAAAGGTGGAAAAAAGGCCAGCCTATGCTCGTGGGAACGCGCTCCATAGAAAAATCGGAAAAACTTTCCCAAATGCTAAGAACAAAGGGCATACCCCATCAAGTTCTAAACGCAAAATATCACGAAATGGAAGCTCAAATAATAGCCCAGGCCGGAAGAAAAGGCACCGTCACAATAGCCACAAATATGGCCGGACGCGGAACCGATATAATACTGGGAGGAAATCCCCCCGATTTGGAAAATCAAAAATTTGTAAACGAAGCCGGCGGACTTCACGTAATCGGCACCGAAAGACACGAATCGAGAAGAATAGACAATCAGCTGAGAGGCCGCTGCGCCAGACAGGGAGATCCCGGCAGTTCCGTTTTCTATGTTTCGTTAGACGACGAATTAATGCGCCTATTCGGTTCGGAAAGAATATCTTCCATTATGGAAAGATTAGGCATGGCCGAAGGCGAAGTAATAGAATCGAAGCTTATAACAAGGCAGATAGAAGGCGCGCAGAGAAGAGTCGAAGCGATGAATTTCGACACCAGAAAACAGATTCTCGACTATGACAATGTAATGAACAAGCAGCGCCAGGCCATATACGAATTAAGAGACATAATACTGGAAGGCGAGGGCGTGGAAGAGAGAGTATGGAAAATAATAACCGAAAGCGTAGAAGCGAACTTGGCTCAATACGCCGACAAGGAAAAATCTCCTCAGCTTTGGGATTATGAGAATCTCAACATATACTTAAAAAAATCTTTCGGTTTCGCTTTGGACTACTATCAAGGAAAAGAACCGGAAAGTTTTGAAGTTCTTTTTGAAGAAGTAATCTCAAAAGTAAAAGAAAGTTTTGAAAAAAGACGCTTTGATTTCACGGAAAGAGGCGTAGATTTCCAAGAAATGCAAAGAGTTCTTCTGCTTCAAATAATAGATCATAATTGGAAAAACCATCTTTACGAACTCGATCATTTGAGAAAAGGCGTTGTTTTAAGAGCTTACGGACAAAAAGATCCTTTAATAGAATACCAAAAAGAATCTTACGCAATGTTTGAAAGAATGTTCGACAAAGTCCGCGAACAGATGACCGAATATGTTTTCAGAATGCAGCTGCCGCCGCGCATAGTAAAACGGCAGGTCAATTCGGAGAATAAGGAAGATAAAGCGCCGGAGAAAAAAAAGGAAGACATTAAACCGGCTCAAGAACAAAAAGGCAAATTTTCGGACCTGAAAATAGGAAGAAACGATCCCTGCCCCTGCGGCAGCGGCAAAAAATATAAAAAATGTCACGGAAAGAATATTTAATTTTCCCGCCGCTGACTATTCTTTCTTCTTTCTTGCTTTTTCTATCGTCTCCCGGAATAGACATATGGCCCTTAGCTTTTTTATCTTTAATACCTT
>JAAYVI010000051.1 GCA_012517235.1 Elusimicrobiota bacterium | reverse complement strand
TTGCGTAAATCCGGCATACGTATCTCTGGCGGCCCGGCTTTTGAGAGGCAGCACGGTTAAGGTTTGCACGGTTATAGGTTTTCCTTTGGGGTCTACCACTCCTACCGTAAAAGCAATAGAAGCCAGAGACGCCATAGCCGCCGGCGCGGACGAAATAGATATGGTAATAAACATAGGAGCTCTTAAATCCGGAAACGACGCTTTGGTTTTGGAAGATATAAAAGCCGTAAGAGAGGCGACAAGAGGAAAAATTTTGAAAGTAATAATAGAGACCGCCTATCTTACAAAAGACGAAAAAATAAGGGCGTGCAAAATGTCCAAACAGGCGGGAGCGGATTTTGTTAAAACATCGACCGGTTTCGGACCTCACGGAGCTACGGCGGAAGACGTAAAACTTATGAGAGAAACCGTCGGTCCCGACATGGGAGTCAAAGCCTCGGGCGGCATAAGAGATACTAAAACCGCCGAAGAGATGGTGAAAGCGGGCGCCACAAGATTGGGCACAAGCGCCAGCGTGGCCATTGTAACGGGTAAAGACGCCGGCTCCGGCAAATATTAATCCTAAGTCCTTTTAAAATAAGGACATAAGACCCATAACAAAAAGTTTAATTTTCGTTAAAATATATTTATGATTTTTTGGCTATTGCTAAGCGCTCATTCCTGTTTTGCTTTTGACAAATCTCCCGTTACAGTCGGACAAATAATGGAAAAAGAAGTTAAAATAAACGCTTCTTTTCAAAAAGATAAAGAGGCGGATTGGACTTTTATGTGGTTTATTAACGGGAAAAACGATTTGGAACAGTATGCGATGATAGACATAAACGAGCTGGAATCTTCGGGGTCCGATTCTAAGGTAAATATAGTCGCAGAAATGGGAAGAATTAACGGTCAAGATGGAGACGATAATTCTGACGGAAATTGGGTAGGAGTCAAAAGATATTTCATAGTGAAAGACGCGGACAGAAATAAAATAAATTCGCCGGTTTTGGCCGATCTCGGCAAAAAGGATATGGGTTCATGGAAGGAATTGGCGGATTTTATCGTTTGGTCTAAGAAAAACTATCCCGCAAAAAAATACGCTCTTATAATGTGGGATCACGGAAACGGATGGAAACCCGTAGACGAAAATAATTGGCAAAATTTTTATAAAGGATTTTCTTTGGACGAAGAAACCGGAAACGAAATATCCGTGCCTCAAATGGCAAAAGCATTAAGTAAGGCCGGCGGAGTAGATTTTATTCTTTTGGACGGATGCAATATGGCCATGGCTTCCGTTATTTACGAACTTAAAGATTACGCCAAAGTGGCGGCCGCTTCTCAGGAAACCGAGCCCGGAATGGTTGTCAGATATTCTTCGGTTTTGGCGGAAGTTAAAAAAGGCGAACTGTCTCCCGAGGATCTTGGTTTTTATTTCGTTTACTATTACCGCGCTTATTTCGAACAAATGTCCGGAGACAACGAAGGAGCTGCGGCTACTCAATCGGCTTTTCGTTTGTATAAAGCTTCGGAATTTTCGTCCGTTTTGGATAGGTGGGTTTCCGTCGCTTTGAAGTCCGATATATCCGTTTTATCGAAAGCAAAAAAAGAAGCAAAATTTTTCGGCGAAGATCCCGATTATAAAGATTTATCGGACTTCGTATCCTTGGTTTATAAGCAAACACAGTCGCAGGAACTTAAAAAAGTTTCGATAGAGCTGGACAATTTTCTTAAAAAAGATTTCATAATTTATAATTGGGCTCAAGATTCAAAGAGCGCCGGACTTTCGGTTTATATTCCTTCGGAGAAATACCGCGAAGAATATTCGGGATTAAAATTTTCAAAAAACGGACTTTGGGACGAA
>JAAYVI010000050.1 GCA_012517235.1 Elusimicrobiota bacterium | reverse complement strand
CCTTCGTCCAAAATTTGGAAGACTTCCCCTTTCACCGTATTTTCCGGATAAGCGTCCAATTTTATTTCGGCTTTTTGTCCTCTTCGAACTTTTCCTATATCCGATTCGTCTACGCTGGCTACGGCTATCAAAGTATCCGACATGGCAAATAATACCGTAGAAGCGCTTACCGTTTGACCCTCCACTATGTTTCTAAGTATTATTCTTCCGCTTATGGGAGCTATTATCTTTATAGGTTTATAAGCTTCTTTCCAATATTCGTATTCCTTATCTCCCATTGCTCTTGCGGAATCCAAAATTGCGACTCTGTCTTGCGAACTCATTAAAGCCAGAACTTCTCCCGCCTTAACTTTGGCTCCTTCCTCGGTAAAAATTTTTTCTATTCTTCCGGAAGAAGGCGGCAGTATTTCCACTCTGTTAAGAGGTTCTATTTGACCGGTAGTATCCACAAATTCTTTTATTTGACCGTATTCGGCTCTTACCGACTCGTATTTTTTCTCCTCGCTTCTATCTTTTTTCTTAAAAACCTGCCATGAAATTAAAATAGCGGCAACGATTAAAACCGCAAAAAATATTTTTTTCTTCATAAAATCACCTCAAAGAGAATCCTTTCCCATAAGCCTTTCTAAGGCTATCTTTTTAAGCCATGCGTTTTTGATATATTCCAAGTAATTGATTTTGGAATCTATCATATTTTGTTCGAGATTTTCCAGGTTTATAAAACTAAGTTTTCCGGCCATATACTGAATTTGTCCTTCCTTATATCTTTCCTCGTCGGCCTGTTTAAGTCCCATGTACACTCTGGCGGTATCCGAAGCGTTTTCAAAATCTCTCAAATAAGATCTTAAATTTTTTTCATAAGCTAACTTCGCTTCTTCGAGTTTTTTCTCGGCCGACTTAACCGCATTTTTAAGCGAATTGGTATTGGAATAATAATAAAAAGGGCCGCCGGAAAAAAGCGGCAAAGACATAGAAAGGCCAAGAGACCAGGATTTATTCTTAGGAAACTCATAATCTCCCGAATAAGACCATGAACCCGAAGCTTTCAAAGAAGGAAGCGCATCGTATTTACCGGAAAGAAGCCTTTCTTTTGCCGAAGCCAAATTTTTTTCATAGACGGCCAAATCGGGATAAAAAGAATTCTTTAAAATTTCTTCGTAAGAGTAATTTTGCGAAGGTATTTCTAAGTTATATTGTGCGGCTATATTTTTGTCGTATGTCTCGCCCATTATTTTCGACAATTCTTCTTGATAATTTTCCAGATCTCTTTTCGCTCTCCTTAAACTCAATGCGGCCATTTCCGCTTGAGCCGCCGAATAAAGCATATTACCTCTCGACTCCATTCCGCTTTCGTATTTCAAAGAAATAAGCTTAGCGTTTTCTTTTCTTATTTCCAAGATTCTTTCGCTTACTTTAACTTTTTCTTGAGCGAAATATAAATTTAGATATGCCGTAAAAAAATCTTTTCTTAAATCGCACAAAGCCGTTCTATAGCTTATTTGCGCGGTTTCCAGAGAGTATTTGGATATTTTAATCGAAGAAATCGTCTTGAGATTAAATATTTCTTGAGAAGCCGAAACGGAAGCGGAAAATCTATTCGATACGCTCGACGAATCTCCTCCGCTTCTTGAAAAAGAATGAGACAAAGAAATTTGAGGCAGATAAGAGTTTAAGGAAGAAAGATAAGAATATTCGTACTGTTTTTTTTCATATTCTTTAGCTTTCAGCGACTGATTGGCCGATAAAGCCTTAGCCCAAGCCTGAGTCAAACTTAAGGTTTGCTCTTGAGCGGAAGCGGAAACGGGAAACAAAAAGGAAAATAAAAGTAAAATATGTTTCATCTTATATTTATAACGAAAATAAAGTTTTTTTATTGCATTCATTTTTACCTACCGGTAAGTAAATTATATAAACTAAAAAAAAGCGGGTCAATACCATCGCGCTTTTTTTGGACAACTTGAGACTACCGTTAAACATTATCCGAATAAGCGCAAATAATGAAAATAAAAAAGCCGCGGTTTCAAGCCGCGGCTTTTGAATTAGAACTTATCCTTAATCGCTTAATACCGAGGGTTCGGCGAATCTTTCTCTCATGGCGTTAACTTCGCCTATGGTGGAAGCAAAGTTATTATCTTTGGAGTTAAGATAGCTGTAAGTTTCCGTAACGTCTTTTTCCCCTTTGATTCTCTTATCGGTATGAACATAAACTTCGGCCGATATGTTTTTCTTCGAAACCAGCTGTATGGCTATCTTAAAGAAATCCTCAAATCCCATTTTACTTTTGCTTCTGCCGGCCGATATGGCGGCCAGTTTTTCCGATTGAGCTTTCCAAGAGCTTTCTTCTTTTACGGAGAAAATGTCTTTTATAAGACAGGTGGCCGTATAAGCCATATCTCTCATAATATCCAGAGGATTAACTCCGTCTTGATTATCGAAAGCGTTTACGCCCAATATTTTCGAAGCCTGCTTATAATCGTATTCTACGACATTTTTGGAATTAACTTTAAAAAGATGGGCGACCTTCCTGAGAAGTTCGCTTTCCGACTCTCTCATTACGTTAAGATATGCCTTAAGTATGTTTTCCGCGGGAGCAAGTACTATTT
>JAAYVI010000049.1 GCA_012517235.1 Elusimicrobiota bacterium | reverse complement strand
GGGGAAGGACTTAAAGGCGAAGAGATTTGTAGGCTGATATATGAAAAAGGTTTTGAAAACATATATATGGAGACCGGTCATAAAGAAGAGAGATTTAAGGAGATCGTATATATAAAAGGGGTAATAGGCAAAGAATTTCCGGTTAACCTCGAGGGTTAACAGAAGGTTTACCAGGTTTTTTCGAAGTAATCTTTTGAAAATGTTTTTTTAACGACGGTAAAAAGCGAATCGGAATTGTCTTTTAAAAAATGGGATGCGTCTTTTTTATTAAATATCCGCCATAAAAAAGCCAGAGGAGTTATGAATAAGTAAAAAATCAAAAATAGGATTATAAAAGTGGATATTTTACCCAGAACTTCCGAAAAAGAAAGCCATAGAGAAGATACGGTTTTAGCCAAAGGATTATCGAAAATCCCCAAAAATAAAAGAGCGGCGCATATATAAATCGCCCAATTTATTTTGAAAAGCAGAAAAAGAATCAAAAAGAAAAGAGACAATGTTAAAATGGTTTTTAAATTTTCCGTTTCGTTTACTTTTTTCATTAAAATACCGTATATATAAAAGGCGCCACAGCGGAGCCGCTCGATAAAAATATCAAAGCGCCTATAAGAAAAAGAACTATGACGGCCGGTATAAGCCACCATTTTTTTCTTTCTTTTATCAGGTTCCAAATATCTTTTAGAAATTCCATATTAATTATTATATTTATTTTTCAGAAATTTGATAAACGGAGTTTTTATTTTATCCGCAAAAACTTCGGCGCCCGAATTGTTAAAATGAAAAAGATCGTAATAATACGACGAATTCGAAGGCATAATTTTGTCGGCGTCTATGAAAAAAACTTTTTCTTCTTTTGCCGTCTTTTCCATTTCTCTATTGTAAATATTTAAAATTTCGCCGAATATTTCGCAGTTTAAAAATTTATTTTTAACGGCTATTTCGCCCAAATTTATTTTTGTGTTTAAGTCGAAAGCTTTTTTGCAAAGAGAAGTTTGAGCGATAAAAACGGGCTCTATGCCGTTTTTTCTCGTTTCGCGTATAAGTTCCTTTAGCCTTAAAGAGTAATTTTTGGCGTTTTGTTTTTCCGAATTTAATATTTCTTTTTTTTCTTGATCCGAGACTTTTATTTTTTCGATATTCGCAAAATCTATATTGCCGTGAGTTATGCCGGTTTTTTTATAGGAGAAATATAAATACAGATTAAAAGCGCAGGAAACTATTTCGATATTTTTTGATAAAAATTTTGCCGCTTTTTTAATTTTGCTTTCTTTTGAGAAAGAATCGTACGAGTTCATCGCCGATAAGCCGATATCGTTTAGTCCGCAGTAAAAAATTGCGATTTTAGGTTTTAATTTAGAAAGATATTCTCTTGTAAAAATTATATGACCGTAAGAAGATTGTCCGTCTATGCCGGCATTGTTTATCCATATGTTTGGAAAATCTTTTTTAAGTTTGTTTTGCAAAATTTCCGGCCAAGTTTTTCCGTCCGAGAGATAAAAACCTTCGGTAGTGCTTCCTCCTACCGCTATTACGCTAAGACGTGAAGAGAAATCCTTAGGAGGTTCTTCGCCCCTTAAACCCAGAGAATTTTTGGAATGTATTATTTTTTTATCCGTGCCTTTGAGAGAAGAGTTTTCTATTACGTATTTTTTATGCGGATACAGCAGAATCTTATCGCCTTTTATTCTAAATCCGAAAGGATTATAAAATCTGAGAAAAAGTTCTAAAAATAAAAGCGATATTAAAGCCGAGAAGACCAAAACCGAAATATTTTTTCCGGTTTCGGTTTTAATCCAGGACATAATCTTTTTTCCACTCGTCACCGTAAGGCCAGGCGGGTTGTTTTGTTTTTTCGAAAATCTTATTTCCCATTATTAGAACGTCCATCTCGGTTCGCATAAAACATTTATACGCGTCTTGAGGGGTCATTACTATGGGCTCGCCCCTTACGTTGAAGCTCGTATTTACTATTACGCCGTATCCGGTGAGTTTTTTAAAGGAAGAAATTAATTTATGATAAAGAGGATTTGTTTCCCTGTGAACCGTTTGAAGTCTGGCTGAGTAATCCAGGTGGGTTATTGCGGGAATATCGGATCTTAAAAAATATAATTTTTCTCTTATGTCGAGTTTATGATAATTCTCCGGCAAAGGTTTTCTTCTTAATTTTTTTACAGGCGCCGTTAAAAGCATATAAGGCGAAGGCGTATTTGTTTCGAAATATTCTTTTGCGTCTTCCCATATTACGCTTGGAGCAAAAGGTCTGAAGCTTTCTCTGTACTTTATCTTAAGGTTTAACTTTTTTTGCATTTGGGCGTTTCTCGGATCTCCCAATATGGACCTGTTTCCCAATGCCCTCGGTCCCCATTCCATTTTTCCCTGAAACCATCCGACCACTTTTCCTTCGGCCAAAAAAGCGGCGGTTTTTTCGCAGAGTTTTTCTTCGTCTTTCTCGGTTTCGTAAACGGCGGAAAATTGTTTGGCGGCGGTTTCTATTTCTTTTTCTGAAAATTCGGGCCCCAAATAAGAACCTTTCATCGAGTCTTCGCTTAAAACTTTTCTGTCTTTTTGAAAATATATGTGATAAGCCGCCAAAGCGCAGCCCAATGCTCCGCCGGCGTCTCCGGAAGCGGGCTGTATCCAGATATTTTTAAAGGCTCCGCTATTTAATATTTTTTCGTTTGCCACGCAGTTTAAAGCCACTCCGCCCGACAAGCATAGATTTTCGCAGCCGGTTATTTCCGCCGCCGTTTCGGCCATTTTTATTACTATCTCTTCGGTTACTTTTTGTATCGCCAGAGCGGCGTCGCAATGTATTTGCTTTAATTCGCTTTCGGGTTTTCTCGGGGGGAAACCGAAAAGATTTTCCCATTCTTTATTTGCGGTCATTGTCAGACCGGCGCAATAATCGAAGTATTTTTGATTTAGATAAATCGAACCGTCTTTTTTAATGTTTATCAAATTATTTTTTATCTTTTCTTCTATTTCTAAGACATTGCTGCTTGAAGGATCTCCGTAAGGAGCCAATCCCATAAGTTTATATTCGCCGGAATTTACTTTAAATCCCAAATAATAAGTAAAAGCCGAATAAAGCATGCCGACGGAATGCGGAAATTTCATCTCGCGCAAAATTTCTATTTTATTGCCTTCTCCTCTGCTTATTGTCGCAGTGCCCCATTCTCCTACGCCGTCTACGGTCAGAATTGCCGCTTTGTCGAAAGGAGAAGGAAAAAAAGCGCTTGCCGCGTGAGATAAATGATGTTCGGGAAATAAAAGTTTTCCTTTGAATTTTTCTTGCGAAATTTCGGACAATTCTTTTCTTATGTTTTCTTTTAAGAATAATTTTTCCTTAAGCCATATCGGCATTGATTTGACGAAAGAAGAAAAGCCTTTCGGCGCGAAAGCGTAATAAGTTTCTATCAGTCTTTCGAATTTCAATAAAGGCTTTTCGTAAAAAACGACGGCGTCCAATTGAGAAACCGAGCAGGCGCCTTCCTTTAGGCAATAGTTCGCCGCATTTTTCGGAAAATTTTTATCGTGTTTTTTTCTCGTAAATCTTTCTTCTTGCGCCGCGGCTATTATTTCTCCGTCTTCTATTAAAACGGCGCCGGAATCGTGGTAAAAAGCGGAAATTCCAAGGATTTTCATAATAAAAAATTATATCAAAATTAAATATAATTTAACCGTGAAGATACTTTGCGCTTTAAACTCTTTTAAGGGAACTTTTTCCTCCAAATCCGCAAATAAATCCTGCTTTGCGGCGCTTAAAAAAATATTTCCCGAAGCCGAAATTAAATCGCTTGCGGTTTCCGACGGCGGAGACGGTTTTTTGGATTGTTTTAGAAATTTAAAAGGAGCAAAAAAAGTAAAAATATATGTTTGCGGACCTTTGCCGAAAACGAAAGTAAGAGCGGAATATGTTATTTGCAAAAAAGAAGCTTTCATAGAAATAGCCGAGGCCTGCGGGATTAAATATCTTAAAAACAAAAAATTAGAACCTTTGACGGCGACAACTTACGGAGTTGGCGAAATAATAAAAGACGCGGTAAATAGAAAGGCAGATAAAATTTATTTGGGTTTGGGCGGGACGGCTTCTTCCGACGGCGGATTCGGGATGGCTAAGGCTTTGGGTTTTAAGTTTTTAGACAAAAAAGGCAAAGAGATAGAAAATTCGGTTAAAGGTCTTTTGAAATTAAAAAAAATAAAGCCTCCGGAAAATATTTTTTTTAAAAAAAATAAATTTTTTGCCGTTACCGACGTTAAAAATCCTCTTCTGGGAAAATACGGCACGGCCAATGTTTATTCGCCGCAAAAAGGCGCAAATAAATATCAAGTGAAAATCATAGAAAAAGCCATGAGAAAAATGGCTCTTAGATTTGAAAAAGATCTCGGTAAAAAAGCGGGGAAAATAAAAGGCGGCGGAGCGGCGGGGGGATTGGGCGCAGGGTTATACGCTTTTTTAGACGCGCAAATAAAAAACGGCGCTTCTTTCGTATCTGAAAAAATTAAAATCGGAGAAATAATATCTCAATGCGACGCCGTTTTTACCGGCGAAGGGATTTGGGATAAAACGGATTTTTACGGTAAAATGCCTTATCATTTATGCCAAATAGCCCGCAAAAATAAAAAGAAATCTTTTTGCGTATGTTTTGAAAATAAAACCGGCCGAAATTATCCTTTTGACCGCGTAATAGAGATAAAAAATAAATTCGGCAAAGATTTTTCGCTTAAAAATCCTTTTTTTGCGTTAAAAAAAACGGTAGAATCGGAAAGGGAAAACATAAAGCAAAAGCTGGTAAAAAATAGTAAAATATCATCATAAGCTCAAAGCTTAAACAAATCCTTCGGGTGGTTAGCTCAGCGGAAGAGCGTTCGCCTCACACGCGAAAGGCCACAGGTTCGAACCCTGTACCACCCACCAATAAAAATTAAAAGCGAGAGGTAAGCGACACAACTGCTTGTGTCGCGTCAGGGTTCGAAAGCCGCAGCGATGTCGAGCGAGCACGCGAGACCGCGAGGCGGGACTGCGCGACCGAACGCGAGCGGCGGCGAGCGTGAGAGTTGTGCATGCGAATACCTGTACCACCCACCAATAAAAAAGATGCGCAGAAGTATAGACGCATAGCAAGAGAAAAAGCGAGTTTGCGTTTTTGAGGACATTGTTAGTCGGCTTTTTAGCGGCGAGAATAGCAAACGAGTTAATTGTCGGATATTGAGAGAGTTGTGGATGTAAACGTTCCGTGCCGCCCGCCAATAAAAAAGATGCGCAGACGTATAGCAAAATAGAGGCGTAGAAGCTTAGATGTATGGACGTATTGATGCGTGGATGCATTGCAAAAAAAGATTAGACGATTAGAATAATAGATGATTGGTAAAAAAACGAGATTGTGTTTTCAAGTCGTTTAAAGTATTATTTTCTTAATTTTGAAACATATTCCAAAGCGGGCATTATTAAATTGGGACTTAGAAGATCGTCGTCGCTTTGAGCTCTGGCGTAAAGTTTTATTTGACCGTAATCCATGTCTATTTTATAAAAGCCCAAATCCGTTAAATTTTTTATATGCTCCAATCCGTTTTTTAGTTTTTCCAAATCTTTGTCTTTTTCAATTTTGATTTCAAAGCTTTCGTCATATTGCGCAAATCCTGTTTTAACGGAGGGATAATTAATATTAAGTTTGGCTTGTATTTTTTGGAGAAAATTGTTTTTGGAATAGATATAGCATTGCGCCGGGAATTTGGCCTTGCATGTAAGAATCATTTCAAAATCGGAAGAAAATTTTCCGGCTTGCCTTGTTAATACCTTAAAATTCATATCGTTATGACTGCCTTCGAAAGCCGGTTCCAATAAGCCGAAAGCGTCTCCTTTAAATAGCATTTTCAGCGGATAATATTTTTCCTTTTTTCTTTTTGCCATGTATAAAGCAAAAATTACGGAAGATATCAGGAAAATAAAAGAAATATTATTTTTCATTTTGTTTTCTTAGCTTTCAGGTATTCTACGATGCCGGGCAATATGGAAATAAAAATTATCGCAAGAATTACGGCGGAAAAATTATTTTTTACAAAATCTATATTTCCGAAAAAATAACCCGCGCTTACCAATGAAAAAGTCCAGAGTACGGCTCCGGATATATTGTAAATTATGAATTTTGAATAAGTCATAGCCCCTATTCCCGCCACGAAAGGCGCGAAAGTTCTTACTATGGGAACAAATCTCGCTATTATTATCGTTTTGCCGCCGTATTTTTCATAAAAAGCGTGAGTTTTGTCCAAATACTCTTTCTTGAAGAAACGGGAATTTTCATAATGAAATACTTTCGGCCCCAAAAATTTTCCTATGTGATAATTAACCGTGTCGCCTATGACGGCGGCCGAAAAAATTACCAGAGAAGTTATTTTAAAATCCAAATATCCCAGCCCGCAGAAGGTTCCGGCGGCAAATAAAAGAGAATCTCCCGGCAGAAAAGGAGTTATTACCAGACCCGTTTCTAAAAATATTACGGCAAAAAGTATTAAGTAAGTTTGACCGCCGTAAGAAGATATTACGGTTCCCAAATATTTGTCCAAGTGTAGAAAAATATCGGCGGATTTTATGAGTATTTGCGCGGCTTTGTCTATTATGTTCATCGGTAAATTTTACAATATTTGCCGCGCAAATTAATTTAACATTCTTTAAAACCCAGTTTTTTTAAAATCCAAACCGCCGGACAGGTTTTTGTAAATCCCGACTGAAAAAGATTAAGGCCTACGAAAGCCGTAAACCATAAAAACTTCGGACTTACATAATAAGCCAGAAGCAAACTGAGCAATATGAAAAAACCGGCCGTTATTCTTAGTATGTCGTTGATTTTCATAAAAAACTCCTTTAACCTTGACATCCGGGGCAGCATCCGCCGGAAGGGCATGACGGTCCGGAATATCCGCCTTTTTTAATTCCGACTATGTCGTCGGATATTTTTACGACTTTTCCAAGTTTTTTATCGTAAACATATCTTCCCGTTTTAGTTTCTTTTTTTTCTTCTTTTTTATTTTGTTTTTCCATAATTACTCTCCGCTTATTTCCGTTTTGTCTTCGAGGTCTCTGTCGGATCCTCTTTCAATTTTTATTTTACCTATTTCAAAATCTCTTTTGAAGGACAGATAATATAAAACCGGCACCGCTATGCGCGACAATAAAGTTGAAGCTATTTGTCCCGATATCAAGGATATGGCAAGGCCTTGAAATATCGGGTCGAATAATATTACTCCCGCTCCCACTATTACGGCAAGAGAAGTCAAAAGCATAGGCCTGAATCTTATTACTCCCGCTTCTATGACGGCTTCTTTTAGATCCATGCCCTCCGATATTTTAAGTTTTACGAAATCCACAAGTATTATGGAATTTCTTACGACTATGCCCGCGGAAGCTATGAATCCTATCATCGAAGTCGCCGTGAAAAAAGCGTTCATTCCCCAATGGGCCGGTATTATGCCGACTAAGGCCAAAGGTATGGCCGACATTATGATAAGAGGAGTTATAAAATCCTCAAACCAGGCGACCACCAGAATATATATCAAGACGAGAACGGCCATAAAAGCTATGCCAAGATCTCTGAAAACTTCGTAAGTAATTTGCCATTCGCCGTCCCATTTAAGAGCGGTTTCAAAAGAATTGTCCGGCTGTTTTGTGAAATACTGCTTTATGTCGGTTTTTTCTTTTTCCGCCAATTTTTTTATTTCGCCCGTAAGATTTAATACGGCATATATCGGACTTTCTTCTCCGCCGGATATATCCGCCGTAACATATGTAACAGGCTGGAGATTTTTTCTAAATAAAGGTTTATTTTCTTCGGTATTATTAACCGAAGCCAATGTCATAACCGATATGGGCGTACCGTTAGGCGAAAACAGCTTTATATCCGATAGAGAATAAAGATTTTTTCTTAGATTTTCCGGCAGCCTTAAGTTTATGTCTACCGGTTCATTGTCGTTCTCCGTATGAGCGGAGTCTATGTCGTATCCGTTTAAGGCCATAGATATCGTTTGCGATATTTCCGACGCCATTATGCCGTTTAGAGTGGCTTTTTGTCTGTTCACCGATATTAGATTTTTAGGCATCGTATCGGGTTCGTAGGAATCGACGTCTACTATGCCGTAAGAATTCTTAAGAAGTTCTTTTATTTTTACGGCCAGGTCCCTTCTCTTTTGAGGATTTTGATCGTATATTTCCAAAACCAAAGTAGAAAGAACCGGCGGTCCGGGCGGTACTTCGGCTACCTGTATTCTGGCTTTATACTTATCGCCTATTTCTTTTAATTTGGGCCTTACCGCTACGGCTATTTCATGGCTTTGTCTTTTTCTGTCATGTTTATTTTTAAGATTTACCTGTATATCGGCTTGATGCGGCATTTGCCTTAAAAAGTAATGTCTGACCAAACCGTTGAAATTATAAGGCGCCGAAGAGCCGGCATATATCTGCAGACTTTTAACTTCTTCGATTTGCGAAAGATAATCCGCCATTTCTTTGGCGGCTTTTTTTGTCCTTTCCAAAGAAGAATCTTCCGGCATATTTATTACGACCTGGAATTCGTTTTTATTGTCGAAAGGCAGAGTTTTAAATATTACCGCTCTGAAAAGAACCATTGAAACGGCTCCGGCCGTAAGCAGAAAACTGAAAGCTAAGAAAAGCAGTCCGTTTTTCGGTTTATATATTAGCTTTTGCATGAATTTTCTGTAAACTCTGTCCAAAAAGCTTTCTTTTACCATATCGCAATGCGCCAATTTCCACCTTTGAACTATTTTTGCGAATAGCCAGGGCGTTACGATAAAAGCCACGGCAAGAGAAAAAAGCATGGCGAAAGAAGCTCCCACGGGAATAGGCCTCATATAGGGACCCATAAGTCCGCTTACGAAAGCCATCGGAAGTATCGACGCTATTACCGTAAAAGTCGCCAATATTGTCGGATTTCCTACCTCGTCTACTGCGTTAATAACATTCTTTAACAGAGAATTTTTATTTTTCATCAAACAATGTCTGTTTATATTTTCCACGACTACTATGGCATCGTCTACGAGTATGCCTATGGAAAAGATTAAAGCGAACAAAGTTATTCTGTTAAGAGTATATCCGTAAAGATAATATATCAGCAATGTCAAAGCCAATGTGACCGGTATAGCCACCAAAACGACTGCGGCTTCTCTCCATCCGAGAGTAAGCCATATTAATATTGTTACGGATACGGTTGCCAAAAGCATGTGGAATATTAATTCGTCCGATTTTTCTTTTGCCGTATGGCCGTAATTTCTGGTTACTTCCAAGTTTATGTCTTGAGGTATTATTTTGCCTTTAAGTTTATCCGTAAGATTTATGACTTCGTTTGCCACTTTTGTGGCATTGGCGCCTTTTCTTTTTGCCACCGATAATGTTACGGCTTTAAGATATTTTCCCGAACCGTCTTTATCGTAAGTCAAAACTTCTCTTTCGTCTTCATCCGGTCCTTCGCTTATTTTGGCTATGTCGGAGAGTTTTACGGGATAGCCGTCCGAAACGCCTACAACTATATTTTTCAAATCTTGCAGGTTTTTTATGAAAGCGTCGGTTTCGACTATCGTTTTGGAATTTCCATTCAAATAATGTCCGGCCGGCAAGGCGGAATTGGACATTTTTATTATTCCGGCCAGCATTTGAGGAGTTATTCTTTTTTCCGCAAGTTTTTTGGGATCGAAATGAATCAAGAATTTCTTCTTATGTCCGCCGATTATTTGGGTTTCGGAGACATTATTGACCGCATTTATTTCGTTTCTTACCGCCGCGGCTATTTTTCTCAGTTCGTAATCGTCGTATTTCTCGCCCGAAAAAGTCAAAGCTAAAACTGGAACGTCGTCTATGCTTCTTTCCTTTATTATCGGCTGCCCGGCTCCTTTGGGCAAAAGATCCGCATAAGAAAGAACTTTTGTATATACTCTGTTTGCGGCCTGCGCCGGATCGGTGCCGACTTCAAAACGAAGTATAAAAGTAGCCATATTGGGATATATCATCGAATATATGTATTCCAATTTCGGTATTTCCCAGAGCTTTCTTTCTCCGGTTTTTACCAAATTTTTTTCTATTTCTTGAGGCGAAGCTCCGTAGTAGGGCACAAAAACGTCGAACATAGGAACGTTTATTTGAGGTTCTTCTTCTCTGGGAAGTCTAAGGGTGGAAAAAATTCCCAAAAGCAGAGCCGATATTATGAGTATCGGCGTTAGTTTCGAATTTATGAAAGCGGCCGCGGTTTTTCCCGCATAACCGTATTTACCGTCTTTATAATCCATTTCTTACCTCCGAAATTTTATTTTAAATTGTCTTCTATCTCTTTTATCTTTTCGCCGCTTAGTGTTTCGGCGGCGAAAGAAGTTTTCAGATAAAAAAGGTGGGTTTTATAAATCGTTTCCAAATAAGAAGCTTTTGCCTGAAATAAAGATTGCTCCGCTCTTAATACTTCCATTATGCTTTGTTTGCCTTTTCTGTAAAGAGGTCTGAAAAGTTCCAGAGATTTTTCCGCTTTTTGAACCGTTTCCAAAGCCAAAGCCGCGGAATTTACGGAAGATTTATAATCCGTACATGAGTTCAATACTTCCGTTTTTGCTTTTCTTTGTTCGGACAAGAAATTTTCTTTGGCCGCTTTTGATTGAGCTTGCGCTTTTTCATATCTGGCAAAATAAGAGGGATCTCCGAACGGTACGGTTAATCTTAAACCGTAAACTCCCGATGTTCTCAAAGAATCTATGGCTCCGCTGTTTCCGTAAAAAGCTCCGAAGGCTTCCGCTTGCGGCAAAATAGAGTTTTTTTCTATTTTAGACGAGATTTCCGATATCTTAAACATATTCTCGTAAACCTTTAAATCTTTTCTGGAAGAAAGAGCTTTTTCTGAAACTTCTCGGCAGTTTAAATCGCGATACAGCGGTTTTGTTAAATTTGCCGATAAAATTAAGTTTTGAGGCTCTTCTCCTATTTCAGAAGCGAGTTTTATAATATCGTTTTTAAGTTCGTAGTCTAAAGAATCTTTGTAATTTTTAAGTCCGGAATATATCGCCAGAGCGGCATAATAATCGGATCCGGGTATCATACCGTTTTCGTTTAATTTTTCGGCTAAGTCGAGCTCTTCTTTCGAAGAAGTCAAAATTTTTTCCAATTCTTCGTTTAAAGATTTGCGAAGAAGGGCCGTAAGGTATAAATAAGAGGAATAAAATTTTGTTCCCGATAAAACCCTTTGAGCATAGTCGTCGGCCGCTTTTACGCCCAATGCGGACATTTCTTTATAATTCGATATTTTAAATCCGGTGAAAAGTGGGACACCGCCTTCCAAAGCAAATTCCGTATTTTTTACGGAATCTGGATTATTTACCGATGCCATAGACGCCATGGAGAATTTTCCTTGCCTTAAAGTTTGAGCGAAAGCGTATACCGGTTCATCGCCTTGAGTATAAGTCGTTTTTAGAGAAATTTTGCCCAAAGCCGAATTTTTTACTTCCTTTAATTGCGATTCCGCCGCTTCTTTGCCGTATAGAGCGGCTTTAACGTTTTCTGATCTGTCGGCCGCTTTTTGAACCGCCTGCGTAAGAGAAATTTCCGCCGCATTTAAACTTACAGATAAAATTAAAGTCAAAAGAACTCCGTATTTCATTTTACCTCCGCAAATATTATGCGCTTTCAATAATGAGATGCTTTTGGTGTTAAAAAAGTTTCATCTGCTTTCAAAAATAAGATTATTTGCTATTATATTCGCGCTTGACAAGTCAAATATTTCTGTTATACTTTAACTTGCGCGTTCTTTCGCTGATATTAAGATTGATTTTTTAGGTCTTAGGTCCTATTGACTTTTAGGACTTAATACCTTTGATAAAAGTCAATATCGGAATTAGGATTTTATCAGAGGATACTATGAAAAAAGTCTGTTTGACACTTTCCTTGGTTTTAATGGGACAAAGCTTATTTGCCCAGGATTTTGATTTGTCTCAAGCTTTCAAGAGCGCATCCTCTTCCGTTTCTTCTTCTATCCCTGTTCCGGTATCGGCTCAAAGCGTAACCTCAAATGTTTCTTCTCAGCCTTCCGTTTCTAATTCTACGGCGCCTTATAAATGGCTGCTTTTGGTTTTCATAAACGGAGTTAACGATCTCGGTCTTTTGGGATTGGCCGCCGGAGATGTCAATGAAATGGAAACGGTAGGGTCTACCTCCAAAGCGGCCGCAGTCGTAGAATTTAACTCGATGACTTCCGGACCGATAGGCGAAATACAATTTCAAAGCGGAACAAAGACTCTTTTTATCAGGAAAGATAACGATATTTCAAATATAAATTCTCAAATAGTGGAAAGCCCCAGAATAAACGATATGGGAAGTTACAGACATCTTATAAATTTTGCCAGAAGAAACATTGCCAGATATCCGGCCGAAAAAGTGATGCTCGTAGTTTGGAATCACGGAAACGGCAGATTGGGAGTTGCTTTCGACGATGTTTCGAGAAACCATATGGATATCTGGCAATTAGGTCAAGCCGCCGCGGCCATATCGAGCTATATGGGCAGAAAAATAGATATTTTTGCCACAGACGCCTGTTTGATGCAAATGGCCGAAGTGGTTTATGAACTCAGAAATTCCGCGGATATCATACTTGGAAGCGAAGAAATAATTCCCGGTCCGGGTTATCCTTACGATTTGCTCTTAAATATACTTAACTCTTCCAACGATTCGGCTTCGGCCGCTTCTTCTTTCGTCGAGGCTTATTATTCGGCATATCAAAATAATAAGCCCGGCGGCTATGCGATAGGCAATAAATCTCATACTATGTCGGCGATTAAAGCCGATAAAGTCGACGGCTTTGTTTCTCTGCTTAACGATTGGGTAGATTCCGTTATGGCCGACAGTGCCGAATTTTCAAAAATAATAGATAAAACATATACCGAGAGCGCTTTTTATTACGGCGAAGCCGGAGGTATAGCGGAAGCGGGGCTCAGATCGGCGGATTTTTACGACTATTTGGCTTCTTTGGATTCGGTTTTAACCAAAGAGGAGCTTAAAAACAAAACCAATAATCTTAAAAACTATATTAAAAATTCTTTGATTATAAGAAATAGAGCCGGCAACGGACAAAATATACAGGGACTTTTCTATAATGCTCATTCCAACGGTTTGGCTATCTATATGCCTCTTTTAAGATACGAAGCGGGCAATTATGAGAGAATGTCTTTCGTTTCCGGTTCCAAATGGGACGAATTTTTAAAGGCCATGCTGGCCAAGAGGGGAAATTGATATGAAGGCGATAATTATCGTTTACTATGCCTTGACCGCCCTCTCGGCATTGCCTTCTTTTTCTCAAGAACTTTCCACTTCGGCGGTTAAAGAAAAACTGGATAAATACGCTATAGCCATAGCCACCGAAGCGGATCCCGCGAAAGCCAAAGAGTTTTTAGCGGAATCTTCTTTCCTGCAGGACGCAATGGATTTGGACGAGAATCTCACTATTAAAATAACGGCTTATGCGCAGGCTTTGAGAGATTTGGACGAATATGTTTCGAGAAATTTTAGACCGGAAGATCATAATAATATAAATTCGGAACTTACGGTGAGATTGGATAGAAATAAGCCTCTTTGCGAAATAGGCGTATGTCCTCAGCCGGAAAAATTCATATCCTGGCTCGATAAATATAAAAAATTTCCGCAAGATAAGAAAGAAATTTTCGAAAAAGCGATTAGAAAATGGGAAGTGGTTTTCGGTACGGTTTCCGCTCAAAGAGCCGTGGAATGGGGGCAGGCGGGAACAATGATAGTTACGCGAGATTCTTGGCTTAATATGGTTTTAAGAGAAAGAAATGCCGTAATACTTCAAATTCCTTACAGCGGTAAAGCTTCCGACAGGCCTTTTTTACAGTATAATCCGTCTTTAAACTCATATCTTGACGAGAGAGCGCTTACTTTCGATGCGGCCAAAAAAATTATAACTTCTTCCGGAGTTTTGACTCAGACTCAATTGGATTCTTTGGCCGGGAAACCTTTTAACGAACAGCTTTATTTATTGGGACAATATTTTGACGGAAGCCAGGTTTCTGCTCATCCGGAACTTAAACCTTATATAGACAGAATACAGGCGGCGAGAAATTCCGCTCCCGCGGAAATAATGAGTTCTCAGCAAAGAGAAATGCTTTCTCAAATGCTTAAAACATCGCTTACAAACGAAATAAAAGGGACAAAAGCCGGAGATAGGATAAACGCTTTTTATAACGGCAGACAGCCTCCGATATCGGTCGAATATTGCGGCGATTGTTATTCCAAATACGAAGGCGGAAAAATAATAATAGACGCGGCCTTAATAGAGCAGTATATGAAAGTGAAAGGATATAAAGCTGAAGATTTGTTTAAAAATAAGGCCGCGGTAGACGATATAGCCAGATTTATTTCCCCCGCTTTTGTTACCGCCGCCTCTTATCAAATGACCGACGAATATTTTTCCGCAAGGGATATGTATAATCCGCCGGTTCAGGAAAGAGCGGCTCTGGCTTATTCCATGCAGGGTCTTTATACGACGGAAAAATTTTCAAAAGACGCCAAATTTAAAGGAGTTTTTGAGGAAATGTCCGCTTCAAATTACGCTTCCCGCGTGATAACGGTTCAAACAAGATATGAGGCGGAAGGTCAAAGAAGATTTACCGAAAGCATAGCCCAGCTTTACTTCTCGGATATGCCTTCCGCTCAGGCCGCCAGAAGCCAGATACTTCAAGCCGTAAACGACGAGATATCAAGAAGACAGGCTTTGGATCAATCGGGACAGGCGGAGGCGGAACGTTTGGCTACATTATCGAAGCAAGAGGCGTATTCCATGAGCGCGGAAGAATTTTGCGGATCCGTTGCGGATATGAAAATGGAAACGCTTATGAAAGTAAGAAGCGATATGATGTCTTCTTCCAATCCGGACGATTATTTCAGAAGCAATATGAGAACTCTTAGGCGAGACTATAATTCTATGACTTCCGCGCCTACAGCGGAAAATAAAGTGCCCGTTCCCGGAGCATAAAATGAAAAAAATTATTTTACCGGCTTTTATTATGCTGCTGGCGGTTTCGTCGAAGGATAATCAGTTTTCCAAATATGAAATTGAAGGCGGATATTTTTCCTGTTTGGTGCCTTCGTCATGGGATTTAAAGAGAGATAAAAGAGGAGACGAAGAATATAAAACATACGAAATAAAACTCAACGGGCCGGGAAGAACATGGATTTATGTGTCGTATTATTCCAAAGATAACGAGGATTTTAAAGATTATAAAAATTACATAGATAGAAATACCAAAGACGGTTTGGGAAGAAAAAACAGCGATATAGGAAAGTATTCGGACGCCAAGCCTTTTAAGTCCGGCAAAATAAAAGGTTTCGAAATAATAAAAGAGCTTAAAGAATATGTTTCTTTGGAGAGCAAAAGTTCCGACGCTTATTGGGTCAAAGAAAGGATAGCCGTGATTCCCGCAAAAGAAGGTTTTTTTGTTTTGAGTTACTCGGCTAAAAAAAGCGATTTTGAAAAATATCACCCGGTATATAAAAAAGTTCTGTCTTCTTTTATCCCCGGAAAATAAGATTATTTTTTTACTATGTCGCCTATGGCCACTGCGCTGGAATGTTCGGTGCGGTCCCAATTTATTCTATCTTTGAATATTCCGCCTATAAAAGTAGGTATCCTGAAAATTCCCAAAATAGGCTGCATAAAATAGGCTATAAGCATTTTAAATCCCGCTTTTTCTATTATTAGGATAGCGAAAGGAATTATTACAAGAGGGGAAAGAAAAAAAAGTTTTAAAGTAAGACGGGCGCCGGGTATCGATTTGTAAATCCATACCAAAAAATTAAATTCGTTTAAATTCAAATATATTAATATCGCCGTTATGCCGGCCAGAGATAAACGGTAAACATTGGCGCAATATACGAATCCTTCCAGAGCTTTTATGTCTTTTTTTCTTAAAAATCTTAAAAATAATCCTTTTAAATGTTTTTTTGCCGTATCCAAAGAACCCCTCGTCCATCTTATGGTCCTTTTCATATATTGTTTTATATTTACCGGTTGTTCGTCGTATACTACGGCTTCTTCCGCCCAATGTATGAAAATACCTTGAGAAATGAGGCGCATTTGCATTTCGAGATCTTCGGTAAGGCAGTTCTCGTCCCATAAAAAATTTTTTACTATATTTTTCTCAAGACAAATGCCTTTCCCGTGAAAAGTAGCCGACAAACCCAAAAAATACTTAGGCTTTTGAAAAAAAACCGCGGAAATTATTTGACCTACGGAAATTATTCTTGCCAGCCAGCAGTCGTTGGGATTTTTGGAGACTTGCTTGCCCTGAACGGCAAGCGCGCCTTTGTTTAAAAGATAGGAACATTTTTTCAAAAAAGACGGATGCATAAGAGAATCGGCGTCAAAATAGCAGAAAGCGTCAAAATTGTCCGCGCCTATTTTCTGAGTGGCATAATTTAAGGCGGCCGCTTTGCCGGGTTTTGCCTCTTTTGCGTTTCTTAAAATAATGTTTACCGGATATTTTAAACAGATTTCTTGCGTTTTATCCGAGCAATGGTCCAAAACGGCGTATATTTCCAATTTATCTTTGGGATAATCCGCTTTTAATACGCTTTCCAGAAAAAAGGATATTACATTTTCTTCGTTATGCGCCGCAACCAAAACCGCTATTTTCTTATTGTCCGCGCTGCCGGAATTTTTCTTTTTTCTGAGAATTATAGAACCGGTTAACATCAAAAAAAGGTAGAAGATTCCGTTTAAAAAAATCAAAAGCTGAAGAAAGTTCGATAATGAAATTCCCAAAATGCTAAGTATTGACATAAGGTTTAGATTTAACTTAAATAACTATTATAATAACATTTGCGCATATTTACAAAAAGAGGATATGTTATGGAAGAAGAAAATCCTAAAAAATTTAGAATTTGGATATGGCTTATACCGGTTTATATCGCTTTATTGATTCCTCTGGTCAAATGGACCTTGAAAATTTACTCTCCCGACGTGGAGCTTTCCGGGGAAGAACTTAGCGCTTTTTCCGGGGAGGGGAAAATTCAAAAAGACGATTATCAGGCCAGAGAACCCAATCTCGAAGACGTCGCTTTTGCGATAAATTACAAAAATCAAGGCTCTTCGGTAAACGAGTCGGACCCTTACGGCGATCTTGAAAAAAAAGCTTCGCAGGCGCAAAAAGAGTATGATTTAAAATCAAAAGAAAATAAGAAGGCGTCTTCTTCCGATTACGATAAAGACGCCGCCAGAAAAGAAAAACAAGATAAATACGATAAAAGCGTAGATCAGGCCAAGCAGAGTCAAATGATGTCGGTTGGTTATAAACAAGGATTTCTAACTCAAAGCGTAGGCGGTCTTATGAATAATCCTTCCGCCGTAAGAGCTCTTTTTAACAATTCTTTTGTCGTAAAAGGATTTATGGGAAGAGATACGGTAAAGAGCGCTTTGGCAAGCAAACAGTCGCTCGAAAATTTTTTGACAAAGTCCGATAAGGTTTCCAATTTTTTAAATAACGATATCGTAAAAAAAGTTATGAATAATCCGCAAATATCTTCTGCCATAGCGTCGAGCGCTTTAATAGGCGAATTTATGAAAGCTCCGGCGGTGGCGGCTCTAATGCAGGACAAAGACGCAATGAATAGAATAATGAATTCAAATCCTCAGTTAGCTCAGCTTTTAAGCAATCCCAATGTCAGTTCGGCGGTAATGAGTAATCCTCAGGCCGCTCAGGCTTTTATGGGATTGCAGGCGGATTCCGTTTTAAAAAAATAATTTAAGAGATTATCGATCCCCGGGCTTTTTCTTTACGTATTTTAATTTTTTTATTTTGGTTTGTGGGAAATAAAAATCTAAAATTTCCTCGGCTTTATTGCCGTACTTGCCCGCCATGCCCGCGGCGCCGCTTTGGCTCATTCCTATGGAATGCCCCCATCCACCGCCGTAAAACCAAAAATTTCTTATTTTTCTATTCTTAAATCTGTTTGTTTCGAGCATAAAAAGAGTGCTTTTCAAAGAAGAAAAGCCGAAAGCGTTTCGTATAAGATGTTCCTTTTCTATGATTACGGTTTTTTTAGAGCCTCTTATTCTTACGGAATTGACATTGCCCGCGCCGCTTCTTTTTAGAGGGGTGATATCCAGAAGTTCTCCTATGGCGTAATCTCTGTTTAATTTATATTCCAGATCTTTTTTCTTTATTATTTTCATCCAGCGATATTCGGAATCTTTTACCACTCCCGGATAATTTGAATAAGAGGGCGGACTTTCTTTTATCCATATATTAAATTCCCAGGGAGAAAGAATGTCTCCTCTTATAAAATCGGCTTTTGTCACCAAATAAGGAACCTTTCCCCATCCGGAAACTTCTTCCGATGCTTGAATATATCCGCCGGAATTCGAATGGTAAAAACAATAAGCCGGTTTACCGTGATATGTAAGTATTTCGCCTTCCGTCTCCAGAACGGCATTATTTGAATTATTATTTTCTATATTAACGCCTCTGTATACCTGGCAATGTTCCGTGTCGCATATGTGGTACCCCTGCTTTTTATGCGGACCGCTTTGAGCTCTAAGCACCGCTTGAGTTCTGGCTAAAATAGCTTGAGCTTTTAAGGCTTCCAGAGGCCATTTGGGCTCCATCTCGGCGGGTACCACTCCCAAAAGGTAAATTTCAAGAGGTACCACATTTATTAAAGCCACCGATTGATTATAAGGATAAACTTCAAGCCAGCCGCGATACTCTCTGTCGGAATATCTGAAATACGGATTAGAACCGTCTTTTTGAGATTCTATTATAAAAGTTCCGTTTTTTTTATCCTGAGGCACTATCTTAAGAACGCCGGTAAAATTTTCGTACTTTTCTCCGCTCGGAGATTTTAAACTTAGAGAACCGTTGGAATATTTAATTTCCCAAATATCTCCGGGATATATTACGGCAAATTCTTTTCCGCTTCTTTTGCCTATGACTTTTAGTTTTCCGAAGCTTCTTATTTTAACCGACTTATTCCTCCATTGCTCGCCTTTATTATTTGCGCCTAAGGCCACGCGTATATTGGGGCTTTTTTTGAGTTCGTTTATGGCGTCCACATATTCGGTTACGGTGGGATTTTTTATCTTAAAAGGAGGCCTTATGTCTTCCGGCTGGGCCGTTAGTTTTCCTCTTATTTTATTTAACATTTCTTTTGCCAGAGGGTGATTGGGCGCATAGTCCAACACTCTTTCGTACTGGTTCCATGCTTCGTTATATTTTCCCTCCCTGATATATATGCCGGCCAGAGGCAGGCGGGCTTCCACGAAAGAGGGATCTTTTCTTAAAACATTTATCAAATGCTCTCTGGCTTGTTCGTAAAGTCCGAAATTT
>JAAYVI010000048.1 GCA_012517235.1 Elusimicrobiota bacterium | reverse complement strand
TTACCTTTCTTTGACAATACTCTCGTCAATGCGGCCGTTAAGCTCGTCTTGCCGTGGTCTACGTGGCCTATCGTGCCTACGTTTACGTGCGGTTTGCTTCTTTCAAACTTTGCTTTTGACATATTATCTCCTTATTCTTTAATTTTTTGCATTTTCTGCAAATTTTAGCCGATGCGCGGGATCGAACCGCGGACCTTCTCCTTACCATGGAGACGCTCTACCGGCTGAGCTACATCGGCGATTAGTAAAAATCTAAAAGCGGGCGATGAAAATCGCACGCACAAGTTTTGCATTTGCCGTTTACCTTGCTTGCTATTCTCGCCGCTAAAAAGCCGTCTAACAATGTCCTTAAAACTCGGCGGCCGGCAACTCCTCGCGAAAAGCAAAGTTTTCGCTCGTCGAACAAAGCCGGTCCGTCTTCAAGAGAAGATACCCTCGTTTTTCTGACATACGGCTTATGCGTCTCGAAAAAGCAAGCTCGCTTTTTTTGCTATGCGTCCATACGTCCGCATTGTCGGCTTTACTTCTTAGCTAAAAGATTGAGCAAGTCTAAAAGCGGGCGATGGGAATCGAACCCACGTGTTCAGCTTGGAAGGCTGACGTTCTACCATTGAACTACGCCCGCAAAAATTTATATAAGAGAACCGATAACTCAAAACGCTACAAACAATAATTATATTTTATTTCCTTTTTTACAGTCAATTCGATTTTTTAAGATATTCTTCCAAAATACTCTTAACTTCCCAGGCCAAAGAATAAGGGGAAATAACTCTTACGCAAGGAATCCATCTGAATATTTGAGGAAGCACCTCTTCGAATTTGGATATTTTAGCTTCGAGTTCTATCGTTCCGTCTTTTCTTTCTTTTATTTTTTGATCTTTGAAAAGGATAAAGTTTCTAAAATAATCCGCGGCCCAATCTTTTATCTCAAGCTTTATATTTGTGTATTTTTTAGGAGCCACGCCCCAAATATTATGGCTTTTAACCATAGAAGATATGTCTTTGGGAGGAGAAAATGTTTTATCGTACAAATGTTCCAGTTCTTTTATTCTGTCCAAGCGGTATGTCCGTTTCTCTTTCGGTTTATCCCAGAGAGCCGAAAGCAAATATATAAATCCTTCGGAATAAAGAAGAGCATACGGTCTTATTTCATAATTTTTTTCTTTGCTTTCCGCGGAAAAATATTTTATTTTTAAAGCGTGACCGAATTCCGCGGCCTCAAAAATCTCTTCTATATATTTGTCTCCTTCTTTGGAATTTATTTGAGGCATAAGAGGAATTATTTCCGGACCTTTTTGACTTTCCTCGAAACTTTTAGCCAAAGAAAGACAAGCTTTTGCCAAATCGGGAGCCAATGTTTTTGAAAAAACTTTGAAGATTTTAAGTCCCTGCTGCTGCTTAGGAGTTATCGGCCTTTTTTTCATCGAAACCCCTTCGGCGAATTGAACATAACCTTTTTTTGGAAATTCCAAATCGTAACCCAATAATTCTATTGCCGCGAAATCTCTTTGTATGCTTCTATTGGTAACTCCGAACTTTGCGGCAAGATCCGATGTTTTTCGCGGGCGGCCGTCGTCGAGAAGAGTCAATATCGCTATTACTCTGGAATTTTTTTTGGCATCGCAAATCTGAGGCATAATCCCTCCTTAAAATATTATACAAAAACGCGACAAGACGCTGTCGCGAAAGTCTGTTATGCTATTACAAGTCAAATAGGGGGAGATATGAAAATAGAAAAAACTTTCTACGGTTTCTCCGTTAAAAATATCTGGAACGGAGAAATAAAAGCTTACAGACTTTTCTCCGCAAAAAAAGAATACTCTTTGACTTTTATGGGAGATTGCATATGCAGGATAACCTTAAAAGGCCGAGGAGAGGAATGTAATAAAATAAGGATAATCTACTCGAGAAACATGAACATACCGGAAAATGAAATAACCGACATAGGAATTAAAATAATAGAAGCCGCCGCAAGTCTTAACTAAAAATTATTTGTCGCTTATCGGAGAAACTTTGAGTTTTATGCCGTCGCTTCCTTCTATTATCACATTAACGCCTTCTTCGATATCTTTGTCACAAGAAGAATCGGCGGGCCACTGAGATCCCCTAAAATAGACTTTACCTTCTCCGTTTTTCGGTATTTTAACGGAAACCTTTGCTTTTTGCCCCAATATATCCGAATAATCCTTGGCATCTTTTTTAGGCCCAAAAAAGCCTTTCGCCCATTTTCTGAAAATAATAAGAGAAATCAAAGAAGAAAAAGCGAAAAAAACTACCTGCCAGTTTTGGGATTTAATAACACCGAGCCAAGAAGCCAAAGCCGTAAGCAAAGCTCCGGCCCCAAAAAAGAAAAAAACAAAAGTAAAAGTGAGCATGTCGGCTACTATCAATGCCAAGCCTATCACGGCCCATATTTCCGGATTAATGTTAAAGTTCATTTTTGTTCTCCGGTTTTTTTAACTACAGACATAGCGGTAGCTATCATGGAAGACATATCGGCAAAATTAGCGGGAAGTATCATCGTATTTGTACTTTTCGCCAAACCGCCGAATTGTTCTATAAGTTTTTCCGCTACTTTAAGCTGCACGGCATCCATTCCTCTTTCCGACTTTATAGCCTCAGCTATGGCTCTTATTCCGTCTGCGCTGGCTTTAGCTACGGCTCTTATGGCTTCGGCTTGACCTTCGGCTTCGTTAACCTGTCTTTGTCTGCTTCCCTCGGATTCCAATATAAGTTTTTGTTTTTCTCCGTCCGCTATGTTTATGGCCGATTGTTTTTTTCCTTCGGACTGCAATATGACGGCCCTTTTTTCTCTTTCGGCCTGCATCTGTTTTTCCATGGCGTGAAGAACCGTTTCAGGCGGAGTTATATTTTTTATCTCATATCTTAGAACTTTAACTCCCCATGTTACCGCCGCTTCGTCTATCGCCGATACCACGGCCTTGTTTATGGCCATTCTTTCTTCGAAAGTTCTATCCAGATCTATCTTTCCTATTTCGCTTCTCATAGTTGTTTGAGAAAGCTGTGTGAGAGCGAAAACATAATTGCTTATTCCGTACGAAGCTTTAACCGCGTCTATAACCTGAACAAAAATAACCCCGTCCACTTGAACTCTGACATTATCTTTTGTTATACAAACTTGCTCGGGAATATCCAAAGCCTGCTCCTTTAAACTGTGCACATACGCCACCCTGTCGAAAAAAGGAATTATATAATTTATACCTGGCTGCAAAACCGAGTGATATTTTCCCAATCTTTCTATCACATAAGCGGTTTGCTGAGGAACTACTTTTACCCCCATAAAAATGAAAACCACCGCAACTATCGCTATAAAAACAAACATTTTTCCTCCAAATCCTAAATCTGACTTCCTTTATTTTATCAAAGGCATCTTATTTTGTCAAAAACGATCGCCTTTCATTTCTTGACTTTGGTCATATTTATATTTAACATATACTTATGGGCAAAATAGTATCTCTGTTTTTCATTTTTTGCAATTACGCTTTCGCTTCTTCGCTTTTTGACGAAATAAACAAGATAGAATTGAATCTGCCGTATCCGAAATTAGAGGCGGATTATTCTCCTCTAAAAACCGTTTGTCCCAAGTACAAAGAAGAAATCCAATTAATAGACATAGAAAATCCGATAAAAGACGTAAATATTTCGGACTTTTCAAATTTAGGGACCGTATCCGACGATTTGGATAGATTATCTCTATTGAAAGCTTTGGAAATTAATATCAAATATTGGAAAGCAAAGCCGGATTCTTTCAAAGTTAAAATCGGGTCTCAATATTATTCCGCCGATCATATGCTAAAAACCTCTCAAAGACTTTTCGATTTATTTTCTTCCAAAGAAGATTTGACGCAATTAGGCGAAATTATCGGAAAAGAATTTAAAATTTATAAAGCCGTTTCCGACGATGCCGATAAAACGGTAACAATAACAGGATATTACGAATCCGAAATAAAAGTAACAAAAGAAAAAACTCAAGACTCAATATACGCTTTACACGCTTATCCTTACGATTTGGTAAAAGCTCCGGCCGGAAGCGATTTCGATTACGGCAGATACGACGAAAACGGAAAATTAATCCCGTACTATTCAACGGAAGAAATAAGAAAAGGAGCCATAGACGGGAAGGCGGGCGAAATAGCTTTTTCGGCGCATCCTTCTCAAATAATGCTGGCTCAAATACAAGGTTCTTCGATATTAAGATATCCCGACGGAGATTATATAAGAGTCGGATTTGCGGGCGCAAACGGAAGAAAATTCACAAGCGTGCAAAAAATATTGATGGATTGCGGCGAAATTCCGTCCATGTCTTTCAAAGACTTTATAAAATATCTTTCCTCTCAGCCTCAAGACAGAGAAGAAAGACTCGTAAATCTTAATCCGAGATATATATTTTTCGCCGTTAAAGACAAAGATTATCCCCCTTACGGAGCCATGGGATACGAATTAACTCCTCAAAGATCCATAGCCATAGACCCGCAGTATATACCTCTGGGTATTACAGGATATTTAAAAACATCTAAGCCCGTATCCGACGAAAACGGAAATCTTACCGGTTTTAAAAAATTTTCCCGTTTTATGACCGCGCAAGATACCGGATCGGCCATAAGAGGGCCGGGCAGAATAGACTTATTTTGGGGTTCCGGCAAAATCGCAGAAACGGAAGCAAGCTCTATGAAAGCTCAGGGAGAATTTTACATTTTTGTTCTGAAATAAGGAGAAAATTATGAAAGCTTTGGTAAAAAAATTTCCGCAGAAAGGAATTTGGATGCAGGAAGTAGAAGAACCGAAATGCGGAGATAACGAAGTAAAAATAAAAATAAAAAAAACCGCAATATGCGGCACCGACATACACATATATAACTGGGACGAATGGTCTCAAAAAACGATTCCGGTTCCCATGCACATAGGCCACGAATTTGCCGGAGAAATATGCGAAATAGGAAAAAACGTTAAAGGCCTCGAAGTGGGACAAAGGGTTTCCGGAGAAGGCCACATAGTATGCGGTCATTGCAGAAACTGCAGAGCCGGAAGAAGACATCTGTGCATAAATACAAAAGGAGTGGGAGTAACAAGACCCGGATGTTTTGCCCAATATCTCGTAATACCTTCCGAAAATGTTTTTCCTCTTCCCGACGAAGTATCCGACGACGAAGCCGCAGTTATGGATCCTTTCGGAAATGCCGTTCACACCGCTTTATCCTTCGATTTGGTAGGCGAAGATATACTTATAACCGGAGCGGGACCCATAGGTATAATGGCCGCTTTGGTATGTCAGCATGCGGGCGCCAGGCATGTGGCAATAACCGATCTTAACGATTATAGATTAAGTTTGGCCGAAAAAGCGGGAGTTAAAACCGTCATAGATATAAAAAAGGATTCCATAAAAGACGCGATGAAAAGACTTAAGATGACGGAAGGATTCGATGTGGGTCTTGAGATGAGCGGAAATCCGAAAGCTTTCAACGATATGCTGGAATATGTAAGAATGGGCGGCAAAATAGCCCTATTGGGCATATTGCCGGAAGATACAAAAATTCCTTGGGGAAAAGTAATATTCAAAGCGCTAACCTTAAAATGCATATACGGAAGGGAAATGTTTGAAACATGGTATAAAATGTCTTCGATGATAATGAGCGGACTTAATATAAAACCGGTAATAACGCATAAATTTAAAATTGACGATTATCAAAAAGCTTTTGAAATAATGGCTTCCGGCAATTCCGGAAAGGTAATTTTGGATTGGCAATGAAAATAAAAATAATCGCCTTACTATTATCCGTCTCTCTCGGCGGATGCGGCTATTATCACGAAAAAATGGCGGAAAGATATGTTAAAAAAGCCGAGAAGATATCTTTGGCTTCGGAAGCTTCCAGCGAAGAAATAGATTCCGTTTACGAATATCTCTCAAAAGCCTTGGATCACAAACACAATATTCCTAAAGTTTTGGAAATTTCGGAAAGAACGGCTCAAGCAAGCGCGGCCGGCGGATATATGAAACCTTCCGAAATGAATCTGGAATTGGTTAATAAATATTTAAGACTGAATCCGGCGGCATGGCAAGTATACTTGAATTTGATTTCGGCATATTCAATAAAAGGAGATTTGATAAATCTGGAATCTCTTATAACAAAATTATACTCGGTTCAAAATAAAATACCTCCCGAAGAACGTATTACTCTTAAAGTCTTAACCGCCATATGCCAATTTAATTTAATGACATGGCTGCAATCGGAGGGATATCTAAGCGTTAATTCCGGCGCGGACAAATTACTGTCTAATCTTAACAGATACGCGGATTACGTATCGAGAGCAAAGACAATAAAGGAAGAAATAAAAAAAGAGGAAACGTCTTTGGCTTCGGTGGAAAGAGAAATAACTTACGCATATGAAATTTCAATGAACGAAGCTTTCAAAGACGAAAAAGAGATTTCTAAAATACTCAAGCTATACGAATTAAGCAGACAAGATTCGAATTATCTTAAAGCGGTAAAGTATGCGGCCGACGGTAACGCTTTTTTATCCAAAAAAGAATATTCCAACGCCAGGATTTATTATAAGGCCGCTCTCAGCAATTATCCGGCTCTTATAAACGCAAAAAAGCAGCTTATAGAAACCGATTTTCAGGAAGCGATGTCGGAAGCTTTAAATCAAAAAAACACAAGCGGACTAAAAGAAACATTATACGACTGTTATCAAGAAATCAACGATATGATACAGGAAAATTCGTCCGCCGAAAGCGCCATGCCTTTCGTAACCGCCGAAAAATTTCTATCCGAAGCTTATTCTCTCAAAGCCGCGATTCTTACGGCTCTTATGACTTTGGAAGAAAATTCCGCAAAAAAAGAAAGGATTAAATCCCAAATAGACGCCGCCTTAAATAAGGCCATAGAACTTTATCCGAAAAATAAAATGGCCAAAGATATTTTCGACAGAATAAGAAAAGATGGCAGGTAAAATACTGCTTTTATTTTTCCTTCTAAATCTTAACGCGCAGCAAAGAGACGCTTTTGAAAATTCAAGACTTAATTTTTTATACGAAAAAGACGAAAGAGGTCAAAGAGGACTTATAACTTTCAACTCCAAATGGGATTGGAAAGACGCAAAAAGATTTTATATGCTTCCATTCTCTTTTTACAAAAGCGCCGAGAGAATGGATTTAGCCAAAGACGTAAAATTCAAGTATTACGGATATAACTTAAAACCTTTTAAAATAATAAACATAAACGCTTTGCGAAGCAAGAAAAATATTTCGGGCGTAAAAGAAGAAGTCCGAGACGGAGAATCCGATTCTTCCGAAATATCATCTCAAAATTCGACCGCTTCGTCTAAAAAAAGAAAATTTATTTCGTTGTCGCCTCTATATGACGATTTAAAAGAAAACTTTGACGATTTTATATTGGAAAATTCCTTGAAGCATCTAAATCCCCAATGGAGTTCCGTAAGCAAAGAAGGGAAAAAAGAATTTTTTAAGGATTTATCTTCGACAGGAATATTCGACAATTCATTATTATCGCCTTTGGGAAACGAAGTAGAAAAAATATCCGGAAATAAATAATTTTGATAAACTTTCTTTTCAAATAAGATAAACAGCGCCTTCGCCTTTTACTCCGTCTATTCTTATCTCTATTTCTTTTTCGCTTGAAATATGAGCAACATATTCGCTTTCCCATGAAATCTTTGCGCTTTCAAGAAATTCCCAATCTATGAAATCTTCTCCCGATAAAGCCGAAAAATATCCCAGTCCCAGAGAAGTCACATTATGAAAAAAATGAGTTCCGTGAGACGGATCTACTCTAAAATCTTCGTATGCGGCTTCTATTATCAATCTGGCCATGGATATATCGTTCCATTTTACCGGTATGCCTAAATGTATGTCGCTTGTTCCCCATCTTCCCGGGCCCAAAAGAACATATTCTTTCTTTTCTTTTTTCAACAAATCGTTTATCCTGCCTACTTGCTCGGCTATATCTTGAGTTTTAAGATTTGAAAAATTTTTTCTTTTGACAAATACGATATCTTTTATTCCGGAAAACTTTCCGTTTCCCAAAGCTTTGGACGAATAAATAAGTTTTTTACCCGCCGGATTATCGGCGCTTATTTTTTTAAAATGGCTTCTTGCGGTCATAGGCCTTATTTGAAGAATATAAAAAACGGATTTGCCGGTCTCAAAATCCCAATCCAAAGCAAACTCCATCTCTATATTCGAACCTACCGCCTTGGAACACACGGAAGACAGAACGGATAAAATTTCGTTCACCGGCAAAGCTCCGTTTTTAATTATGGGAGCGAAAGTCACCGCGCTCAAAGAGTTTTCCCTGTAAGAATCAAAGAATCTCTCTTCCTGCGCGTCGTAATAAGAAGCTATCAATTCGAAACCCGGCGCTTTTTCCAAAATAGAAATCTCCGCGGTTTTAAGGAAAGCGGAGCTTGAATATTCGAAATAGTCTTTTTTTTCATCCAAATCCAAATAAACAAAATCTTTTTGAGAGTTTTTCATCGTATCTTCTACCGTGGCAAACTGATGAAGATTTCCCGGAAAATCCGGAGAGTAACGCAAAGAATTTCTTCCGGAAACTACAGATTCTCCCATACCGACGCATATATGGGCTATCGGATTTTCGCTTTTAAGAGGCGCTACCGGATAAAAATTATAAGACTGAAGAACGCCGGAAAGAATCGGAAAATGTTTTCCGGGCAGATATTGTCTGCCTACGACCTTTTGTATGACTACCGCCATTTTTTCTTCGTCCGGGACATTGGCCGCTATTTTCCTAAAAGATCTCGCCTCGGCGGAAAATACGGAAGCATAAATATATTTTATGGCATTTTCCAAAGCGGCCAATCTTGCCGAAAAAGAAGAATAATTGTTTTTAAGCATGTAAGTCTTATATATGCCGGCAAAAGGATGCGTTTTGGAATCTTCAAGCATCGAAGAAGATCTTACCGCCAGAGGAAAATCCAATTTTTCCAGAGCCGAAGACAAATCTCTCAAAGCGTAGTCGGGAAGTCTTATTTTGGAAAAAATATCGGCTATTTTTTCGTCGGAAAAATCTTCCGCGATCATGGCGGGAACGGAATTGTTTTCCATAAAAAAATCAAAAACATCCGTTGACAATACTATGCTGTTGGGAGTGGCTATTTCTACTCCCGCTATCTTTTCCGGTATTACGTCCTTGCTTATAAGATAATCCGCAAAAGCAAGCCCTCTGGCTTTTCCTCCTATGGAGCCTCCCCCTATTTTTGCGAAAGGAGTATCGCTGTCGTAAAGACGTTTATCAAATTTCAAGACGCTTCCCAGCTGAGTTTTATATATGAACTGATGTATTGTTTCTATCAAATGTTTTCTTATCTCTTCCGCATCTTTAAATTCGGATATTTTTTTAGGCCTTAAATTATAAGCTATTTGAAATTCCGTTCTTGCCATAAGCCATTTGGAAAAATGGTTCCTGGAAGCGTGATAAACTATTGACGAAGCGGGTACCGTTTTTAAAACCTTAAGAATGGTTTGAAGATCTCCGGCCCTGGCTATTTCTCCTCCGGATTCGTCGGAAAATATAAAATCTCCGAAACCGAAATACCTTTGAATAAACCCTCTTATTTGTCTGGAAAGGTCGGAAGAGTTCTTGTTTATAAAAGAAGCTCCGAGTCTCTGAGCGCTTTGAGCATATGAATAATTTGAAGACTGAAGAAGAACCGGCATATCGGGAGTCGAATTTTTTATTTTTTCAGCCAAAAGAAGTCCCGCTTCCCTTACGCATTTACCGTCTTTGGGATATTCTATGTCGCTTATTACTCCCAGCAAGTTTTCTTTTCTTTTCTCGTATATTTCCCAAGCGCTTTCATAATTTGTCTTCAAAAGTATTTTAGGTCTGGCCTTTAAGCGAAGATTTTTTTTGGAAGGATTCAATTCGTCGGCCATAACTATCTGAGTTTGTTTCATAAGTTCCGAATATATTATCGGCAGATACATGGAGTAAAATTTTATATTGTCTTCTACGAGCAAAACGGCTTGAACGCCGTACGTCGAATCGCTTATAAAATTAGCCTCGTCCTCTATTAAGTTTAATATGGCCGAAAATATTCCGGCGTCTCCCTGCCATAGAAAAATCCCCTGAGAATTTTCCCTCGCATAAGAGGATATATTTGTCAAATCCTGGGTATTAAAAGAAAGAAAAACAAGAGGAGTTTTGGGAGCCGTTTTTCTTATGGCTTGAACAAAAGCGTCCATATCCGCTTCGCCCACCTGTATCATCGAAATTATAAGGTCAAATTCTTTTTCTCTTAAAATTTCCAAAGCCTCTTCGTCGTTTCTTGCCCTCTCTATTACCGCTTTTGAGTTAGGAGAAAAGTTTTGCAGTCTGCCGAAAAATGTTTCGTTTAAAGTTTCGTCGTCGGAAAATAAAAAAGAATCGTAAGCCGAAGCTATAAGCAAAACGCGGCTTATTCTAAACGGCATCAATTCTTTAAACGAAGAAATATCTATGAGTGGTTTTAAATTTTCCATGTTTATATTTTATAAAAAACAACGGTTTAAAAGGACAAATAAAAAAGCCCCGCTATAAATGCGGGGCTTTTTGTGATTTTTAATTTATCAGACAAGCCCTTGTGCCATCATAGCGTCGGCTACTTTTAAGAAACCGGCTATATTGGCGCCTATTACATAATTGCCTTTCTGTCCGTGTTCTTCCGCGGCTCTAAGACAAGAATTGTGGATATTTATCATAATATTATGCAAATGCTTATCCACTTCTTCTCTCGACCAGTTCATTCTTATGCTGTTTTGGGTCATTTCCAAACCGCTTGTGGCGACTCCGCCGGCATTGGAAGCTTTTCCGGGAGAGAATAAAAGTTTATTGGACTGTATTACTTCTACAGCTTCGGGCGTACAAGGCATATTGGCGCCTTCTCCTACGCATATACAGCCGTTCTTTACGAGCTCTTTTGCGTCTTCTTCGCCGAGTTCGTTCTGAGTGGCGCAAGGCAAAGCCACATCGACTTTTACGCCCCAGGGTCTTTTTCCGGCAAAATATTTCGCGCCTTTAAAATGATCCGCATATTGTTTTACTTCGTCTTTAGCGGAAGCTCTCATCTTAAGCATGAAATCGATTTTTTCGCCGGATATTCCGTCCTCGTCTAAAACGAATCCGTCCGGACCCGAGATCGTAATAACTTTTCCGCCCAGCTCCGTGGCTTTAAGAGCGGCTCCCCATGCCACGTTTCCAAATCCCGATATCGCCACTCTTTTTCCGGAGAAATCGGTTTTTCTGGTTTTAAGCATTTCCTGAGCGAAATAAACGACTCCGAAACCGGTCGCTTCGGGCCTTATCAAAGAACCGCCCCATGTTATGCCTTTGCCGGTCAAAACTCCGGTAAACTCGTTTTTAAGTCTCTTATACTGACCGAACATATAGCCTATTTCTCTTCCGCCTACGCCTATATCTCCGGCGGGAACGTCGGTATCGGGACCTATATGTCTAAAAAGCTCGGTCATAAAACTCTGACAAAATCTCATAACTTCGGCGTCGCTTTTACCTTTAGGATCAAAATCGGAACCGCCTTTGCCGCCGCCCATCGGAAGAGTGGTCAGAGAATTTTTGAATATTTGTTCGAATCCTAAAAACTTAAGTATGCTTAAATTAACCGAAGGATGAAATCTCAATCCTCCTTTATAAGGTCCTATGGCGCTGTTAAATTCGACTCTATACCCCCTATTGACATGAAATTCGCCCTTATCGTCTTGCCAAGGAACCCTAAACATTACGGCTCTTTCGGGTTCTACTATTCTTTCCAAAAGTTTGGCTTTCATGTATTCCGGCCTTTTTTCCAAAGCGGGAACGAGGGAGAAAAGAACTTCTTCTACCGCTTGATGAAATTCTTTTTCGCCCGGATTTTTATTGACTACGTTTTTCATTACGCTTTCTACGTATTCTCTTACTTTTGATTTGTCCGCTGTTTTTGTGGTCATAATACTCTCCTTGGGTGAGGGCTAATGCCCTTAAATTCATATTACAAAGGTAAAAAAGAGTTGTCAATAGCGCAAATATAATTTTTGCTTTACCGAAGCTTTTATTACTTGTATAATGTAAATATGCGAGCGTTCTTCGGTATAATCTTCTTTGTTTTATCGGTTTTCCCTTTTTCATACGCGGCGCAATACAAAGGCGGAGAACTTTTTGAAATAGATTTTGACGGCGGATGGGAGCAGGGAAAAAGCAATGACCCGGCCGTGCTTTTACGTCTGGAAAAAGGGCAAAATTTCTTAGAAATATCCAAACTTGAAGACGAACTTTCCGATTATTATTTAAAATCGAGATTAAAAGAACAGGCGGAAACTTTTAAAAATAAGGGCGAGGCTATAAGCGAGCCGAAAAGCGCTTCGGTTCACGGCTCCGGAGCCTCTTATTACGCCGTTTCCGGAGAAAACATAATAGCCCTGCTGACTTACGGCGGAGTTTCATACTCTTTAATTTCAAAGGGCGTATCGGAAGGTAAAATAAAAGATGTTATTTATTTTTTCAGAAAACCGGGAGAAAAAGTAGAAAAGCCGAAACCCAAACCCGCTCCTAAAAGAAAAGTAAAAGAAGAAAAAGAAGAAGAAAAAACGGAAGGAGTGCAGTATTTCATGGTAGAAGACTCATCGGGACAAGCTTCCACTCAAGCTCCTGTTTTCGTTTTTACGGACACATCGGCTTCTCAAATTCAGACATCTCAAACACAGACGCAAGTTTCCACATCTCCTTCGGCCGCCGAGCAAATGCAAAAAAATGCTTTAAATCTTTTAACGGAACTTGCGGCAAGGGATTATTCCGCAAAACCTATTTTTCAAAGAAAGCCGATTAATAAGTTTGCGGTTATGGGAATTATTTCCTTTTGGCTTATCGGATGGTTATTTTCCGTCGCCAAATATTCTTCGGTTCCCAATCCCAAAATGACTCCTTATCCTCAGGAAGTACCCCCCGACTTTTTCTTTCCTTTTATAATATCCAGAGTGAGAACGCCCAAAACCGCGATGTTTCACATAATAACCAGACAAAAACAAGTTTTAAGCGGATTTTACAATCATGAATTTCAACCCATTCTTTCCGCGGGAGTTTACGGATTAATAGCTTTTCACATCTTTTGGAGCATGACAGGTTTTATAAACGAAAATATGGTTATAGGGACATTGGCGTCTCTGCCGCTGGGCAAGTACATAGCTTCTTTGCCGGAATTTCCTTTTGTCCTATTGATAATTTACGGTTTGATAAAAAAATCTCAAACTCTGCAAAAACTCTACGTTCAGGACGCTCAGACAAATCCGGTAATGAGCGTTATGCCGGATAAAAAATATTATGCGATAATGAAAGACGGCAAAGGCAAAGAAGTCGCTCAATTGCATCAAAGGAACGACGGTTCCGTAAGGAAATGGCATTTTGTGGACACCGATAATCAAGTAGTTTTTACCATCGTAGACGAACATCCTGAAATATATAAAGCAATAAGACTTTTCGGCAATCCCACCGGAGCTTTAAGATGCAGATATTCCATATTCGTAGACAATAAAAGAGCCGGATTTTTATTCGTAGATATGAATTCCCCGGACGGATTTCAGGTACATTTGGAATATGCTTATGCCAGATTGGCTCATCCGGGACAAATAATGTCCGCTCTTCTTTATATAGCCAGCAGAGAAAAAGAAAAAAGTTTTTTTAACCTGTAATTTTCTTATTCTTCATTTATAAATTATAAAAGGAGGTATTATGAAAATAGGGATTTTAACCGGCGGAGGAGATTGTCCCGGACTTAACGCCGTAATAAGAGCTTTTTCCAAATATGCTTTCAAGAAAGGCCACGAAGTAATAGGCTATAAAGACGGATTTAAAGGACTCATAGAAAACGATTTTATAAGATTAAGCGATAAAGAAGTGTCCGGAATAATAACAAGAGGCGGTACCATACTCGGAACCAGCAATATAGCCAATCCTTTTAGCTATAAAATTCCCCCTTTCGGCACTCCCGAAAAACCCGCCCAATTGGGCGACTTCGCCGTAAAAAATTTAAAAAGAGAAAACGTCGATTGTTTAGTCACCATAGGAGGAGACGGAACCCAAAATATGGCTTATAAATTTCATCAGATGGGCGTCCCCATAATAGGAGTGCCAAAAACAATAGATAATGATTTATCGGCTACCGATTATACCTTCGGTTACGATACGGCTCTTCAAGTAGCTACCGAAGCGGTAGATAGAGTTCATACTACCGCGGAATCTCACGAAAGGGTATTGATAGTCGAAACTATGGGAAGATATGCCGGCTGGATAGCTTTAAGATCCGCAATAGCAGGAGGAGGAGACATAGTTTTGATACCTGAAATCGAATACGAACCTAAAGATATAATCAATTACATAAAAGAAAGAAGAAAAAAAGGCAAAACTTTTTCAATAATAGTAGCGGCCGAAGGAGCAAAAGAAAAAGGAGGAACGCTGACCGCTTATAAAAAAGTGGCGGGTTCTACCGACCCATTAAGATTGGGAGGAGTTTCAAATAAAATAGCCGATTTAATAGAAAAAAATACCTGTATGGAAGCCAGAGTCGTAATTTTAGGCCATCTTCAAAGAGGAGGTACCCCCACTCATTTCGACAGATGGCTTTCCACCGGTTTCGGCGCCAAAGCGATGGATTTGATAGAAGAAAAAAAATACGGATATATGGCCGCATTAAAAGGACAGGATTTTATAGCCGTAAAACTTAAAGATGCCATAGGAAAATTAAAAAGAGTGGATAAAAAATCATTCGAAGTATCGGCGGCATTGAACATAGGAATGTCGTTTGGAAACGAGGATTTAAAATGAGCAAAGAGATAATATACGGTATAAACTGCGTAAGCGAAGCTATTAAAAACTCCAATAGAGAAATTTACAGAGTAATAGCCTGTAAAGAAAACTCCGAAAGAATTTCTACCATATTAAAAAACGCGGCGGCCGCAAAAATAAGAATAGATTTTTCAGAGAGAAAAATATTGGATAAGATATGTCAAAGCCCTCATCATCAAGGCATAGCCGCGGAAGTTTCTCATCTTAAAACTTACGAAATTTTCGAAGCTCTGGCTCTGGAAAAAGAGGCAAAAAAAGCCATGTGGCTGGCCGCCGATTCGATAACAGATCCGGCAAATTTAGGATCGATGATAAGAAGCGCGGTATGTTTGGGATTCACGGCGTTAGTTCTGCCCAAAAACCGAACGGCCGGCATAAATTCTACCGTAGCAAAAGTATCGAGCGGAGCTCTCGAAAAAATAAAAATAATAGAAGTTTCGAACTTAAATTCTTCGATATTGGAATTAAAAGAAAAAGGGTTTTGGATTTACGGAGCGGACGCAAAAGGAGAAGAAATATCTCAAGCGCAAGTAGCTTTCCCTCTGCTTATGATAATAGGTTCCGAAGGCGACGGAATGAGGCTTAAAACAAAAGAACATTGCGATAAAATAATATCCGTAAATCAAAAAAGCGATTTTGACAGCTTAAACGCTTCTATCGCCGCCGCCATATTGATGTATCAGATAAGTCTTAAAAATAAATAAAACTATTTTTGTAAATAAAAAAGGCCCCTTTCGGGGCCTTTTTCTTTTTGTAAATTGCTTAGAAACTTACGGAGGTCATCGAATTAACCTTTTCCATCTGGGCGGCGGTTCTGGCTTCGGCCGCATTTTTGAAAGGCGTTCCTATTTCTTGAATTAAGCCGTTGCCTTGAACATAATATATGGCCTTGGATTGTATGTCTTTTATTATCGTATGAACCGTCCATTTAAGCTGAACCTGCATCGAAGCTATCGGATCGTCATGGGTACCGACATTGGCTATGGTAGAATCGGGAACTTCCGCGGTTAAGCTTACTTTATAACCCCAAGCCGTTTCCACATTAAGAGGTTCAACGGTTACTCCGGTTAAGAATTTCCCTTTGCCTTGAAAATTACCGCTATGAGTAAAGTGAACTTGATAAGTAACCTTCACTACATCTACGCCGTAGGCGTTTTTCATGGAAAAAGCATACCTTTTGGTGGAAGGCTTTGACCAGCCTTGAAGCTGCGTCCAGTGGCTGGTTCCGTAAGGTACGGCATTGGCATAATTTACATTTAAATTAACTACCGGCTGATTTTTCTCTATTATGCCGAATATTTTTTCCATGAGGTTTACTATTTTATCTATGGCGTCTATTGTATTATTAACATTGGTCCAATCTACTCCGCCGTTTCCCCCGTTAGGATTTGTCGGAGGATTTATCTGAGGACCCGAAGGAGGCTTGGGAAGCTCTATCGGAGAAGGCACCGTAGGCTGTACGGTAGCGCCGGGATTTAAGGGGATGGTTTCGCCCGGCTTTATTGTGCCTCCTTTGGTAAAATCTTTTATCTCTTCGATTTTAATCGAACTTTCGTCTATTTCAAAATACTTCGCATCGTAAGCAAAAGAATTTCCTACGGAAGCGAAGGTTATTGCGCTTATTAAGGTTATTAAGGTTTTATTCATCTTTCCTCCTACGAGTATATCTTAACAATAGAGAGGAAAAGCTTTAAGTGATTTAAGACCTAAAAAATAAAAGATTTGGACTTATGCTTAAATAGGACCTTTGGGCAATTTATCTAAAATGCTCGCATAATAAATCGAGTCCGAGCCTATAATTTTCCTTAAGAGATTTATAATGAAAAGCAAATCCTTTATTATTTCCTTTCAAAATATCGCTTATGACAAACAATGCGGCGGACTGTTTTCTTTTTACAAAGCTTAATGAAAACAAAGAGGATGCTTCCATTTCGGCCGTCATTATTCCTTTAGAAGAATAATAATCAACTTCTTTTAGACTTTCTCTGTAAGGAGCGTCTACGGTCCATGAAAAACCGCAGCGATATCTAATTTTTTTCTCATCCAGTATTTTTTTTAGTTCGTAAGTTAAATCCTTAGAAGGATAAGAAAGTGTTTTTTTTGAACTTACATAATGTTTGGATACCCCTTCGTCTATCAAAGCTCCTTTACATAAAACAAATTCTCCGGGTTTTAAGTCCTCGCGCAAAGATCCGGCGGTGCCGAATATTATAATCCTCTCCGCGCCTGCGGCATAAAGTTCTTCGGCTTTTACGCAAAAAGCTGGGGATCCTATCGGGGATAATGTTAAGGCAAGATTTTTAGAAATCTCATAAAAATTATCATAAGGCAATTTTTTCGCTTTATATTTTTTTACGGCTTCCCAAAAAAAATTTTTATTAAAAACAGCTATCGCGGTCTTTGGAGATTTAAAATTGGGAGAATATTTTTTTATAAAATCCGAAGCCGTAAAAGAAGGCTTTAAAAGATGCTTATTTTTAATTTTTGAAATTTTCATTAATGCTTAATGTCGCAGAATTCTTTCGGTTCGGTTCCGGAAACGAAAGCTTCCATAACTTTTTCTTTGCATCCGGGCAAAGCTATCTTACCGCTTTCTTGATCCGTATTTACAAAAACTATTCCTTCCGGAACCGTAAAATCCCTGACCGGTTCGTTTTTAAGAATTTGTTCCATTATATCCGTCCACCAAGGCACAACCGTTCCGCCGCCGGTCCAGTCTTTCATAGGTATGGTCAAAAAATCGTCATATCCCATCCACGCAACGGCGGATATGTCAGGCGTCATACCTATAAACCAGGTATCTTTTGAATCCTGAGACGTACCTGTTTTACCCGCTATCGGTCTTCTAAGACGACTTGCCGCCTTTCCGGTACCTCTTTGAACTACGCCCTTCATAATATTTATCAATAAATAAGAATATTGCGGGGAAAATACGTCGTTTTCTTTGGGAGCGTATTGCTCCAAAATTTTTCCGTTTGAATCCTCCACTCTTATTACCGCAAAAGGTTCAACATGGACTCCCGAATTTGCAAAAGTGGAAAATGCGCCTAACATTTCCATAGGAGTTACCAAAGACGTTCCCAGTCCTATTGAAGGCACGGCTTCCAATTTGCTTTTTATGCCCGCCCTATAAGCCGTCTCGGCTACCGTCGTGGCTCCTATCTTTGTAACCAAATATATGGAGGCCAAATTTCTCGATTTTTCCAAAGCTTTTCTCAATGTTATTGTTCCTAAAAATTTTCCGTCAAAATTATTCGGAACCCAAATTTTAAAATCCGGATTACCGGCAAAAGGTTCTACGGCTTTGCTTATCATATATTGATCCGTGGCATCCTCGAAAAGCCGCCAGTCTTTAGAATCGAAATAAAAAGCCATCGGATTATCGTAAATTAAAGTAGCCGGAGTATAACCGTTCATTAGAGAAGCCATCCAAACAAAAGGCTTAAAAGTGGAACCGGCTTGTCTTCTGGCCTGAGTGGCCCTGTTAAATTGGCTTTTTTTGAAATCCCTACCGCCTATCATTACTTTTATGGCTCCTGTTTTTACTTCCATTGCGGCGAAAGCTCCCTGCAAAGTAGTACTTGAAATACTTTCGGAAGATATGTTTTGTTTATTTTCTTCGTCGTATCTGGCTAAGTATTTTTCCATTATTTCTTCCGCCGATTTTTGCATATTCAAATCGAGGGTAGTATATACTTTAAGCCCGCCTTTCCAAAACATATCCACGCCGTATTTGGGTTCCAGCTGCTGTCTTATATACTCGCTGAAATAAGGAGCTATGCCCAAAGCCAAATTGGATCTTGAAGTCGGCAAAGGCTCGGACAAAGCTTTTTCCATTTCTTCTTTCGTTATATATTTTTCGTCAAACATGCTTTTAAGAACCAGTCTTTTTCTTTTTTCCGCGGCTTGAGGATTATTAAAAGGAGAAAATCTTTCCGGCGAAGGTATTATCCCTATCAAAAGGGCGCATTCTCCCAAAGTTAAAGCCGATACGTCTTTACCGAAATATATTCTCGAAGCCGATTGAACTCCGTAAACTCCAGAGCCCAAATAAATTTGATTAAAATACATTTGAAGTATTTCCTGCTTAGAAAAATTTCTCTCTATTTGAAGAGAAAGCGCTATTTCCTTTATTTTTCTGGCTATAGTTCTTTCCGGCTTTAAGAATATAAGCTTTGACAGCTGCTGTGTTATGGTAGAGCCGCCCTGAGCCACTTTCGTATGCATAAGATCTCTAAGCAAAGCTCTCAAAATACCTTTGGGAGATATTCCCCAATGATTAAAAAAATCTCTGTCTTCCATGGCTATTAAAGCGTTTTGAAGCTCTACGGGGATTCTGTCCAAAGTAAGCATCGCTCTTTTTTCGACCGAATAATCCGCTATCACCTCTCCGTTTATATCGTAAATATGAGTAGTAAGAGAAGGAACATATTCGTCCAGCTTATCTATCGAAGGTATATCCGATATCACTTTCTTTATATAAAGCGAAGAAAATATTATTCCCGCAAGTAAAATAATAAAAACAAAATATGATAGTCTCAATATTTGGAAATGAGGCCTTGAATTTTTAAGCTGATGAGCTTTTTTCTTAAGAAAAAGCATAATATTAATTATACAAAATGCCGTTAATACGAATCGGTCTTATGCGAACGAGTTACTCTTAAAAATAACATATATCTTATAACTTCCAGAGAAGCCGGCAATACGGCCGAATTAAAAAACATAAAAAAATAAACCAAAAAACTCCATGTTACCGAACCGCCTATATTGTAAAAAAAAGCATAAGGAAAAATCATAATCCAAAAAATCAAATAAGCGTATCCGCGGGTAAGAAAAAAACTTTCCGAAACGGCCGAAAAACCGGTTTTCCCTTTCACAATTAAAGGTTGCCATAAAGAAATCCTCGACCAAATCCATATTGAAAATATTATAACGACAAGAAGCAAAAAAGCCGAAAAAAAGGAAGAGAATTTGGACGACAGTAGAAACAAAATTACTATAAAAGCGGGATAAATATTAATAGCGGCGTAAGGCAATAAACCTTTTAAAAAGAAAAAAGCCCCTCCTTTTAAAAAATCCGAAAAAGAAGAACGGCCGCTTTTCATAATACAAGCCCATAAGCCCATTAAAACGTAAAGGTTTACAAATAAATTAGAAAACCATAAAATTATTATCTTAACTCTGTTTTGAGATATTATTTCCGTAATTTTTTCTTTAAAATTATCCCGATTCAATCCTGAAAAATCAAAAGAGAAATTCCAAACAATAGCGGTTATAAACGAAATCAAAACAAATAAAACAAAAGGTATTAAAAACCTTTCTATTTCGTCGAAAAACTCATCGATAAATTTAGGCATTCGGATAATTTAATTTTATCATTTTTTGTATAATTTATTTAGTTAAGTTAAAGACAATAGCTCTTTTAGTTAAGATTTTTGGAAGGGTAGGGGGAACCGCGTTGCGGTGCCCCACTGGGATAAAGGCTTCCTTTGGAACTGTCAGTTTGAGAGGAGGGGGTGCCCGGGACCCGACTATGCGTTCTTTTACTTAAGATTTTTGGAAGGGTGTGTGCGTGCGCTGCGCAGTCAAAGTTTTACATCGCGCACCGTGACGATTGCCAAAGGCAATACGGCACCGCGGGTACCGCGAACCGCCCGACTATACGTTCTTTTACTTAAGATTTTTGGAAGGGTGTGTGAGCGGTTGAAACAGCAGGTCTCGAAAACCTGTAGGGTGCAAGCCCTCGTGGGTTCGAATCCCACCCCTTCCGTTTGTTTTACTTCCCGCAAAGGGCAAAGACACCTGCTTGTCTTTGCGTTGGGATTCGAAAGCCGCAGCGTTGTCGAGCGAGCACGCGAAGACCGCGAGGCGGGGCCGCGCGACCGAGCATGAGCGACGGCGAATGCGAGAGTTGTGCCCGCGAATCCCACCCCTTCCGTTTGTTTTTCATCTCGAAAAGAGCAAAGACAAAAAATAGACGTATGGATGCGTAGAAGTATGGATGCATGGCAGAAAAAATACAAGCTTGCGTTTTATTGCCGAAAAACTTAATACTATGTAGCAAAAAAAGAGATTAGATGATTGGCAAAAGCACGAGATTGCGTTTTCGAGCACCGCATTACAAGGTAACCTCACATGTTAACCTCGAGGGTTAACATGTGGGTAATTTATTAGTTGTCTGTTATGCTTTGCGTAGAAATTTTAGACCCGCTTCTATAAGAAGAATCGGCCCAAGGATCTTCGTCCTCTACGGCTTGTTCGGGAAAATCGGTACAATTTATAAAAGCTCTCGCTTTTTTTACGGGATCAAAAGAATTTATATATATCGGTTTATCTTTACCCCTTTTAAATTCGACATTTTCTCTTACAACTTTATATCTCGAATCCAGCTCTCCGTTAAAACCGCTGTAAATTATTTCGATTTTACATCCGCTTAAATCTCTGTTAAGACTCTTAATCCATAACCTGCTATCCGAAAGAGAAACCGAGAATTCTCTGCTTTTAAATATTTCTATCCTGTCTCTAAAATCTTCGCGAAGATTCAGATAAACTTCCGGATCGCAATAATTTTTATCGAAAGAGATAGTATCATACTCGTTCTTTTTTAAAGATTTGGCAAGTTTGGCCCCTATTTTCCCGCCGGTAGAATTAACATAATCTTCCTGCTGCTCGCCGTTCTGGTCGTTGGACCCGTTAAGAACATGCGAGCCGGCGGTCTCTATATTGGCAACTATAAAAGCCCTAAGCCCGCCGCGCACATATCCGTAAAGCATTATCCCATGGAAATGATACCATGCTCCGTATTTGTCCCCTTTACCCTGATAGAAGTTACATATATTGGCAAGTTTCCTGGTAACCGCAAGCTTATCTCTTTGAGGGTGCCGCCAAGAATCGGATAAAATATTTTCTATGGTAAGTATGGAAAGATAAACTTCTCCGTCGTTTAGTCTGTAGCTTTGTCTGAAAACCTCGTCCAGTGTTACGCTTTCTTCCGGTCTAGATAAAATATAAGAAATCAAAGCTTCTTCTTGACCCGTTTTGAAATGTCTGGAAGTAACGCCGCTGGCCAAAGCGGTAAGCAGTTTGGTAAAAGTCAAAGGGATCATTTCGCCTTTTTCTCTGCAATACTTTATAAATTCCGGGCTCCAGGTATGAGGCATTCCGAGTTTGGGGATTATACCGTTGGCTTTTTCCTCTTTCATTATCTGCAGATACATTCTTACGGTTTCTTTTACCTTAAAAGGATTTACACGCCCTTCTATCATCATCTTGGAATTTTTAAGCTGTATCAAAAGACGTTCTTTTTCATCCTGCGGTATATCCTGAGCCATTATATCCGCTTCGGTAGGAAGAGCCGCGGTTTCCCCCTCCACGACGGGATTCATATCTCCGTAAGACCCTCCGTTAGTATCTCCGGAATCTTCTATTATTCCGAATAAAACCTTAAAAAGAACTTTGGGTATATTTTTAGTATAAACGGTCAAAGACACATCGCTTTGCAAATCGTATATCGAATATGATTTTTGTCTATATTTTCTGGCAAAATCCAAAGTGGAATCTATGCCGGGGATATCTATGATGCCGCCGATTATGTTTATTCTGTCCGGATACTTTCTCATCAATAGCGGATCATAAGAATTTTGGTCCAAATAGTAATTCGAATATGAGTATGATTTCTGAGGTTTGGGTATATTTAAAGAATCTTCTTTAACAAAAGAAATATCGAATTTTCCAAAGTCGTCGGCATATAAAAAATTTAAAAAGAGCGGTATTATTAAAAGTTTTTTAAGATTCATCCGCACCTCCGATATGATTATATTTTAATTTAAAGTTTTAATTTTTTTAAGGGATTAAAAGGCAGAAATAATATTATTTTCGGACTACTTAATTTTAGGCCGTAAGACCCATTTATTTTAACGAAAAATCTTCCAAATGACAAAAGGAAAAACCTTTTTTTCGAAGTATGGGAACCGCTATTTTAAGAGCTTGAACCTCGCTTCTTTCGGGATGATTCAAATGCATCAAAACAACCATGCCGTGTTTTGCGTTTTTTAATATATTTTCGCTCATTTCTTTTGCAGATACCTTTGAGAAAGAATCGCCGGCCAGGCTGTCGTAACCGGCTATTTCCATAGATAAAAAAGAAGCGGTTTTAAGACAAATCTCGTCGGCATAAGCCCCGGCCGGTCTGTAAAAAAAAGGTCTTTTCCCGGTTAACTTTTCTATTTTTCTATTATTAAGTTCTATTTCGTCTATTATCTCTTCGATGTTTTTGGTTTTTTTTAACCCGTATTTTTTATCTCCCGATAAAGCGCATATCCTATGTTTAAGGCCGTGATTTTCTATTTCAAAAAGACTGTTTTGAGCAAGTTTTTTCGTAATTTCCGGATTTTTATCTATCCATTTTCCGGTTAAAAAAAGCGTAGCCGGAATATTTTCCGATATCAAAAAATTTATAAGTTCTTCGTTATATCTGCCTTCGCAAGCGTCAAAAGTCAAAGCTATATACCCTCTGGCTTCGCTTTTTTCCGTAAAAGAAGTATTGGCCTCAAAAAAATTATTTGAAACCTTATGCGCGTATATTTTAGACTTGAGGTTTTCTCTAAAATTTAAATATTCTTTGTTTTTAAGAGCGCGGTCGGAGTATTCCTGAGAAAAAGAATTAAGAACGGAAAAGAAAAACAAAAAAGAAATCAAGGTTTGCATAAATAGGGGCGAGCCTCTTTTATCAAACTCTCCCTTAAATAATTTTCTTCCAAAGCCGAATCGGTTTTAAGCTTCATATTCTCTATCATATATTTCATTATCATCATATTTTCGAATTCTTCAAACTCGTTTTCTTTTTTCGGAGAACAAAAATCCATTGGCGGATACAAAGGCATTTCTCCGCTATAATAAGAGGCCAGTCCTATTATTCGCCACGTATCCAAAAAAGCATAAGATAAAACCTCTCTGGAAAGTCTAAAAGAGGCGGCTACCGCGGCTTTGGCCACCTCATAATCGGCCGACGCTTTGGGAAAATCTTTCATTTCAAATCTTCCGTCGGAATATGAGCAAACGTTTAGAAAAACTTTTCCGTTTATGGGATTTACCCAATATTTAATATTTTTTTTGCCGTAAGTAAAAAAGAAAAATTCAAACCTGGAAGATGCCACAAAAACCTTTATCGGTCCTTTGGAAAATCCGATTTTATCCAAAGCCGATTTTGCTATCGAAGCCGGCTTAGAAAAATCAAAATCGTTTTTTTCGGATAAATAAATGGTTATCGAATCAAAATCTTTTTTCTCCGAAAAATAAAATTCCGGATTTAAAGAAAAAAAGAAAAAAGCGGAAACCAATATCAGAACCGTCAAAAAAAATTTCATTTTACCCCGATATGTAATATATTATAAGAGCTATTATGAAAGAAACCAATTTTATTTCCCAATTTTCTTTTATTATGTCGGGCAGATTCATTTTCTTTGACTCCTTCTCATAAGAGATTTTTCGAATTTGCCTTTGAATATCTCAAATAATGTCTTTTCCAATTCGCCCATATCCACATGCTGCATTATTTTTCCGTTTCTGGCCATGGAAACTATTCCGGTTTCTTCGGAAACTATTAAAACAATGGCATCGGTAAGTTCGCTTAATCCTATGGCCGAACGATGTCTCATACCGAATATTCTCGAAAGATCTTTTTGCTCCGTCAAAGGGAACTGACATGCGGCCGCCACTATTCTATTTGCCGATATCACCACTCCGCCGTCATGCAAAGGCGTACCGTCTTTGAATATGGTTAACAGTAAATCTTTAGATACTTCTCCGTTTATTTTAATACCGCTTTCCGTAAATTCCCTGAGCCCCATATCCAATTCCAAAGCTATAAGCATTCCGGTTTTAGAAGAAGAACCTTCTTTTATAGCCGATATTAATTCGGGAATAAAAATATATTCCTGCGGCACAAAAACTCTCGCCAAAGGATTTGTTCCCAAATTCGCCAAAGCGTTTCTTATTTCCTGCTGAAAAACCACTATAAGCAAAAAAACACCCGCAAACCAAAACTGCTGAAGAAGCCAAAAGGTTGCGTTAAACTGCAAAGCTTTTGCCGAAAAGGTTATAAGTATCAATATGAATATGCCCCAGACAACCTGCATCGCCTTGGTGCCTTTTATTATCAATATAAGCCTGAAAACGATGTAATAAACCAAAAGCAAGTCCAGAGTCTTAATAAAATAATCCCAATACATTAACCCCTCTTAAGTCAGACGGCGTTCAATTGACTTATCATATCGTCTATTTCCGCGCCGTCCACTGTTTCTTTTTCCATTAAAACGGAAGCTAACTTATCCAAAACCGTTTTATTTTCTATCAATATATTTTTAGCCTTAAAATATGCGTCATTTACTATTCTCTTTACTTCTTCGTCTATATTCCTTGAAGTTTCATCGGAATATCCCGGCTGTCTTACTATGTCTCTTCCCAGGAAAACTTCGGATTCGTCCTTTTTAAGAGAAAGAGGACCTATTTTTTCGCTCATACCGAACTCGGTAACCATTTTCTGAGCATAAGCCGTAGCTTTAGATAAATCGTCATGAGCTCCGGTAGTTAACTCTCCGAAAGTCACTTCTTCGGCCGCGCGGCCGGCCAAAAGCACCGACAGTCTCGACAATATCTCCGTTTTTGAGGTGAGATATCTGTCTTCTTTTGGCAGCTGCATAGTATATCCCAATGCCGGACCTCTGGGGATTATTGTTACTTTATGAACGGGATCGCATCCTTTTATCATTTTTGCCACTATGGCATGCCCGGATTCGTGATATGCGACTATCTTCCTTTCATTTTCGGAAATAACTCTCGTTCTTCTCTGTGGACCGGCTATCATTTTTTCTATCGCTTCTTCCAAATCCGAAAATTCCACTTTTTGCTTGTCTTTTTTAGCCGCTATTATTGCTGCTTCGTTTACTATATTTGCCAAATCGGCTCCGACAAAGCCGGGCGTTCTCTGAGCCACTATTGATAAATCCACGTTTTCGTCCATTATGACCTTTCTCGAATGTACCTTAAGTATTTCTTGTCTTCCCTTTATATCGGGTATCGGTACATTTATTCTCCTGTCAAATCTTCCGGGTCTTAGAAGAGCGGGGTCCAATACGTCGGGTCTATTTGTGGCCGCTATAAGTATTATTCCTTCTTTGGAATCGAAACCGTCCAATTCTACCAAGAGCTGATTTAAAGTTTGTTCTCTTTCGTCGTGTCCGCCGCCTATGCCGGCGAATCTATGTCTTCCGACTGCGTCCAGTTCGTCTATAAACACTATGGCCGGCGCGTTTCTTTTTGCTCTTTCAAAAAGATCTCTAACCCTCGAAGCGCCGACGCCGACAAACATTTCGACAAATTCCGAACCGGAAGAAGTAAAAAATTCCACTCCCGCTTCGCCGGCCACCGCTTTGGCCAAAAGAGTTTTTCCCGTTCCCGGAGGTCCGTAAAGCAATACTCCTTTAGGCAAAGTACCGCCCAATGTTTTGTATTTTTTGGGATTTTTCAAATAATCGACTATATCTTTAAGTTCTTCTTTCGATTCGTCGCATCCGGCCACGTCTTTAAAAGTAATTTTATTTTTTTTCAAGTCCTGCTGTCTGGCTCTCGATTTCCCAAAATTCATCGCTTGCTTTCCGCCCATTTGAGCCTGCCTAAAAAATATAAACCACCAAATTAAAATAAAAATCAGTATCCATCCTATGTTTAAAAGTATGGAAGTTATCCAGCTCTTATCGGCGGTGGCGGCAAAATTTTCAACGCCGGATTCTTCCATATCCTTTACCAAGTTACTATCCGACATCGGTATTGTTTTAAAATTGACTTTTTTGCCTTCCGCGATCATTTCCCCTTTTATCAAATCCGGAGAAACTACTACCTTTTTTATCTCTTTGCTTTTAAGTTTGCTTTTAAATTCGGAATACGGAATATCTTTTTCCGACTGAGAAACCTTAATACTATTATAAATGCCGGCCAAAAGCATAAAACCCAACATCCATAGAAGCAATTGTCTCATTCCTTTATTTATCATGTTATCACCTTTCTTTTATAGCCGATTCTTTCAATACTCCTATATAGGGAAGATTCCTGTAAATTTCGTTATAATCCAATCCGTATCCGACAACAAATTTATCGGGTATTTCAAATCCGGAATATTTTATGGGAACTTTTATTTTCCTGCAAGAAGGTTTATTAAGCAAAGTGCATATTTCCAAAGATTTGGGATTTCTGGTAGAAAGATTTTTAAGCATATAATTCATAGTAAGACCGGAATCGACTATATCTTCCACTATTATCACATGTTTTCCCTCTATACTTTGCTTTAAATCCAAAAGAGTTCTTACTACGCCCGAAGACTGGGTTCCGGAATACGAGGAAACCATCATAAAATCTACGTTGGTATCGAGTTTTATTTCTTTTAAAAGGTCCGAAAGAAAAAGAAAACATCCTTTAAGCACTCCTATAAAAAAAACACATTTTCCTTTATAATCTTTATTTATTTCTCCGGCAAGTTCCTTCACTCTTGCGTCTATTTGACTTTGACTTATAAGTATCTCTTTTATATCTTGAGTCATTTTAATATTTTATCTTTTTTGCCCCATATCATACAATAAAATTGTATAATCTATTTTGCTGTCATATAATCGGATTAGGAGGTTAAATGTCATACATACCTTTAATAGTAATAATTCTGTTTCTCGTAATGGCCGCCGTTCACGTTCTAAACGAATATGAAAGAGGCGTAGTTTTCACTCTGGGAAGATACGACGGAGTAAAAGGGCCGGGTTTAATATTGATTTGGCCCGTAATACAAAAGATGGTAAAGATAAGCACCAGAGTAATGGTTTTCGACGTCCCCCCTCAAGACATTATGACAAAAGATAATATCTCGGTAAAAGTAAACGCGGTGGTATATTTCAGAGTAATAAATCCCGACGCGGCGGTTCTCAATGTGGAAAATTACATGTATGCGACAAGCCAATTGGCCCAAACGACTTTAAGAAGCGTTTTAGGTCAGCAGGAATTGGACGATCTGCTTTCCAACAGAGACAAAATAAATCAAAGTCTTCAGCAAATACTCGATCAGCATACCGAACCTTGGGGCATAAAGGTTTCGGCCGTAGAAGTTAAAAATGTCGACATACCGCAGGAAATGCAAAGAGCTATCGCCAGACAAGCCGAAGCGGAAAGAGAAAGAAGAGCGAAAGTAATTCATGCCGACGGAGAATTCCAGGCGGCTCAAAAACTTTCCGATGCGGCAAGCATAATCAGTCAGAATCCGGCCGCAATGCAGCTCAGATATCTGCAAACTCTTACCGAAGTAGCCACGGAAAAAAACTCTACTACGATATTCCCCGTACCAATAGACATAATAAAAATGTTTTTAGAAAAAAATAAGAATTAGATTTTCGCTCAAAAAAGGCCCGCTCAGGCGGGCCTTTTTATTTTATGCCGGGACTTTATATACATATTCCTTTCTGTAAAAGAAAATGTCATTATTGCGATTTTTGTTCTTATGAAAACTTAA
>JAAYVI010000047.1 GCA_012517235.1 Elusimicrobiota bacterium | reverse complement strand
TTCCGCTATATTCTTAAGTTCTACCAAAGGATCGTTAACCGGACTTTGAGAAGGAGCGTTCTCTATTACTTCATACAGACTTTCCAATCCTTGCGGATCGCTTAATTTCCAGAGCGCCCATCCGGCAGAAACTTTTATATAGCCGTTTTGATCTTTCAAATATTTTTTTATTACCGGAACTATTCTTTTATTTCCCGTTTCGCCCAAAGATTCTATCGCATAAGCTTTAACCAAAGAATCGCCTTCCTTTAAATTTTTAACTATTACTTCCAAAGCTTTTTTTGGCAAAGAGAGTTCGTTCTCTTTCTGCGCATAAGAAAGAGAACAGTAAACGGCAAGAAATAAAGATATTAAAAGTCTCATTGATTATATTTTATATTATCCCAAGTTATAATTAAATTAAAATTTTGTTACAAAATTCGAACGATAATTCTGACAAAAGAGGTTTGCCGGCGATATGATTTAGAATACTCGATACTTATCCTTATAAAAATGGAAAAGATAATTTGTTTTTTATTTTGCTATTCATCTACGCATTTATACATCTTGCCTATGATATGCTCGCTTACTATTCTCGCCGCTAAAAAGCCGACTAACAATATACTCAAAATTTAGCGCATAGCTTTCGGCAATTTCTCGCCGGCCCGATTGGGAAACCAGTCCCGTCGGTTTCCCCCGACAAATCGGGTCCCCCTTCCGCTACGGGCCGTCTTCAAAACCGCCGAAAGCTTTTTCGTCCGCATATATTCTTTAGGGCTTTGCCCCCTAGAGGAATCGGCTACAAATAAATTCCCTGACGGAAATTTTTCGCAGCCCCCTCCTCGCGGTCTTCGCCTTGCCTTCGGCAAACTCAGACATCGCTGCGGCGTTCGATTCCTCGCGCCGGACAAGCAGTTGTCCGGCTTAGCGGGCTTTGCCCCCTAGAGGAATCGAACCTCTATCAACTGCTTCGAAGGCAGCTGCTTTATCCATTAAGCTAAGGGGGCTTAAAAAATCGGATTGTAAAAGAACATATATTATTATAAAATTTATTAAAAGTTAAATAAAGAACCTTGATTTTTTTCGGAGGAAACATGGGCGGACACTCTCACTGGGCAGGAATAAAACATAAAAAAGCCATTTTAGACGCCAAAAAAGGCAAAATTTTCACCAAAATAATAAGAGAAATAACCATAGCCGCCAAAATGGGCGGCGGAGATCCTGAAGGCAATCCGAGATTAAGGAAAGCCATAGAAGACGCAAAAGAAGTTAATATGCCTCAGGACAACATAAAAAGAGCCATTATGAAAGGTACCGGACAAATTCCCGGAGTCATTTTTGAAGAAATAAACTACGAAGGATACGGTCCGGCCGGAATTGCCGTAATAGTGGAAGCGACTACCGACAATAAAAACAGAACTTTCGGAGAAATAAGAAAAATATTCGAAGATCACGGAGGCAATATAGGCGCGTCCGGATGCGTGTCGTGGATGTTCGAAAATAAAGGTTTTTTGGCCGTCCCCAAAACCGCCGTATCCGAAGACGAACTTATGACTTTGGCTTTGGACGCCGGAGCCCAAGATCTTTCAAACGACCCCGAAAACGAAAATTTTGAAATATATACGGCGCCTCAAGATTTTGAAAAAATAAAAAAAGTTTTAGAAGATAAAAAAATACCGATAGCGTCTTCGGAGTTAGGTCTGATTCCAAAAAACGAGGTAAAAGTCGGAGAAGACAAAGCCAAACAGGTTTTGGAACTCATGGAAGAATTAGAAAGCCACGACGACGTAAAAAACGTATTTTCTAATTTTGACATACCGGCCGAATTATTGGAAAAATTAATGAAATGAAAGAGATTTCCAGAGTTTTGGGCATAGATCCGGGTTTGGAAAGAACAGGCTGGGCGATAGCGGAAAAAAACGAAAATTCTAAAACCGCGCTTATCGCTTCTGGCCTAATAGAGACTTCTTCGGCATTATCTCTTCAGGAAAGGCTCGATAAAATATACTGCGAAATAAAAACTCTGGCCGAGAAATATGCCCCTTCACAAGCCGCGGTAGAGGAAATATATTTCTCCAAAAAAGCCGTCTCGCAAAGAAGCACTACCTATGCCAGAGGCGTAATAATTTTAGCTTTACATAGGGCAAAAATACCTTTGAGCGAATACAATCCCAGAACGGTAAAAAGTTTTGTAAGCGGAAACGGCAATGCCGATAAAAATCAAATGACAAAAGCCGTATCTTTAATATTCTCTCTAAAAGAGCCTTTAACTCCGGACGATGTTTCCGACGCGGCAGCCATAGCTTTCGTTCACTTAAGAAATTCCGGATTTGCCGCTTTAATAGAAAAAGGTAAAAAAAGATGATAGCGCATATAAGAGGAAAAATATTAAAGGTAAACGCAACCTCCGTAATAGCCGAAGCCTACGGAGTAGGATACGAGATAAACTGCTGCGAATCTTCGCTTTTAAAACTTAAAAAAGGAGAGGAATTTTCTTTTCATATTTCTTCCTCTTTCAGTATGTATGAAGGACAATCGCTTTACGGTTTTTTAAGCGAAGAAGAAAAAGATTTATTCGAGCTTTTTAGATCCTGCGTACCCCAAACCGGCGCTAAAAAGGCTTTGGAATATTTAAACAAAGCAATGCGTTCTCCGGAGAATTTCAAAAAAGCCGCGGCCGAAAAAGATCTTAAAACTCTTACTTCCATTTTCGGTTTTACAAAAAAAACCGCGGAAAAACTTACCGACGCTCTAAAAGATAAAATCTCCGCTCAATACTCGACCAAAGGCGATTACTATTCTTCCGATGCGGCGGAAAAATATGAAAAAGTTTTAAACGCTTTGGTCTCTTTGGGTTATAAAATTTCCGAATGCAAAGAGCCTCTGAAAGAGATATTGTCGGACGAAAATTTTTCAAAAGCCGATTTTGAAAAAATATTCAAAGAGACTTTAAAAAGACTTTCCAAAGGATTATGAAAGAAGAAAACCTGTTAAACGCAAAAACATTGTCGGGAGAAGAAAAACACGAATACTCTCTCAGACCTAAAAATCTTTCCGAATTCATAGGACAAGAAAAAGTAAAAGAAAATCTGAAGATATTCATAGAAGCGGCAAAACTTAGGAAAGAAGCTCTGGACCATTGTCTTTTTTATTCCCCTCCGGGTCTCGGTAAAACCACTCTTTCGCATATATTGGCCGCCGAAATGGGCGTAAATATAAAAATCACATCCGGCCCGGTTCTTACCAAACCGGGAGATTTGGCCGCCATGGTTACCGCCGAACTTTCGGACGGAGATATTTTATTCATAGACGAAATACACAGATTAAATACCGCCGTAGAAGAAGCCTTATATCCCGTAATGGAAGACTTCACATTTTACGTAAATACCGGCAAAGGACCCGGAGCTACGACTCTTAAGATACCGACTCCTAAAATAACAATAGTCGGCGCTACGACAAGAAGCGGACTTTTAACCGGTCCTTTAAGAGACAGATTTTCCATAATGATTAATTTAGGATTTTATGAAAAAAAAGAAATAGAAACAATAATAAAAAGATCGGCTTCCATTTTAAACATAAAATATAACGACGACGGAATAACGGAAATAGCTTCAAGAGCGAGAGGAACGCCCAGAATAGCCAATAGACTATTAAGAAGAGTAAGAGATTTTGCTCAGGTCAAAGGCGACGGGATAATAGATGGCAAAATATCCATTAAAGCTCTTAAAGCTTTGGAAATAGACGAAGAAGGTTTAGACTGTTTGGACAGAGAGCTTCTCTACGCCGTCGCCGAAAAATTCTCGGGCGGTCCGGTAGGAATAGAAAACATAGCCGTAGCCCTATCTCAAGAGATAGACACGATAACCGATACGGTAGAACCTTATCTAATAAAAGCCGGATTTATACAAAGAACTCCCAGAGGAAGAATCTTGACCGAAAAAGCGTACAAACACTTAAAAATAGAAAACAAAGGCGGCGATAATACTCTCTTCAAATGAAAACGAACATTCTGTTAACGCTTTATCTTTTAATACCTTTTTCTTTAACGGCTCAAAATGAAAAGGAACTTAATATAAGAATATTAATTTCCGGAAATAACAAACAGGTTACTCTCAATACCTACGGAGACGTAATAGTTTCCGACGCTTCAGCCAGAAAGTTTAGACTTGTTCCTAACGCAACTTATATTATGAAACCGGATTCGGATAATTTTTTATATCTAAGCAAAGAAAAGCTGAGCTCTCCGGTAGATTTTTATGTCCCGGACGGGAAAAATTTTCTAAAAATAAACGGCAAGAGATACAGAGGTAGACTGACAGCGATAAGCCATAAGGACGGTTATATTAATGTCGTGGAAGAAATACCTTTCGAGAAATATCTGATGGGCGTACTCGCGCCCGAAATGGGACCCGATTGGCCGCTTGAGGCCCTTAAAGCTCAAGCCGTAGCTTCGAGAACATATGCCGCAAGACTTATAAGAAAAGGCAGCGATTATGACATAGGAAGCGATACCGCTCACCAGGTTTATACCGGCATGGAAAAAATCAACGATAAAATTATTCAGGCCGTAAACTCCACAAAAGGAGAGGTTCTATATTATAACGGAAGAATGATAACCGCCTTTTTTCATGCCTGCTGCGGAGGAAGAACGACAACTCCTTCTTCGGCGTTCAGCGGAGACATAATAAAACCGCTGAGAGGAGTGTCGGATCCGTACTGCAAAACATCAAATCATTACGAATGGGAGATAGAAATACCTCAAGACGAACTTCTCTCTTTCATACAAAAAAAAGGGTCCACTGCCCTTAAGCTCAATTCGGTAAAAATATTTTCAAAAGACAAATCCGGGAGAGCCGTCAAATTGTCTTTTTACACGGATAAGGGAGTTTTTAAAGCGGAAACAAAAGATCTCAGAAAAGAATTCGGCGCTTTCGAATTTAAAAGTACTTTTATAACGAAAGTAGAAAAAATAAAAAAAGAATATGTTTTTTACGGAAAAGGCTGGGGACACGGAGTAGGAATGTGTCAGGAAGGCGCAAAAAACATGGCTCAAAAAGGATTTAACTATAAAAAAATCCTGTCTTTTTATTATCCCGGAGCCAGAATAACGGATATAGCTAAATTTTTCTCTTACAAATGATATGCTCGAAAATTTTGAAGAATTGCCGATAAAAGAACTTATAGCGGAAAAGCCCGCTTATCCTCGAGACTCTTCCAATTTAATGATAGTTGTCAGAAAAACGGGAGAAATTTTTCACGATAAATTCTTCAATTTGGGCAATTACCTAAATTCTGGAGACTGTCTTATCCTAAATAAAAGCAAAGTATGGAAAGCCAAACTTCCGGCCAGAAAAAAAACCGGCGGCGCCGTCGAGTTTCTTTTAGTTTCCTGCGAAAACGAATCAAAAACCATCTGGAAACTTTTATCGAGAAAATCGAAGCCGAAAGACGAATACGAAGCCCCCGGCCAAATAAAGGCCAGATGTCTCAGTCAAAACGAAGACGGAAGTTTTATATTCGAATTTTCCTCGCCTTTGGACGAAGAATATTTAAACCGCAACGCCCTGATACCGCTTCCAAACTACATAGAAAAGAAAAGAAAAGAAAAAGGATTGTCTCCTTATTTGGAAAACGACTGCGAACTTTATCAAACGGTTTACGCCGAAAAAGAAGGTTCTATAGCCGCGCCTACGGCGGGTTTTCACTTCACCAAATCTTTATTAAATTCTCTCTCGCTGAAAGGAGTGATCGTATCTTATGTAACTCTTCATGTCGGATGGGGCACTTTCAGACCGGTAAGGACGGACCCAAAAGAGCATAAAATGCTTGCGGAACAATGCGAAATTTCTCAAGAAGAAGCTAAGATAATA
>JAAYVI010000046.1 GCA_012517235.1 Elusimicrobiota bacterium | reverse complement strand
TGATCCCAAAAAATATTCCGGTTTTTGCGATAATTCGTACCTATCTCCCGATGAAATGGTCAAGATAAGATCTAAAATGGCCGAGAAAATAAACAGAGCTTTAAAAAACCGATTCAAATGATATAATTTAATTAATGGGATCGGAAAAAATACTTATAATAGACGACGAGAAAAGCTTCTTAAACGCCGTAGCCAGAAATTTGGAAGCCGAAGGATTTAAAACGGTTTATACCGACAATCCCAACGAAGGCCTGATACTTGCCAGAGAAACCAAGGTTAATTTGATTCTTACTGACGCTCAAATAGAGCCCATAGACGGTTTTGCCGTATGTAAGGCTATAAAAGAAAATAAAGAAACGGCTAATCTTCCGGTAATAATAATGTCCGGAAAAGACATAGAAGAGGAAGACGTATTAAAAGGTTTCGATAAAGGCGCCGACGATTATATAATAAAGCCTTTTTCCTTTAAGGTTCTTACCGCAAAGATAAAAGCGGTTTTAAAAAGATACGAGAAAAACGAAGAAAAATCGTCGTCCATAAAAAAAATGGGGATAGTTTTCGATCCCGATTCCAGAACGGTAAAAACCGGAGACAATTTAATAAAGCTTACCAGAAAAGAATTCGATCTTCTGAATATGTTTCTCGCAAATCCCGGGAAGGTATTACACACTTCAAACATACTTCAAACGGTATGGGGCTACGACCCCGCTCTTTATAACGATCCTCATACGGTCGAAGTTCACGTATATTCTCTTAGAAAAAAACTGACGGGGAAAATATCCAAAAAAATCGTTAGCGTTCCGGGCGTGGGTTATAAGCTGGACATTTGAACAAAATTTGAACGCTTTCTGAACTTTATTTTACCGGCCGCCTTCTATAATATATTCGGGAGGCGGAAATGAAAAAAATTTTAACCGTAACGATTATCGCGGCTGCTGTTCATGTTTTTGCCTCCGATAAACAGCAAAAAGATCCTTATGAAAAAGCCGCCAAAGAAATAATATCCGCCTGTCTGGAAAATAATATAAGAAGCATAGCTTTGATGCCTTTTGAAAATAAAAACGGCGCGCCTCAGGAGCAGTTGGAATATTCTTTCGAAAAACTATTGGCCGCTCTTCAAAGGCAAGATAAAGTTTTCGTATTTGAAAATTCCTTTTCGCCCATAGAAGCGCAAAAAAATAAAATAGAAGGCATAGTATTGGTAAAAGCTTTCGGCTCGGAAAACTCTGTAAAATCGATAATAAAACTTTTAAGATCCTCCGACGGTTTGGCTCTTAAAAGCGGAGAAGGCGAACTGCCCGCGCAAGCGATATCGGCTCAAGCAAAAAAAGACAAATTTTCTTTGGCCGACGCTACGCCGGAAATACCAGATTATAGAGACGCCGTGAAAGATTTCAAAGAAAAAGACTGTTCGGAAAGATATTCGAAAATATATTCCATGCAGGAAGAACTTTTGGAAGCCAAAGCCAAATTTTGGGCCGGCAAACTAAGCGACCCTTCTTTTTCTCTTTCTTCTTTGAGAAGAAATCCGGGAAGCGAAATAAAAAGCTCTTTTCTAAAACAGCAATTCTATTCCCTT
>JAAYVI010000045.1 GCA_012517235.1 Elusimicrobiota bacterium | reverse complement strand
GGAGAAACCGGAATAATAGACATGGTCCGTGAAAAATCTTTTATAAAAAATAACGTAAGAATAATATCCGAAGAGAAAAAAACAAAATTATATTCTTCGCAAATATATTTCGATTCCGCAAAAAATATTATCTGGTCCGACTCCAAAGTTAAAATAATTACGGAAGACACCGAAACATCCGCTCTGGGATTTAGCGCAAAACCGGACTTGAGCAGGATAAATTTTTATAAGCATGAAACTAAAAAAATTTAACTTTTTATTTTTTATTTTTTTATTTTCTTTAAGTCTTCATTCGAAAGACAAAGACGATTTTTTGGCCGGTTCGGTAGTGAAAAGCGAAAGATGGGAAATAAACAGGGACGCTCAAACGGAAATATTCCAGGGTTCGGTATCTTTTCGAAATGCCCTTTACGAACTTAAAGCCGATAAAGCCGTTTTTTACAGAGAAAAAAAACTATGGGAAGCCGAAGGTTCGGTATATTGCCTCAGAAAGTTTGAAGACGGGACCTCGGTAGAATCCTACTGCGACAAATCGACATATTCTCAAAACATGGAAAAAGCAAAAATGGAATCTTCCCCGAAAAGAGTCAAATCTATTTATTTTTTAAAAGACGGAAGAAAAATAATTACTTATTCCAGATCTCTTTTGGCGGATAACTATTCTCAAACCGTTATTTTTGAAAACGAATTTGAAGTAATTTCCGGAAGTTCTTCCGTTTACGGAGAAAAAGGCATTTTTAATTCCGCTACGGGAGATTTTCTGATAAAAGGAGCCAATCCTTCGGCTTTCGGAGAAAATGAAAAGTATAAACTATTTATGGAAGCGGACTCCATAACATTAAACAGAGACACATCGGTTATAAAAGCGGAAAATAAAGTAAGAGGATATATAATAAACAAAGTAATGGAGAAATAAATGGAACTTATAGGAGAAGGGCTTATAAAAAGCTATAAAGATAAAAAAGCCGTAAATTCCGTAAACATAAAAGTAAATTCCGGAGAAATAGTAGGTTTGCTCGGGCCCAACGGAGCCGGAAAAAGCACGACTTTTTCCATGCTCGTAGGTTTTCTAACGCCCGACTACGGGAAAGTATTCATAGATTCCAAAGACGTTTCGGATTTGCCTCTTCATAAAAGAGCCCTTATGGGGCTGGGATATCTCGCTCAGGAACCGACCGTTTTTAGAAACCTTACCGTATACGACAATCTAAAAGCGGTCATAGAAAGAACATCCTTATCTAAAGCGGATGCCGATAAAAAAATCAATTCTTTACTCGAAGAATTTGCCATATCTCATTTAAAAAATCAAAAAGCTCATACTCTTTCCGGAGGAGAGAAAAGAAGGCTCGAAGCCGCCAGAGTAATGATAAACTCTCCCAAAATAATACTTTTAGACGAACCTTTTGCGGGAGTGGATCCGATAACGGTCGGAGAACTCAAAAAAATAATAATTAAGCTAAAAGAAAAAAACATAGGAATATTGATAAGCGATCACAATGTAAGAGATACGCTGTCGGTCACAGACAGAGCTTATTTGATATATAAAGGCGAAGTATTAACGGAAGGTTCTTCCGATACTCTCATAAAAGACGAAAAAGCAAGAGAATTATATCTCGGATCCGATTTCAAAATGTGATTTAAGTATAGTCTTCGAGATAAGTATTTATATTCTCCGACCTTGCCTTTTTTAACGCCGAAAAATAATTTTTTCTCGCTTTATCGGTTTGCCCCAAAGCATAAAGGACTTTCGCCGAAGAAATTAAAGAAAGTATTTCCCCTCTTTTTTCAAAACCTTGCTTAAAAAGAAAAGAAGATTTTTTTAAGTAAAAAAGAGAAGTTCTTAAATTGCCTCTTTTCCTATATATTTCGCCCAATCCCCAATATACAAATCCCAAATCCGGCTTATCGCCCAATCTGGAATATAATATTTTTGATTTTAGATATAGTTTTTCCGCCTCGTCGAGTCTGCCCAGCTGTCTCAAAGCGTTTGCGGTTCCGCAAAAAGAATAAGCCAAGGCAAAAATATCGTTTTTTTCCGCGATAGAACCCGCTTTTAAATAATATTTTAAGGAAGATTCTATTTCGCCTTTTATTCTGCATACTCCCGCCAGACCGAATAAAGAATAAACTTTTAGCGAATTGTCTTTTGCTCTGGACGAAAATTTTAGAGATTTTAGGAAATAGCTCTTGGAATCTTGCAAAGCTCCGTAATTTCTTTTTAGTCCTCCCAAAGCCCAGTATGCGTATGAAAGAGCGGAAAAATCTTTTTTTAGAGAATATGATTTTATAAGCTTGAAAAAAAGTTTTTCGGCTTTTAAGTAATATCCGCAAAGTCTGTACACCATAGCAGTTTCCAGCATAATATCTTCGTCTTTTTTGTCTATCTTTAAGGCCTTTGAGCACCAAATCAAAGCTTCTTCTTTAAGTCCCAAAGCTCTTTTGCAAGACGCTATTTTTACGTATATTTTTTTCTTTTCTTGAGACGAAGAAGAAAAAGGCAGATATTTTTCATATAAAGAAGAAGCCTTCTGGAAAAAGCCGCTCATTCTCAATATTTCTCCCTCATAAAAAAGAGAAATCGGATATATTTTCTTTCTTTTTTTTCTAAGCAGAGCGTATGCTTCTTTTATTTTTTCTTCGTTTAAAAGAGACTCTATTTGAAAAATTTCCCGCATTTTTCCTCCGATAAAGACACATTATCTCCGCAGGACAGCCGAGACAGGCCGGATTTTTCTTAAAACAAAATCTTTTCGCCGTTTCCACTATCAAAGCATGGTATTCGTTATAAATTTTAAAATCCTCAGGCAAAGCCGATTCGAATATTTTCTTAAGAGAACGATAATCTTCCGCCTGTTTTATAAATATTCTGGAAAAAATTCTTTTCGTATAAGAATCTATTACAAAGCTCGGCATAGAGAAAGCGTAAAGCAGCATAGAATCGGCCGTTTCCGGGCCGATGCCTTTTAAAGAAAGAAGTTTTTCTCTAAAAAAATCTTTTTTGTAAGAGGAAAAATATGGTTCTTCTTTTTGCCAAAAAACGGAAAATTCTTTTAGTCTCTTAGCCTTCTGTCTATAATATCCGCAGGATCTTATTTTTTTTTCCAATTCTCCCAAAGGCATTTCGATTATTTTTTGCGCCTTTATAAGTCCGTCTTTCGATAAAAACTCAAAACATTTTACTACGTTTTTCCAAGAAGTATTTTGGGTAAGTATGGCTCCGACGCATATTTCGAACGATTCTCTAAGATTTTCAGGAGAGTATTGTTTGGGTCTATAAAGAGGAATCTGAGATTTTTTATCGCAAACGGGCCACCAACCTCTCGGTCCGAAAGCGGAATATAAAAGGTCGTATAACTTTTTTATTTTTCTATTCATCTTTAAGCCTTTTCTTTATTTCCTCCAAAAGTTCTTCCAATCTATAAGGTTTTTTCATAAAAGTAACGGCGCCGAGTAATTTCATTTTTTGAACGTTTTCTTCATTATACATCGTGGAAAGTATTATCACGGGTATACTTCTTACCGCATTATCCTGCTTTAGAGATTTACATACGTCAAAACCGCTTATTTTCGGCAGAAGAAGGTCTAAAAGTATCAAGTCTGGCTTTTCCCTTCTTGCGGCCGCCAGTCCGGAAACGCCGTCATGTTCCAAAAAAACCGAGTAACTCATTTTTTCCAAAACTTCCTTAAGTATCAAAGAAGTTTTTTTGCTATCTTCTATTATCAGTATTTTTTTCATTTAACTGCCTCGTATAAAGATTTAAGTTCGATATAATCCTTTTCCGATTTTTCCAAAGCTTTTATTTCTTCTTCGCTTAGTTGTCTCACTATTTTGTGAGGCAGTCCCAAAACCAAAGAACGCGAAGGAATCTTGCTGCCGGGAGTTATTACGCATCCGGCTCCTATTAAACAATAATCTCCTATTTCGCTGTCTATTACGGTAGCGTTCATAGCTATAAGGGAGTTTTTTCCGACCATGCTGCCGTGAACTACCGCGCAATGACCTACGGTAACGCCTTCTCCTATTATAACCGGTTTATTCCTGTTGGGATGCAAAACGGCGCAGTCCTGCACATTAGCTCCTCTTCCTACTTTAATTCTTTCCACATCGGCTCTTATGACGGCACAGGGCCAAACGGAAACGTCTCCTTCTATTTCCGCATCGCCTATTATTACCGCGGAAGGGTCTATGAAAGCCGAGCGGGCAATCTTAGGTTTTTTACCGTCAAATTCAGATATCATAATTTATTTTCTCCTTGCTTTTTTTGATCCTGGAAGCTCTTTTTATGAAATTTTCATAATCAAACTTAGGTTCTGAAATTTTGAGTCCGAAATACACGAACACGCTTATCAAAGAAGGAATTATGTAATAAAAAATTCTAAAAATCAACGCCGCCGCCAAAGCCTTTTCCCATTGTATTCCCATATTGGAATATGCCGCCGCCATAGCCGCTTCCATAGCCCCCAATCCTCCCGGGAGTATGGGGATGACCGTCATAAGCATGCCGAAAGAAAATCCTATTATTAATTTCGCAAAAGAAATCTTAACGCCTATGGCTTTAAACGCAAAAAAAAGTATCAAAATATTGCATATCCAGTCGAACGCTATGTAAGAAGCGACCTTAGGAAGTTCGTATTTTTTTTCATGTATTTTATAAACTCCTTCGTTAAGCTGAGTTTCAAAAAGCTCAAAATCTTCCGGGGGTATTTCTTTTTTTGAGAAAAAATAGACTATTTTATTTAACAAATGATAAATTTTTTTGGCCCATACGGATCTAAATTCGTGATGATAAATTATGGTTACGAAAAAAGAGGACACCAAAAGAAGAACGGATATGCCTATTATTCCCTCTATCATTTCTCCGTTAAGTTCTTTCAAAGATAAAAAGTGCATTACAAAACCGTTTAAGATAATAATATCGAGTATCAAATAAATAAAAGCCGTAAGGACTACCGAACTTGTAATGCAGATGCTGTAAGGCACATGTCTTTTGGCCAAAAGATGAGCTCTGACCGCAAATCCGCTAACTCCGCCGCTGGATAAAAAATAATTTACGGTAGTTGAAACCCAAGCTATGGCGACGGAATCCAAAAGAGATATTTTATGTCCCATTATTTTTAATGTTTCCCAAAGCGAAAAACCCATGGCGAAATAGCTTAAGACAGAAAAAGCCAAAGAAAGAGAAAGGTAATAAGCATCGGAATTGAAAATAACGGAAAAAAGAGTTTCATGCTTGGGATAGATAAGCAAAAATAAGATAATACAGGAGAGGATCATAGGCAGATAAATTGCCAGTTTTTTCTTTATTTTTCCGTGTCTCATATAATGCTAAAATATATTTTAAGAATTTGTAAAAAAAATTAAAAGCGGAAAATGAAAATAATAAAAACGGATTTTTTGGTAATAGGCACCGGATTGGCCGGACTTCTTTCGGCGATAAAACTTTCTCAAAAAGGCAAAGTAATACTGCTTGGCAAAAAGAGCGTCTTTGATTCAAATTCTTCTTTGGCTCAAGGAGGGCTGGCGGCGGTTACAAATAAGGACGGAGACTTTGAAAGCCACATAAAAGATACTTTGAAAGCGGGCGCAGGTTTATGCGATAAAAAAATAACCGAAATTACCGTAAAATCGGCTCCCGAAGCGGTAGAAGAACTGTCAAAATTGGGAGTAAACTTCGATAAAAACGGAACGGCTTATTCTCTGGGACTCGAAGGAGGGCATTCCGACAGGAGAATACTTCACTGGGCCGACAGAACCGGTTATGCCATAGTATCGGCTTTGGCAAAAAAAGCTTCTTCGATAAAAAACATAAAAATATTCGAAAACTATTACGCCGTCGATTTCATACTTGAAAATCATCCTAAATTTAACAAACCGCAATCAAATTCCTGCCGCGGAGTTTATGCCTATAATGCCAAAGCAAATACGATAGATTCTTTTTTGGCCGGCAAAACTTTTTTAGCCACCGGCGGAGCCGGCAAAGCTTATTTATATACTTCCAATCCCGACTGCGCCACCGGCGACGGATTTGCCATGTCGTGGAAGGCCGGACTTAACTTAAAAAATATGGAATTCGTACAATTTCATCCGACATGTTTGTATAGCCCGCAGGCCAGAAATTTCTTGATAAGCGAAGCTTTGAGAGGAGAAGGGGCCGTTCTTTTGACAAAAGACGGTAAAAGGTTTATGAGGAATTATTCGAGCCGGGGAGAACTTTCTCCCAGAGACGTGGTTGCCAGAGCGATAGACTGCGAATTAAAGAAATCGGGAGAAGATTATGTTCTTTTGGATATAAGTTTTAAATCCAAAGATTTCATTAAAAAAAGATTCCCTTACATTTATCAAAATTGTCTCAAATACGGCATTAATCCCGCCAAAGAACCCATACCGGTAGTTCCGGCGGCTCATTTTTTCTGCGGAGGAGTGGAAGTAAACGAAAACTCTCTTACAAATTTAAAAAATTTATACGCACTCGGCGAGGTATCCTGTACCGGCCTGCACGGTGCCAACAGATTAGCCTCAAATTCTCTTTTGGAAGCCGCGGTATTTGCTATCAGAGCCGCAAAAACCGCGCGGCAGGATTACGCTTTCTCAAGTTCGATAAAAAATCCTAAACATTATATTTGGGATTACGGGAAAACGGGACATTCCGCCGAAGAAGTAATAATAACTCAAAATTGGAAGGAAATAAGGACTCTTATGTGGAACTATGTGGGTATAGTCAGAAACGAAGAAAGATTATTAAAAGCCGAAAAAAGAATGAAAGTAATAACCGAAGAAATAGAATATTATTACAATAAATACAGGCCTAATAAAAATTTCGTAGAACTTAGAAATATAGCCATAACCGCATCCGCGGTTATAAAATCTTGTCTTATGAGAAAAGAATCAAGAGGTCTTCATTATAACGAAGATTATCCCGGCAAAGCCGATAAACCCAAAAACACCGTAATAAACAGATATCTATGACGGAAAATATAAAAATAGAAGGCGCGCGCTGCCATAATCTTAAAAACATAAACGTAGAAATACCGAAAAATAAGATAACCGTAATTACCGGTTTAAGCGGCAGCGGAAAGTCTTCTTTGGCCTTCGATACCGTTTATGCAGAAGGTCAAAGGCGGTATATGGAAAGTCTTTCGGCGTATGCCAGACAGTTTCTGGAAATGATGGAGAAACCGGATGTCGATTACATAGAAGGACTTTCCCCCGCCATAGCGATACAACAGCATTCTCCGTCTTCCAATCCGAGATCTACGGTAGGGACGGTGACCGAAATTTACGATTATTTGAGACTTTTATTTGCCAGAGCCGGAAAACAAGTATGTCATATATGCTCAAGACCCGTAGCCGTCTGGAACATAGACGCAATTTTTGAAGATATTTATTTAAAATACTCAAATAAAAAAATTAAAATTATTGCTCCTTTGATTTCCGGAAGAACGGGGACTTACGAAGAACTTTTCTCCAAATTAAGAAAAAAAGGCTGGCAAAAAGCAGAAATAGACGGTAAGATTTACGATTTGGAATCCGTTCCTTCTTTAAAAAGATACGAAAAACACGATATATCTGTTTTAGTAGACGAATTTGAAATCGATAAAAACGAATCCGAGAGATTAAAAGACGATTTGGACCTGGCGATAAAGGAAACGGGAAATTTTATAATAGTAAAAAGCGGAAAAGAAAAAACTTTATATTCTTTGAAAAACGCCTGTCCTTCATGCGCGCTGTCCATGCCCGATTTGGAGCCGAGACTATTTTCTTTCAATTCCCCCTACGGAGCCTGTCCGGAATGCGCGGGTCTGGGGTTTAAAACTGAGATATCCGTTTCTTTGGCGGTAAATCCGGAACTTTCCGTAAAAGAAGGAGCCTTGACGGCATGGAGCAATCCGGTTACCACAAGAACTCATCGATGGAAAAACGCCTGGTCGGGATATTACGGGCAAATGCTTTCGGATGTTTGCGCAAAATATTCCATACCGGAAAATAAAAAATTTTCTATTTTAAGCGAAAAACACAAGGAAATACTTTTAAACGGGGACGGAGAATTCGAAGGCGTTCTGACAAATATAAAAAGAAGATATTCTCAAACCGAATCGGAATTCGTAAAAGAGGAAATAAGACAAAGATTCATGACCGAAAAGATTTGCCCGTCATGCTCTGGCAAAAGGTTAAAGAAAGAAGCTTTAAGCGTCTATGTCGGAAATAAAAATATATCCGATATTTCCGATTTAACCGTGGGAGAAGCGGAAGTTTTTTTCTCTTCTTTAAATTTAAACGAAAGAGAAAAAGAGATATCTCGTCTTATACTAAAAGAAATAAAGGCAAGACTCGGGTTTTTAAATAAAGTGGGTCTTTCTTATTTGACTCTTTCAAGATCTTCTTCGACATTATCGGGAGGAGAAGCTCAAAGGATAAGATTGGCCACTCAAATAGGCAGCGGTCTTACCGGGGTTCTTTATGTTCTCGACGAGCCTACGATAGGTCTTCATCAAAAAGACAATATAAAACTTATAAGCACTCTTAAATCTCTCAGAGATTTGGGCAATACTCTTTTAATAGTGGAGCATGACGAAAGCGTAATGAAAAATGCCGATAATATAATAGATATGGGACCCGGCGCGGGCATAGAAGGCGGAAAAGTAATAGCGCAAGGCAGCGCGGAAAATATTTGCGCAAATCCCCTTTCGGTTACCGGACCTTACTTATGCGGAAAAGAAAAAAAAGTATACGAAAGTAAAAACAGAAAACATGACGGAAGATTTATAAAATTTTTCGGAGTTTCGCAGTTTAATCTTAGAAATATAGATACAAAAATACCTTTGGGACTTATAACATGCGTATGCGGAGTTTCCGGTTCCGGAAAATCCACATTGGTTCACGAGATAATATATAAGGCTTTGGCAAAAAAACTATATTCCGCAAAGGACGAACCCGGCAAATATAAAAAAGCCGAAGGGTTGGAACAAATAGATAAAGCGGTAATAGTCGACCAATCTCCCATAGGCAGAACTCCCAGATCGAATCCGGCCACATATTCCGGAGTTTTCGACCGCATAAGAGAAGTTTTTTCTCTTATGCCGGAAGCCAGGAGGAGAGGATTTGATTCTGGAAGGTTTTCATTCAACCTTAAAGGAGGAAGGTGCGAAGCATGCCAGGGCGACGGAGCGATAAAAATACAAATGCAGTTTTTGCCGGATATTTTCGTTAAATGCGAACAATGCCTGGGCAAAAGATTTAACGAAGATACTCTTTCAGTAAAATATAAGGACAAAAACATTCACGATGTTTTGGAAATGAGCGTAAGCGAGGCTTTAGATTTTTTTTCTTCCATACCTCAAATAAAAACAAAACTTAATCTCTTACAGGATGTGGGATTAGGATATATAAAACTCGGACAAAGCTCTACCACATTATCTGGAGGCGAAGCGCAAAGAATAAAATTAGCATTCGAATTATCGAAAAGAGCTACGGGAAAGACCCTATATATATTAGACGAGCCGACCACCGGACTTCATTTCGCCGACGTGGAAAAACTTATAAAGGTGCTTCAGCGTTTGGCCGATTCCGGAAACACCATAATAGTAATAGAGCATAATTTGGACATAATAAGATCCGCAGATTGGATAATAGAATTAGGACCGCAAGGAGGCCCTTTAGGAGGAGAACTTATTTACGAAGGATATTTGAAAGAAATTAAAAAATCAAAAAAATCCGTTACCGCAGCTTACTTATGACAAGATTAATTTTACTTTTTCTGCTTTTTCCCGCCTTTGTTTACTCTACGGATTGGAAAACAAAAACTTCTCCTAATTTCAATCTATATTACGAAGGGAAATGGACTCCGGATTCTATAATGATAGAACTGGAGAAAATTTTCGCCAAAATGCGACTGAATGTTTCGATGTTTGCGCCATGGATGACAAAAAATAAAACAAATATTTATATCTATTCCTCACAGGAAAATTATCTCAAAGGAGAATTTGCCCCGCCCACATGGTCTAAAGGATTGGCATTTTACGATAAAAAAGCCGTAGTCGTATACGATATGGGAGACATAGAAAAACTTAAATCGACTTTGGCTCACGAACTGACTCATTTATATTTTGAAAGTTATTTTTCCGAAAAAATGAAAACGCCTCCTCAATGGCTTAACGAAGGTCTGGCGGTTTTCATGGAAGATCTGACTTATGAAAGCGAAGGCCCCTGGAAAAGAGCTTTAAAGTTTACCATGCCCGAAAAATTTTTGAAATTTTCCGTTTTTTTCGATACTAAAATAGAAAACTTAGACTCCTCCGAAAAGATTTCGAATTGGTATCTTCAAGCTTACGGAATAGTTTCGTATCTATACAGACCGAATAAAAGACTCGCTTTTAAGAATTTATGCGATTTAATAAGAGAAGATTATAAAATAGAAAAAAATCTCTGGGAAGCTTACCGCTTTAGGACCGCTTCGGATCTGGAATTGGAATGGAAAAAATGGCTTATTCAAGATAAAGAAACTCAAAAAAAAGCTTTAATAGATAATGCGGGATTCGGATTTAAACCTTTTAAACAAATAGAATTTTCTACCGGATTAGGTAAAAAGTAATTATTGGTCTTGATCGGTCGTAACCGTTACTCTGTTTACGTTATTTCCGTATACGACCGCCGCGGATAAATTCCCATTTATGGTTTTCCCGTTTACTCCGACGGAAAAATTAGCGGGAGCGCCTGTACCCCAAACCGACATTCTGTTATAAAAAACGCCTTCCGCTCTGACTCTCGATTGAACGGACTTATCCAAACGAACGGCCATGGTATAGCGCATCATAACCCATTTCATGACCATAACCGATATTGTGGCCATCATAATGCACATGACCAAAGTCTGCATTATCGAACCTTTTCTTAGCCTCATAATAATAGTTTAGCAGGAGTAAAATGTTTTTTCAATGGCTATTGGGATACCATATTGGCGGATAAATAAGTTTCCATAGTAGTATCCAGAGGTCTGGAAACATTTTGAAGAGAAACCGGAGGAGTCCACCATAATCTTATAGCCGCCCTTACAGTATTTCTTTCCAAAGTTCCGGATCTCGAAAAAAGAAAATTCGGCGCATTAGGAGGCGTCGCTACAAAAGGCATTAGAAGAGTAACCGTTTCTCCCGCTCCGCGGGTTTGTATCCCGCAAGTCAAGGGATAAGCCCCTCCGGGATTCCATGCCGCCCCTCCGGGGCATCCTCCGCCGCCGGCTATGGCTTGAGTATGATAGTAAAGACATTGAGGTGTTCCGTATCCGGGAGTAATTCCGGTATATCCGGCGGGACAATTGGTCATACAAAAATAATGCCATCTGGAATTTGCGGCTACTCCGTCTATGGGATAACATCCGTTAGGGTCTACATTGGAAGCGAAAGCTAAAATATTCGAATTATTTCCGAAAACCGGCGAATCTATTCTGCTGGCCTGAGCCATGGTAGTTTTTAGAAACTTCATAGCCGAAGTAAGAGATGTTCTCATCCTATCATGTCTGTAATTTTGAAACATATGTTTTTCCGCGGTTATGTATATGGAAGACATGGACATAAGCATAAAACTAAATATAACCAGAGCAACCATCATCTCGACCAAAGTAAAAGCTTTTCTTTTTTTCATAATCAATCCGGATATGTTAGAGTGAAATCGACCGTTTTACAAGCATATGTAAAATGGGGAGCCGAACCGTTTCCGTATCCGCAATCGCTATTTGTCACTCTATATGTAAGCGAACATACCGAAACTCCGGAAGAATTTCTACATAATCTATCGAAATGAGAATTATTATTGAGCCAGGACGATATGTCATGAGAACCGCCGACCGCGCTTAAAGCCCAATTACCATTCGTATCTCCCGGGAGACGCCAGTTATTTGGGCCCACTATAAAAGAATTTGAAATATCGCTTGTGACATACGATTTGAGTCTGTCCTGAGCCATTCTTATGGCCGCGGCCGCCAATTCTTTTTTATCGGCTCTTGCGTGAGAGACATTAGAAGAAGTTACCACGGAAAAAACCGCCATAGAAGTCATAGCCGCTATCAGTATGGCGGTGGTTACTTCTATAAGAGTGGTCCCTTTTCTGCTTCTCATATCGTCGGACAGGCCGGAGTAGTAGCGTCCGGCTGATTTAGACATCCTCCCGCTTCTGTTATTCTATAACCCCAATTGTCATATGGGGTAGTTTCGTTTTTTCTATTGGTACAAGATACCGATCCCACAGCGCAGCACTCGGCTCCTCCGGCCCCGGTACCGGGATTGCAGGCATAAAAATTATATTTTGAAGCGGACCAATCGTTTTTTGATACATAATTGCATGCTATAAGCCGGCAAGGATTATTGTTTGCCAAAGCCCCGCAATTGGCAGTATTACATGTATTATCTATAGTACCGCTGGTATATTGTCCGGTATCTAAGAAATTCATTTTATTTGCATTGCCTATCATATTTGCCAAAGTCAAAGCGTCGGTAGCCTTCGAAGTTTCTATGGTTTTCCTATAATACGGGATACCCATTGAAGCCAATATGCCTATTATCATTATTACGACCATCAACTCTATAAGAGTAAATCCTTTTCTATTCATTTTCCCCCTCCTTTTTACCCCTTGATTTGAGACAGTTGGAATATCGGCATAAATACCGACATTACTATTACGCCGATAACTCCGCCTATTCCTACCATCAATATGGGGTCTATCATGGCGGAAAATCTTCTTAAAAATTGATCTATTTGTTCTTGATAAAATTTACTTAATACGTCTATTATATCCGGTAGTTTTCCCGATTCTTCTCCCATCCACATCATATCGGTTACCATTCCCGGGAACATCCCTGTTTTTTTAAAAGATTCCGCTATGGATTTTCCGCTGGAAATATCGCCTTTGGCTTTTTTTAACGCGTTTTGTATCAGAGGCGAATTTTTAAAAGCGCCTTCCAAAACGGATATTGCGTTAAGGATACTCACGCCGCTTTTTATAAGGGTAGACATTGTGGAAAGCATTCTTTCCATCTGAATATTTTTAACAAAATTTCCCAAAAAAGGCAAAGAAAATAAAAATTTATTCCAATTGAGTTTTCCTCCGGGCGTCAATATATAAGCCTTGAAAGCAAAAAAAGCCCCTATCAAGGCGACAACCATAACAACGGAATAGTTTCTAAGTATATTGGAAAAAGCTATTACAAGCTTTGTTATTATAGGCAGTTCCAATTTAAAATCTCTAAATATATCGGCGAATGTGGGAACTATAAATATTACGAAATAAAAAAGAACGCCCATAGACATCAAAGACAAGACCGCCGGATAAGATACCGCCGTTATTATTTTTCCCTTAACCTCTTCCTGCATCTGAGTATAAGCGGTAATTTGTCTTAGAACGGCCGGCAATTGTCCGGATACTTCTCCCGCTTGAACAAGAGATATCCAAATTTCGTCAAAAACCTTGGGATGTTTTTCCAAGGCTTTATGAAAAGCTCCTCCGGCGGAAACTTCTTTTGTAATTTGAGTTAAAACCGAAGCCAAAGCTTTATTTTCCGCATGTTCGCTTAGTAAAGTCAAAGCTTTTACCAAAGGCACGCCGCCCGCTATTAAAGTGGAGATTTGTTCGCCGAAAAAAACAAGTTCCCTACCGGATACTTTACCGCCTGAAGATTGTTTTAAAGCAGAAAGACCTTTGCTTTTAGAGCTTTCAGACTGTATAGACAGTATGAAATATCCCTTTGTTTGCAGAGAATTTACTGCGGAATCTTCGTCTTCCGCTTCGAGAGCTCCGGTACTTACGTTACCCTGAGCGTCTTGAACCGTATATGAAAATCTTGCCATAGTTATAATATAACAGATTGATTATTAAAAATCAACGGCATAAACAAATAGATTATTCTCTTTCCACCACCGTTACCGACATCATTTCATCGACGGATGTCAGACCGGCCAAAACCTTTCTCCAGCCGCTGGCTCTTAAATCCCATGCGCCTTGTTTTTTCGCTATTTCCTTAAGTTTTCTTATATCGTGATCCTTTGTTATTACCACCTTCATTTCTTCCGTTATGAAATAAACCTCATAAATAGCTCTTCTTCCTTGATAGCCGACATTAAAACACTTAGGGCATCCGCGAGGCTTATAGAAAACCAGTTTTGTCGGATCCGGAGCAGGATTTAGATGAGACTCCTTCATAAACAAATCTATTTCTTCCTGACTCGGTCTATATGGAACTTTACAGTGAGGACAAAGCATTCTTACCAAACGCTGAGCCGCAGTTAATAACAAAGTAGAAGCCAAAAGAAAAGGCTCGGTATTCATATCTATCAGTCTCGGTATTGCTTCCAAAGCGCTGTTTGTGTGCAAAGTAGAAAGAACCAAGTGACCGGTCATGGCCGCTTTTATACATGCTTCCGCGGTTTCATTGTCTCTTGTTTCCCCCACCAGTATTACATCGGGGTCCATACGTAAAAAAGATCTAAGTCCCGCGGCGAAATTAAGTCCTATATTAGATCTTATCTGAACTTGGCTTATCCCTTCCATTTTGACTTCGACAGGGTCTTCAAGAGTCATAAAATTCATTTCCGGACTTTTTATCGTATTTAATACCGCGCTTAATGTCGTAGTTTTACCGGACCCCGTAGGACCGGTAAGAAGTATCATACCGTGAGGAGATTGCGCGGCTTTTAAAAAATCTTCTTTTTGTCTCGGCTCAAACCCCAATTTTTCGACGTTTAATTCTACGCTTCCCTTGTCAAGCAAACGCATAACGAGTTTTTCGCCGAATACCGTGGGGCATATCGCCACACGAGTTTCTATTACTCGGTTTTGATATTTTATAGAAAAGCTTCCGTCTTGAGGAAGTCTTTTTTCTGCTATGTCAAGTTTTGAAAGAATTTTACATCTGGCTATAAGGCTATCTACTATCTCCGGAGCCGGAGAAGTTCTCTCCTGTAAAACGCCGTCTATTCTAAATCTTAAAGAAACCTTTTCGTCAAATTTTTCCAAATGTATGTCGCTGGTACGTTCGGCTATGGCTTGCTTCAATATGGCATTGACAAGTTTTATCGATTGAGCGCCTTTAGATTCTCCAACTATAACTTTATCCAAATCAAGTTTGCCGTCTGGAGTTAAAAAATCGGCGTCTGAGGCTTCCTTACCTCCTTTATTTTGAGCTTCGGCATCTATGACTTTACCGATAAGATCCGAAGAACCTTGATAAAAGCTATCCACTATTTTAAGTATTTGAGCCTTTGTGGAAATAAAAGGCTGTATATCCATTCCGCTTATGGCCTTCATATTGTCTATGAGAAATATATTTGTCGGATCGCTCATAGCGACGGCCAAAACATTATTTTCAACAAAAAGAGGTATAACGATATTTTCTCTCGCAAATTTTTCCGGTATATACTTCTCAAGACCCTGTCCTTTTTCCGGATTTAATATTTGATTTTCTTTCGAAGCGTAAGGTATGGCTAACTGCTTGGACAAAGCCATGGCGACCTGTTCTTCGGTAGCATATTTTAATCTTACCAAAGCTTCGCCTATAAGGCAGGAATTTTGCTCTTGAAATTTTAAGGCTTTGGCTAACTGTTCCTCGTTTATCACTTTGAGGTCTATAAGTATTTCGCCGAGCCTTTTTCTGGCCATTAAGATCTCTCCTTAGTCTACCAAAATAGTAGGCGTTATGAATATGACCAAATCGGTATTTGTTTTTCTTGTGCTTGTCGAAGTAAAAAGCCAGCCTATAACCGGTATATATCCTAAAAGAGGAACTTTTTTAACGGTTTTATTTTCGGTAGAGGAAAGCATACCGCCTATGACTACCGTCTGACCGTTTTTAACTCTAACCATGGTAGAAGCGCCTCTATATATCGGGTCATATATGGTAGAACCCTGCATTGTTATGGCGGATGCGGTTAAATCGGCATAAGAAGGCTGAACCACCAGAGTCACATAGCCTTCTTTATTTACCTGAGGAGTAACTTGAAGAAAAAGTCCTGTTTGACGTCTTTCGACGGTAGTGGAGGAAGATCCGGTAGAGCCGGCGGACGTTAAAACGCTTTGAGTGGCCAAAGCCGCGTCTCTTGTAGTCATTATAAGAGAAGGACGATTATTCATCGCCACTATTTTAGGAGTGCCCAAATATCTCGCTTCTCCTCTGGAAACCAGAGCTCTAAATATCGCCTGCATTTGAGCCAAACTGAAAACTCCGTAAAATACGCCTTTGGGGCTCATTTTGCCAGTAGAATAAATCGGATCTATGGATCCGGTAGAGCTGCTTCCGCTTCCCGAGGAAGACGAATCGCTGCTTGTCTCATCGCCGGTTACCTCTACGACGGGAGGATAAAAATTTTTCCAATTATCTCCGGAGAAAAAGCCGGGACGCATTCCGTAATCGGTTAACCTTGCGGGTCCGGCAAAATAAGCCAATTCTCCTCTCGAGCCGCCCCATTCTATGCCTAATTCGTTTAACCTGTCGGTACTGATTTCTACTATTCTGGCTTCTATAAGTATTTGAGGGGCTTTTTTATCCAATTCGGCTATTATTTGTTCCACCTGCGGAAAGACTTCCGGGATATCTGTTATTATCAAACTGTTTGTTCTCGGATCCGTAGCTACCTTTCCGTAAGTTTTGGATAATACGCTTTGCAAAATCTTTATGACCGCTATTTTATCGTCTTCGGAACCGCCTTGAGAGCCTTCGTTTTGAGAAGGTGTCTGCTGGACCTGAACTTGATTTCCGGCGGTAGAAGAATTTCCGCCCATAAGTTGACCTTTTTCCTTATCTATGGACGAAAGAGGTATCAAAGGAATATAGTTGAGAGTGTAAACTTTAGTTATAAGGTTAGGTCCCTGAGCCGTTCTTTTAGTTATTATATAAGTGTTACTTTTTCCTATTCTTTGGTAAGTAAGACCTTTAACTCTAAGCAATATTTCCAAAGCTTCTCTCACGGTGGTCTTTCTCAAAAAAACCGTTATCGTTTTATTTCCGACATCGTCGCTTACTATAAAGTTAACTTTTGATTGAGAGCTAATAACATCTAAAAATGTCGTAAGCGGAGCGCCTTTTAATCTGATAGGCCCCACTTTTCTGTCCAGAGGAGAAATTGCTTCCGATTCTTCGTACAAAGGCGCTTCGGAAGCGGCGGAAACAGGAGCAGCTGATTGATTTCCCGGAAGAGAGGAATTAAAAGCGGAAGTATTGGACGCGGCGGCTTCGGGATCCGTTCTGGAAGACGTATCCAATATCGGGCCTCCGTCATCGGACCCTACGGACATTTCTTTTTCAAAACTGTCTTGTTCCTGAGCGCTTAAAACTGCGGGGAATAATATAGCTTGAGCAAAAAAGCAAAAAGCCGTTATAATAGAAGCAAAGCTTTTCATAAAAGCCTCCGTAATCATAATTATATTATATTAGAAAGCAAAATTAACCGCTTTCATTCTATATTAAACCTATACTGTTTTCCTCCGAAACTGCCTATGACATAATCGTATCCGACCTTTATCACTTTAAAACCGCCGTATTTTTGACCTTCGTTTACCATTTCTCCGTTTATAATGGCGCTTTTTCCCACTATACCCTGCAAATGTATTTTAGGCATTTCCTGATTATTCTTTACTCTTTGCTGTTTTTCCCTCTCCCGCCTTATTCTTTCTATTTCTTCTTGTTTTTTTCTGATAGTATAATAATCCTGCGGACTTAAAGTGGGATCTCTTCCTTTTTGCGGATTAAAATAAGACATGGTAGAAAGAGATAGATTTGCCTGAGAAACGGTAGAAGACGCGGAATTAAATCCGTAAGCCGTTTGCGTAGAAGAATTCTGAGCGGAATTCTTAGCGGCCGAAGCCGCCGCTTCCATTTGAGCCACTATTGCTGCGGTTGAAATTTCCGCGGCGGAACTTCCGGAAATAGGAGCCATCCTAAAAGAATAGGCAAAATTATAGGATTTTTTTTCTCCGTCATAAATATGCGGGAAAGAATCGGGTGACAGCGTTTTTTCCGAAAAAACAAAATGATATTCCTTTTTTGGGAAAATATAAGGAGCGGCAATAAAAGAAAAAATGAAAATAAAAACAATAGCTGCCTTTCCCAAACTCATCTTAACCTCCGGGCTTAACAAAAACCGTAGCAACCTTAAATTGCGCGACTACTACGCCTAATTCCGCGTCTTTCTTAAGATTAAACTCGCTTATTTTAACAAAAACGGGAGAATTTTCTATATCGGCGACCAATTTGCCTATGGTTTGATAATCGGCTCTTATACTAACTTCTCTGTAAGCCAAGATAAAACCGCCGGTTATTTCCGATTCCGTCTGAGAACCTATCGTATCGGGAGTAATACCGTTTTTTTGAGAATTGGATCTTATTATGTAATCAAGCCATTCGGCTTTGTCCTTATAGGCCGGTAAATTTTTTTTATATTGCGCGGAAGAATTTTTATAATTTACATAATCCTCGTAAAAAGGCGCCATCAGTTCGTATCTTGCCAATTCGTCTCTGGCCATGCTAAGTTTTGTCCCAGACGGAGAATAAAAACCGAAATAAACCGCCAAAAACATCGGAACGGAAACAATCAAAGGCTTTTTAAAAGGCTCTATTCCTTTTTCCGCATATATGGACTGTATTTCGGAAACGGAGCTTTTCAAAAAAGAAATTATTTTATTTATATCGAATTTCATCTTTTTTTCTCCGTGCAAGTTATCGTAAATCCCGAAACTTCGTTAATGGGATTATCCATTCCGGAAAATCCGAAAGTCTTTTTTTCCGTAGAACTGTCCACCGTTTTATCTATGTTGCCTTTTTCTCCGGTAAAAACTTTAAATTCCGGGGCTTCTTTAAGTTTTTTTACAAATATGTCTATGGTATTAAGTTTAGCCTCGCCTTTGAGAGAAGTCTCTCCTTTTATTTCCAGCATTTTACCTTGTCCCGAAATTTCGCTCGCGCCTATTTGATTGACATAAGTAAATTCTTTGACCCACAAAGAAGAAGGGATGCTGTCTGCTATGACGCTCATTTTCGGAGCCAGAAAATCCTTATCCGAAAAAAGAGCCCTTACTATTTGATTTTGGTTTTTTAAAGTATCGACTTTTTCCCTTATCATTTCGTTGGTCATTCCGTTAAAATCGGCGACTTCGGTCATTCTCGAAGCGTAGGAATTGACGGTGGAAGAAACCGACATCGTTCTTACCGTATTTAAAAGACCTAAAGCCAAAAAAATAGACGAAACGGCTCCGACTATTCCTATTATGTAAATTTGTATTTGTTTTGCCAGCCTTTTCCCGGCCGAAATTCCGGAAATATCCACAGATTTGGCATTTTTTACATTTTCGCTTAAAGAAGCTCCGCAAGCGGCAATAAGAGAAAAAGCGCTTTTCTTAATGTCGGAAATTTTGGAAAAATCGAATATTTCTGTTTTTAGACCGGATTCGCTTTCCGCTATTTTTTGCCACAAAGCCGCATTGTCTCCCGATAAAATTACTCCGGAATAATCCTGCTCGGGGACATATCTTTTTACGAAAGCCATGGAACCTTTCAAATCCAGAGTCTTTCTTTCGCTCATAGTTGAAGAACCGTCCATCGAACTCTCTCTAAAAATTACCGGACAGCCGTTATAGGAAAAAATAGAATAAGAATTTGCGCCGGAGAAATGAGTATAAACTTTTTTCTCATGTTCTTTAGGATCGGCAAACAATAAAAGTCTTTCAAAAGAAACGGCCGTACTTTCTATCGCATTCATATTTATGGATAAAGACTTAAATATTTCAAGCAAAAATTCGACAGTCTTTCGCTGCGTTATACCGAACAAAACGGCTACTTTTGAATTATTTGAAATAGGATATGCGTAGAAATCATAAGTCATCTCTTCGAAAGCCACGGGAATATATTTTTTGGATTCTATGGGGACGGATTTACTCCAGAACTTTTTATCCACATAAGGCATGGTAAAAAAACGCGTAATTGAAAAATTATGAGAAAGAGTAACTACGGCATCCCCGGCGATAGAATTTTTCTTAACCGCTTCCTTAAATTTAGCCACCCATTCCTGCTTTTCGTTAAAAAATTCGGAATTGAGAGATATGGGTTTTATAACCTTTTCTTTAATTTGAAAATTTGTGGGAATTGTTACTTCTTTCTCGACTTTAAAAGATGAACCCGAAACGGAACAAATAGTCAAGGTTATTTCCTTGATATCGAAAAATATTCCTATTTTTTTAGAACTTTTTCCCATATTATTCCTGAATAAGTTTTACTTCGGCTATTGTTTTAAGAGTCGGAGAAACCGAAGTTTTCTGCTTTATATTTTTAGGATCTATCCCGTATTTGTTTATAAGTTCTTTTCTCACCGTATCGGCTCTTTTTTTAGCCGCCGCGGCGGCATTGGCTTCTTTCTTATAAGCATATCCCGTTATTTCGATTTTACTGTCGGGATAATTGTCCATAGTAGAAGCTATAGTTTCAAGTTTCTTCTTGCTATTGGGAGTTATTTCATACTTGCCCTGAGAAAAATAAATTTTATATACGACCTGACCGGAAGGAGTATCCTCAGATTGAATATCGTCCTGCGAATCGGATGTTTTTTTCACTGCGGCCTTAGACTTTTTAGGAGATGCGGTCTTTGAGGAAGTTTGTTTTAAAGGCTGCTTGGAAGTATTTTTTGAAGATACGGGAGGCTGTTTTAATTCTTTCCCGGAAGAGGTTTTGGCGGAAACGGCCGCTTTCTTTTCTTCTTCGGGAGAAGGTTTCAGCAGCAGGAATCTTTTTTCGGCCGTTTCTTTTCCGTTTAAATCGGTAGCCGTAATGGAGAAAATATATCTTCCCGAAGGATAGTAATCTCCGAAAAACTTATCTCTGCCGTTAAAATAAGTCTGATTATATTTGGCTCCCTGCCCTTCTATGGTCTGTAAAGGAACCATGCTATTGTCCTGATTTACTCTAAAAATCTCAAATTTCCAGCTCGGCATTCCCCCCGAACCTTCAAATACCGAAAATTCTATTACGGCGCCTTCGCCTCTATACGCGGAAATAGCCGGAGGATAAATTCCCATGGAAACGCGCGGACCTCCGGTTTTAATATCGTCTTCACCTTTTAAATTTTTATCTTTATTGTAATAAAATATGCATAACAAACCGTTAACATTATTTACTTCTTTTGGGATTATTACATTGGCGCCCGTAAGATTTACGGAAAGTCTTGAAGGAGAAATACCTCTCGCCGTTAAATACGAGTTTACGGCTATCGCTCTTCTTATGCTGGCGATTTCGACCTCTCCGGTAGCTCCGCCTTTGGGCAAAAGCATTATATTTGCTTTGCCGGTGGCAAAAAACAAAGCGGCCAAATTTTGAAGGTCTTCTATGGCTTTGGGCTTAAAAGTCGCTCCGGAAGAAAATATCTCGTCTTCGTTAAGAAGTACCGCCGCGGGAGTATTTTGATCGGATAGAAAAATTTTAAAAGCGCTTATTTTCGACATTGTTAAAAGTATTTCCCTCCTCATTTCTTCTATCTTTTTAAAAATTTTCTCCGCGGCGTCCTGAGACGAAATAGCCGGAGCTTGAACTTTTTCTTTGGACTGTTTGGGCGATTCTTTCTCAATATATGTTTTCGTTTCTATTTTGGGTTTTACTTCGCGCTCTTGAGGGATTTCTTTTACGGAAGAATTTCTGTTTTCTTTTTCTCCTTCGTCTATTCCGGTATTCATTCTCATCGTTATTTTATTTATGTATTCGTTAGCCAGAGATTTTTCGGACGGAGAGCCTTTTACGAGTATATCCATAAATCTATCCATGGCGTCGTTATCTTTTCCCTCTTGATAAAGCCTTATGGCCTGCTCCATTTCTCTGGAAGAAATCCTATTCTGCGCATAAGAATAAACGGATATAAATACCGACAAAAAAAGAAAAGATAAGAGAGAAAATTTGATTTTCGGTTTATTCATACGATTAAATTCTACAAATCCCGTCTTAAAATTTTATTACAATCTTGTTAAATCTTTTCTTTAAGTTCGGCAAGTTTTTGGGCGGCTTTGTAGTTTTGAGGTTCGAACGATAAAATTTTGCTCAAAACCGACCCGGCTTTGGCGTTTAATCCTTTTTTTTCATATACCGAAGCCAAACCGTAAAGAGAGTCCGCAAAATCCTCCCTTAAAGCGACGCTATTCTCCAATTCTTTCTGCGCCGATTCCAAATCTCCTAAAGCAAAAAAAGCTTTCGCAGCTAAATATTTTAAAAAATAATTATATTTATACGCAACATTATTTCTTATCTCTTTTAAAGCCGTTTTTGGATCGGAATATATTTGTTTGTCCGTTTTTAAGCAAAAAAAATACAAATCCAAAGCCGGAGATTTGGTTTTATCGCCTTTTTTAAGAGATATTATTTTACGATAAAAAGGTTCGTAATAAGGATTTGCAATTAAACCTTTTTCGTATATTTCTAACGATTTCCCCATGTCGCCGGATGCCGCGTAAAAATAAGCCGCCATATCGTAAAAGGCTGGATCATAAGGGAAAAAGCCGATTCCTCTTTCCGTTATTTCGGCTCCTCTTTTAGAATATTCCTTAAGATTTTTCATGTATATATCGGCCAAACCTTGATAAGCAGTTTTATTGAAAGGATTTATAAAAATAGCCGTTCGAAAATCTTTTTCCGCCTCGGACATTTTTGACATTTTTGCTCTGACAACTCCCAGATTGAAAAATATTTCGTCGTAACCGGCATTTGATTTAAGAGCTTCCAAATAAAATTTTTCCGATTTCTCGTATTCTCCCACTCTCGTATAAGCATTGGCAAGCTCATAATTATTATTTACTTCTCTACCGTGGAAAGAATAAGCTTTTTCCAAATCTTTAACGGCCTCCCAATACAAATTCTTTCTCATATATTTGAAACCTTTGAAATAATAAGCTTCTCTCATGAGCTGATTAAACCAAAATAAAGCGCAGATAAAAAGAAAAAAAGAAGCCACGGTCAAAAAAATCTTATTTTTTTTACTTTGATCCGCGGATTTTGCGCAAGATAAGGCCGAAAGCGTTCCGGTTATCCACCAAAAAAGAAAAGCCGGCTGAGAAAAATGCAAAGTTACGTTAAGCATATTATCGGCAATCATTCCGGCTACGGCCGCGGCCAAAGAAATTGCGAGCTTCTTATCGTCTTCTTGAGCGTTCTTTACGAAAAAATAAAAGTTTTTGAAAAGATAAAAAAAGAAAAAAACATAAAAACCGAATCCTATTATTCCGGTTTGCGAAAGAATTTCTATTATTTCGTTATGAGCGTTGTTTGCGTGGGTTCTTAAATCTTTAAGATTAGGATAAACGGCCAGAATCGAACCTTGGTAATAAGGATAAAAAAGTTCGAAGTTTCCCCATCCTCTTCCAAATAAAGGATTTTCGGAAAACATTTTTCCGCCGGCACTCCATATTAAAAGTCTTTGATGGAAAGACGGATAAATTTTATCTTTAGGTAAAGATAAAGAAAAACCGGAAAAAGCCGAAGAAACTCCTTCGTATAATCTTTTTGCCGCTCCCATCGAAGCCGGTCTTAATGTCTCGTCCGGCCATAGCAGGAAAACAAAAAGAACCGCCAATGCCGTTTTTTTGGCAGTATCCGAAATCATGATATCCTTTCTATAAACCTTAAATGAAAAAACAAATATCAATGCGACTAAAACGCCTATCAATGAAGATCTGGTAAGACTGGCAAAAATCATGGCAAACGAAAAAATAAGCGTCAAAGCGTAAAATAATTTGGAATAAAAAGTTTTGGCGGAAGATAAAAAATATATCGCCAGAGGTATCACCATTACGCAATATGAAGAAGCGAAATTGGGATTCCCGAAAGTGGAAACTGCTCTTCTTCCGTATGGCGTTAAAAGTTTGGCCCAAATAAATTCTATTCCGAAATACTGTAAAACTCCGTATGCCGAAGAAAACAAGCAGGCCAGCATCGGCAAAATAAGGATATTTCTAACGGAAGCTTTTTTGATCGAATAAAAAACAAAAATAAATCCGGATATCCACACAACGGCTCCGTAAAAATCAAAAAAAGAGAAAAATAAAGAGGATTCCTGATTTTGAGTTTTAAGAAAAGGAAACAATATCCAAGCAAAGCCCCATAAAATAAAAAATAGAAGAAATTTGCCGGTAAGAGGATTTTCTTCTTTTGAGAACTTCTGAAACGAGGCCGCCGCAAAAGGCAGAAAACAATTAGTCAAAGTAAAAAGCCAGACTCTCGAATTTTCCGATTTTACCGAATCTTTAAAAAAAGGCGAAACGCTAAAAAAAGCAAAAATAGAAGAAAGAAGAAAAAAGAAAGAAAAAAGAAGAAAAAGTTTAATATGAGTTTTTTTAAAAGAAAAAAAATTAAGACCTTCGCGATATATCCCGAAAACGGATAAAAAAATAAGAGATATGTTTAGAAGCGTTATTTGAAAAAAATAAGGATTTCTCGTAAAATCTGTAAAAAATATCAAAGGAGAAACAAAAAAAGCCGAAACTAAAAAAATTTTAGCCCAAGGAGAATCGAAAAAATATTTCTCTTCGGTCTGTTTTATATTCATTTTTTTCCCGTAAGGAAATTCAATGCGTTGCGGGCCGGCTGGAAAGACGGGTCTATTTCCAGAGCCTTTGAAAAATAGAATGCGGCGTCTTTATTTCTGCCGGTCATGTAGTAAAAATTGGCCAAATTGGCATAGGCTTCCGCGCTTTCGTGTTTATGCCCTTCTCTATGGCATTTCCACGCGTTTATATTGTTTAAATACTCTTTTTCCGCTTTTTCCTTTTCCCCTTTTATAAGCCAAATCTGCGCCCTTCTATAATAATTGTACGGAAAAACAGGATCTATGTTTTGATATAAATCGTATCTTGCCATGGCTTTATCCAAATAAGGCAAAGCAAGTTCTTTTTCTCCTCTCTTCATATGATAATCGTACATCTTCATATACAAATTTCCGACTTGATGATGCATTTGGACATAGTTGGGAGCCATCGCCCTTAAAGTCTCATATCTTTCCATAGCCCTTTCAAAATCGTTTCTCGGCTCTCCGTTTTTATCTCCTAAATTGGGATTATATGTTTTTTCCATATTAAATCTGTCGTTAAAAACATTTCCCATAAAATAATAAGGCATTATAAAATACTTATTATTCTCGTTAACCTTTCTATAATTTGCCAAAGCATTTTCCCATTCGGCCCTCTTGGAAAAATATATGGCCATATTATGATGAACATCCGCTTTAAACCAGCCCCAAAAATAATAGAGAGGCCACAACATAATAGCTATGACGGCTACGGCTATAATACTATATCCGGATATTATTATGAGATATAGTCGGTAAATAAGATATGCGCAAACTAAAATAAAAACTCCCCACGATAATATCCATTGAAGTATTTCTCCGGAATAGGAATACGAAGAAAGCGCTCCCTGCAAAACGGAAAATTCCGTAAAAATTTTATAAGAAAAAAACAATACCGAGGCCGATACCGCCGCTTTAACTATAGCAAGGAGGCCCTTCTTAACATCGGTTTCCTTTTCTTGAATTTGACTTTCTTCCATATAATGGAATTCCCACAAAGCATGACCTCGCGCCAGATTTATTATCACCGCCGGCAAAAGTCCGAGATAAACTCCGGAAGAGACAAAACGCATGCTTACATCGGTAAAGTTATGTATGAGCATTCCCAAAAATGCCGTTAAATAACCCAATATATCGTAAGCCGAAAGAGAAGGTTTTTTGTTTTTAATATCTTCCGTATTAAATTTTAGAGCTTTTAAAGCTATAAAAACCACAAAAGCTATTATCCAATAGAATATTCCGGCGCCTAAAACGCCGTGATCCATCATTTGCTCCAGATGTTCGTTTTCCGCATGGTCGGTCTCGGTATTATGCTTGCCTTCCAAATGAAATATTACCGGTCTTCTAAAAGCGGGATAAATAACCTTAAAAACTCCGGTTCCGGTACCCACCGCCGGATGAGTTTCTATCATTTCCCATGTGGACAGCCATGTAGCCACTCTGAAAGGAACCGATGTCATGCTTGTCTTTTTGGCATATATTACAACGGATATCACCGCCAAAACGGCAATCATGACCAAAGCGGCATATGTCTTAAGTATTTTATTTTTATCGATCTTCGTAAAAAAATATATATAAATAGCGGCAAACACCACTAAAGTTATGGAAAAACCTATCCAAGCTCCTTTAGTGTATGTGAAATAAACGCATAAGGCGTCAAGTATTATAACCGGAAGGTAAAAAAAGGATTTTGTTTTCAAATACTGAGACAAAAGTATCGGGAAAATTAAAACTAAAAAATTACCGAAAAAGTTAGGATTGCCGTAGGTCGAAAAAACTCTTTGTCCGAAAGCCCATCTCCAAATAAAAGGGTCTATTCCCGAACCTTCTCTGGGCGGCGGGAAAAATCTCGTATCGATTAATTGCAGAAATCCGTATCCTACCGCTATATATGCCGTCCATGTCAATATTTTAGTCAGTCTGTCTATTGCTTTTTTATCGAATTCTCTTATTACTATGAGAGATACGCTCATATATATCGTATAGCGTATCAAATCGTCCACACTCGGACCTTTATAAGGGGCGTGAAAAAAAGAAATCCAGACATAAGCAAGATATGCCAGAAACGGAGAAAGGAAAACAAAGTCGTCTTTTTTAAAAGCTTTTTTACCTTCGGAAAAGAGCAAAGAAAGCCATAAACCCATCAAAGTTATTCCGCCCATTTGAACCAATGTTATTTTTACTTGAGCCGAATCGTATGTTCTTAAATAGAAAGCGCTTGAAATTAAAAGATATAACCAAGGAAGCCAGGTTTGAAGAGTTTTTCTTGTTTCCTCAACTCCAGGTTTAAAAAGTAAATTATTCTCGTTTTCTTTGGATAAAACTAAATTTTTTTTAGACATAAACAATATGAAAGCCCAAGCTCGCTGCGGGCTTTCGAATCCTAACGAAAAGCCAAGCTATTGGCTTTTCGGGCTTATTTTTAAAAGAAGCTTTAGCCGAGGATGGGATTCGCCTACAAATAAAATTTTCTCACCGAAATTTTTTTCGCAGGCCGCCCCTCGCTCGCTATGAAAGCCCAAGCTCGCTGCGGGCTTTCG
>JAAYVI010000044.1 GCA_012517235.1 Elusimicrobiota bacterium | reverse complement strand
CGCGATTAATCTGGATATTTACGAAAAAAAAGTTACGGCCATAATAGGACCTTCCGGATGCGGAAAATCTACTTTTATAAGAATATTAAACAGAATGAGCGATTTTACTTTCTCGTCCAAAGTCGAAGGCGAAATTCTGCTTGACGGTCAAAATATTTTTGACAAAGATTTCAGTCCCATAGAACTTAGAAAAAAAGTCGGCATGGTTTTTCAAAAGCCCAATCCCTTTCCCAAAAGCATACTGGAAAATATTTCTTACGGTCTTGAAATAAAAGGCCTTAAAAACAAACACGAAATAGAAAGCAAAGCCATAGAATCTCTAAAAAAAGCCGCTTTATACGACGAGGTAAAAAACAGGCTTAAAGAAAACGCATTGAGTTTATCGGGCGGACAGCAGCAGAGACTTTGCATAGCAAGATGCATAGCCATAGAACCTCAGGTAATATTATTCGACGAGCCCTGCGCAAGCCTCGATCCGATATCTACCGCAAAAATAGAAGAACTTATAATGGAACTAAAAAAATATTACACCATAGTAATAGTAACTCATAATATGCAGCAGGCTTTGAGAGTTTCCGATTATACCGCTTTTTTCCTTATGGGCGACTTAATAGAGTTTAACGAAACGAAAAAAGTTTTTGAAAACCCGTCGGATAAAAGAACCGAAGATTATATAACGGGAAGATTCGGATAAAACCGGAGGAACAATGTACAGACATTTCGAAGACGAACTCGAAGACATAAAAAACTCGGTTTTAAAAATGAGTTATCACGTAACCGATCAAATAATATATTCTCTTAAAGCATTGGAGAAAAAAGATTTAAAAGCGGCGGAAAGAGTAATAGAAAAAGACGCTTTGATAGACGAAATGGAAATACTCATAGACGAAAAATGCACGGAACTCATACTTAGACATCATCCTCTTGCAAAAGATCTGCGTTTTGTTTTAGGAACATTGAAGCTCAATAACGATCTGGAAAGGATAGGGGATTTGGCCGTGGATATAGCACAAAGAGCGCAGGAAATATCTCAATATCCGAATTTAAAGCCTTACGAAGATTTGCCGAAACTTGCGGAAACGGTTCTTTCCATGCTTAAAAACTCGGTAGAAGCTTTTACCGAAAACGATTATGAAAAAGCAAAAAAAGTAATACTTTCCGATTCGCAGGTCGACATATTGAGAGACAAAATAACTATAGAACTGTCGGAAAAAATAGTTAAAGGCGACCCTTCAAAGATAAATGTCGCTCTGCCTTTGATATTGGCTGCAAGACATCTGGAAAGAATAGGCGATCATTGCGTAAACATAGCAGAGGATATCATATATATGATATCGGCTAAAGTCGTAAAACACCATCACGCAGAATTTTGAAAATTACATGCAGATTTTTACTTTTCTAAATCTCGCCGGACTGGAAGCGTGGCACATTCTCGATATTTGAGTCGGCTGACCTTTTCCGCAATTGGAAACGCCGTATAATTTCCAGTATTTGTGATTGGCTATGGCATCGCAGGAATTCCAGAACTTTGGAGTTATTCCTTGATAAACCGGGTTTTTGACCATACCGGCTACTTTCCCGTTTTTTATCAAAGTTCCGTATTCGCAGCCGAATTGGAAATTTAATCTTTTTTGATCTATGCTCCAGGACTTATTGTTGGATAGTATTATTCCGTTTTTTATTCCCTCTATCATTTCTTGATATTCGTGATTTCCCGGCATAAGGCTCAAATTGGGAATTCTCGTTATCGGTATGGAAGCGAAACTGTCGGCTCTGTTGCATGACATACTTTCTTTCTGGCCTATTCTGCCGCAAAATTCTCTGTTTGTGGCATAACCGTTCAGTATGCCGTTTTTCACTATATGCCATCTCTTGGATCTTACCCCGTCGTCGTCGTATCCTTGCGTGGCCAAACCGCCGGGCAAGGTTCCGTCTCCAACCAAATTCACTATTTCGCTTGCGTATCTAAACTTGCCTAATTTTTCCGTCGTGGCGAAACTCGAACCCGCATAAGATTCTTCATAACCCAAAACTCTGTCCAACTCGGTGGCATGGCCTACCGATTCGTGTATCTGCAAAGCCAATTGATCTTCTTGAAGTATCAAATCCATTACCCCGCTCGGGCACTGCGGAGCGGTCAATAAAGCGACGGCGTCCTCTCTTATTTTTTCCGCGTTTTCGAGCATTTTCAAATCTTCTATCAATTCCCAGCCCATACCCAAAGCGCCGGAATGCTCGCCGGGGAAAGATCTTTGCTGAACCTGATTATTATCGGCCGAAACGGCTTTATAAAATCCGCCGCTGTACAATAAAACCTGTTCTATTTCGCTGCCCTCGGTGGAAGCGTACCATTTATGCGTTTTTATGAATTTAAGCCTGGAATAAGCGTTTCTTATCCTTTTATCTTTCATTAAAACTTTATCTATGGCAAAAAGAAGTTCCAATTTTTTCTCCAATGGCACGCAGAACGGATCTTTTAAATAAGGAGTTTGCCAGTAATCTTTATGCGCCGGTTCATAAGCCAATTCGGTTTTTGATTTTTTTACCTGCGAAGACGCTTTGGCTATTTCCAACGCTTTAAGAGCGGTTTCTTTAACGCAGGCCGCGGTCAAATTTTTTCCGCTGGCAAAACCCCAGCCGCCTTTATAGAGAACTCTTATTCCGAATCCCGTAGATATATCGTCGGTCATATCTCCCATATTGGAATTTTTAACCGACAAAAACTGCATTCTTTCGTCTATTATTCTTATGTCGCCGAAGTCCGCTTTTTTGAAATTTAAAACTTCTATCGCTTTTTTTGCCAAATCTAACATAAAACCTCCTAAAATTCCGTTCCGGAAGAGAAATTAAAATCTTTCACCAAAAGCGCCGGACAGGCCGTTTTGCCGAAATAACCGCCGAAAACCTCTGCTTTATCTCCGACCGCTTCTATATTTTTGAAAGCTTCTATGGCGCTTTGAGTAAATCTCAAATTCTTGACCGCATGAACTATTTTTCCGTCTTTTACAAGAAATGTTCCGTTTCTTGTCATGCCGGTCATCTCAACTTCTTTGGGCTTAAGGCAATTCGTGTAATGAAATTGCGTAATTAAAAGGCCGTATCCGCAGTTTTTTATCATTTCTTCCAAAGAAGTATCCCCTTCTTTCATT
>JAAYVI010000043.1 GCA_012517235.1 Elusimicrobiota bacterium | reverse complement strand
CGAAATATCTTTCTTAGTTTTTTTAAATGAACCGGGAAAGTCTTGATCCTCGCATAATATTTCAAAAATTCCGTTTATTTTTTTTATTGAAACCGCTTTTTTAAGCAAAAAAATATTCGTATTAAATTTTTTAAGCAATCTTTCGAAAGCAAAAACCGCAGTTTCGGCTCTCATCGAATAAGGATAAAGGCGCCCTTCTTCTTTTTCGGTTAAAATTATTCCGAGAAATTCTTCTATAAATTTTACTACTTCTTCATGAGGAGTTTTTTTAAATATCGATTTGAGTTTTTCTTCATCCCCGCAAATATAGTCCGATACGGAAATTTTTTTATTTGTTATATTGCATTTTCCGGCTCCGGTAGAAAGGAGCTTTCTGCCTATTTTATGATTTTTTTCTATTAAAGCTACTTTAAGACCTTTTTCGCAAGCCAAACAAGAAAAAGCGAGTCCGGAAGCTCCCGCTCCTATTACGGCCGCATCGTAAATTTCGGACAAATTAGTACCTTCCGGCGGAACCCAAAACGCTTTCGTTTTTGGAAATATACATTTTAATAAGCTCCTCTCTCGCCGGACCTAAATATTTTCGAGGATCAAATTCGGAAGGTTTCTCGGAAAAAACTTTTCTTATAACCGCGGTCATAACAAGTCTTCCGTCGGAATCGATGTTTATTTTGCATACGGCCGATTTTGCGGCTTTTCTCAACTGTTCTTCCGGAATACCTACCGCATTATCCATCTTTCCGCCGTATTGATTTATCATCTTTATATAATCCTGAAGAACCGACGAAGCCCCGTGAAGTACTATCGGAAAACCGGGAATTCTTTTTTCCACTTCTTCCAATATGTCAAATCTTAAAGGCGGAACGCTTTCTCCCGGCTTTACCTTAAATTTATACGCTCCGTGGCTCGTACCTATCGATATGGCCAAAGAATCTACGCCGGTTTTTTTGACAAAATCTTCCACGTCGTCGGGATCGGTATAATGCGAATGTTCGCTTGAAACATGTTCTTCTATTCCGGCCAAAACGCCCAATTCCCCCTCTACGGTTACGTCGTATTTATGAGCGTATTCTACGACTTTTTTGGTAAGGACGGCGTTTTCTTCGTAAGGCAAATGGGATCCGTCTATCATAACGCTTGAAAATCCGTTATCTATGCAAGATTTGCATAATTCGAAAGAATCTCCGTGATCCAAATGCAAAGCGACAGGCACGGGGCCTTCTTTCATTTCTTTCATCATTTCTATCGCGCCTTTTCCCATCCATCTAAGTAAAGTGGAATTGGCATAATCTCTCGCTCCTTTGGAAACTTGAAGAATCACCGGAGATCTGGATCTTACGCAAGCGGTTATTATGGCTTGAAGCTGCTCCATATTGTTAAAATTGTAAGCCGGTACGGCATAGCCTTCTTTCATGGCTTTGGAAAACATTTCTTTAGTATTTACAAAACCGAGTTCTTTATAAGATACGCTCATCTTTCCTCCTTCAGGGAAATCGTTAAAAATATTATATATCTTTTAGGCGAAAATTTAAATTATTCATAGCGAAATTGCCTCAAAATTTGCTAAAATATATTTTTAGGCTATTAATCTCGGAGGACGAAATGTCGGACAACGGAGAAAAACCTTATCTTTTGGGCAGAGCTTTTATGTTCAGTATAGCCAAAGGAGAAGATTTGCTTCAAGCCTTGCAGTATTTTTGCCATCACAATCAGATTAAATGCGGAACCATATCGGCCGTAGGAGCCGTAAGCAAAGCCACATTCGGCATTTACGATCAAAAAAATAAAAAGTACTCGAAATTAACCGTAGAAAAAGAACTTGAAATACTTTCTTTATCCGGGAACATAAGCCTTTTCGACGATAAACCGATGCTGCACAGTCACATAATTTTTTCCGACTCTCAAGGCCAAGCTTGCGGCGGACATCTTATGGCCGGAACCATAGTTTACAGCTGCGAAGTTTTCATACAAGAATTGACGGGGACGCCGAAGATCAGGAAAACCGACAAAATTACGCAGCTGCCTTTATGGACCAATCCGCTGACATCGAAATAAAAGATTTTAGGGCGGGCTTTGTATGCGTAGCCGGTCTTCCTTCCTGCGGAAAATCTTCTTTTATAAACGCTCTGGCCGGGATTAAACTCTCCGCCGTTTCACCCAAACCTCAAACTACCAGAGAACATATAAAAGCCGTAATAAACGGTAAAAACTATCAAGCGGTAATAATAGACACTCCCGGACTTTTAACCCCTAAAAATCTTTTGGAAAAAAAAATGTCTTCCGAAATAAAAAGAGCGGCTTTCGAAGATGCGGACATATTTTGTCTTATGGCGGAACCGAATATAAGCAAAATAAAAGAGAAAAGCGCTTTTTACTCCTCTCTGCCGAAAGAAGGGAAAAATCTGCTTTTAATAAATAAAATAGACGTTTATGACGAAAAAAATATTTCCGAAACGGAAAAATATTTTAATTCCATTCTAAAATTTGAAAAAACATTAAAAATTTCCGCAAAAACCGGAGAAAATTTGGCTTTGGTTAAAAAAGAAATAATTCAAATGCTTCCTTTTTCCCCGCCTTATTATCCGCAAGAACAAATAACGGACAGATGGGAAAGATTTTTTGCGGCCGAATTGATAAGAGAGACTATTTTTGAAAATTATTGCGACGAAATACCTTATTCTTGCGCCGTGGAAATAACCGATTTCGAAGAAAATTCCGTTCCGATAAAAATTTTTGCGGACATACACGTATCCAGGGAAACTCACAAACCGATATTAATAGGACAAAAAGGAAAGGCCGTAAAAAAGCTAAGGGAAGTTTCCGCCAAAAAAATTTCGAAGTTTTTAGGCTCGAATATCAATCTCTTTTTGACCGTAAAAGTGACAAAAAATTGGCAGGAAAATTCTAAGTTTTTGGAAAAATTTTATGAGCGTTAAAAATTTGTTATCCGCAAAATCGGCAGCTTTTTTTATCTTTCTTTGCTGGGCGGAGATTTTAATATTCGCTCTGGCCCTTTTCATTGCGTCATGGACCGGAGATTCGCTTAACTTCATAATGGAAAAAATAAAAGGCGACGCATACTATTTAATTCAAATTCAAACGAGATTGAGTTTTAAAATATTTTTTCTCTTTTGTTTTTTGGGCATATTTCAGTTTTTATTTTCGGACATATTATCCAATAAAATAAAAATTTCTCCTCTTTATCTTTTTCTTTATCTATCGGACGCCTGCGCAGTATCTTTATTTTTCGTAAATAGAATAATATCCAAAACCGATTTGAGAGATTATTATTTTTTGTGGCTGGCGGTTTTCTTCGCCATGCTTGCGGCTTCGCTTCATATTTTATCGGAAAAAAGTCATTCCCATACGCCTTTAAGCAAGTAAGAACAAAAAGGACATTTCCCTTTATCCAAAAGGTTGGAATATTCGAGATAACCTCTTCTCAAATAAACTTTTTTTCCGCAAGAAGGACAAAATGTGTCGCCGAGAGAATCCCCGACTACATTTCCGCCGTATACGTGTTTTAATCCCATTTCTCTTGCGGTAAATACGGCTTTTTCTATATCTTGCTTATCGGTAGCCGGGATATTCATAAGATAGGCGGGTCTATAAGCCGTTATATGCCACGGGATTTCCGAAGAAAGACTTTTTATATAATCCGCCGCTTTCCTTATTTCCGCTGACGAATCGTTTAAATTTTTTACCAATAAAGTAGTAATTTCCGTCCAAACTCCCAAAGAAAGACAAAGTTCTATGGAAGACAGCACTTCTTTAAGTTCGGCTCCCGTTATTTTTCTATGAATGTCTTCGTCAAAACTCTTAAGATCTATATTTATAAAATCGGGCGGTCCCCATAATTTTAAGGTATCTTCGCTGAAATATCCGTTTGAGACCACTCCTATTTTTGCTCCTTTTATTTTTTTTCTAAAAACGTAAAATATTTCCGCGGCCCACTCCGCAAAAACAGCCGGCTCATTATAAGTGGCCACGGCTATTTTAATATTTTCTTTAACGGCCGTATCTGCAAATTTCTCCGCCGTAAAAGGATAAACCGGGCACGAATCTCCCGGTTTTGAAATGGAATGATTTTGACAATATGGGCAAGTAAAATTACATCCCAATGCGCCGAAAGACAAAGTCGGGCGCGAAGGCATAAAATGATATATCGGTTTTTTTTCTATGGGGTCAAAAGCCAAAGAAGATACGAATCCTTTCGGAACCGAAAGTTTTCCGTTTATATTTTTTCTTTGACCGCAAAAACCGCTTTTGCCCTTTTTTATAAAACAAAAACGCCGGCAGGCCTTACATATCAAATCTTCGCCTTTATTTTCGTATAGGAAGCTTTTCATTTTAAGCCGATATGACTTTAAGAGCTTTATGCCAGACGGATATTTTCAATACTCCGTCTTTACTATAAAAATGTTCTCCGTCCAGATGGTAAACCGAATCTCTTCCTATGTGTATTTCTGCGTTTTTAAGCGGCAGGGATCCAAAAATATTTTTTTTATTTATTTTACCGTTAAAAAGATAAGGCAAATTTAAAACTGCGGAAAGAAAACCCATATTTTTCAATGATATAAATTCCAAAACTCCGTCGTCTATAAGTCCTTCCGGATTTACGCAGGCTCCGCCTCCGTATTGTCTGCCGTTCATAACTGCGGCAAGCAAAGGGAAATAATCGATAAAAGTTCCGTCGGATTTTTTAAATCGCAGCAGTTTGGGCTTATAAGAAAACAAAGACTTGGCGCCGGAAACGAAATAAGGAAATAAACCCCTCGAGTGATTTCCGGTATTGAATCTTTCGGCTATTAATGCGTCCACTCCGAAGCCGCAGGCGCAAAGAAATATTTCTCCCAAACATATTCCTACGTCGCAATATAAATATTTCTCCTTAAAAACCGTTACTAAAGCTTTTTCGATATTTAAAGGCAAAAGAAGATTTCTTGCAAATCCGTTTCCGGACCCCATAGGAATTATTCCCAAGGCCGCATCTTTTCCGGCCAGAGAAGAAGCGACTTCTCTTATAGTACCGTCGCCTCCGACCGCGACTACTTTTTTAAATCCGCGTTTAACGGCTAAAAAAGCGAGTTCTCTGGCATGTTTTGAACTTTGAGTATAGGCGATTTCGCAAATTAGTTTTCTTGTTTCGCTTTCCTTTTTTAAAAAATAAACAAATTCTTTTTTATTTTTTTCTTTTCCGGAATTGGGATTTACTATGAAAAAATAAGACATATTATTCCAAAGCGCTTATCCCGCTGGCCCACGGTGTTTTTTCGCCCGTAGATTCTATGGAAATAAGACGATTGCCGTTTTTAAGCTCTCCTTTATCGCAAAAAAATAAAACTTTGTAATAATAACCTACCCTAAAATCCGGTTTTTCACCCGATATCATATCGGGATCGTCTATATATAAATAGCTTAAATTTTTATCCGAATCCGAATAAACCGAATTTATTCGCCATCCTTTTTCGCTTTTTCTGGCGGTTATCATTTGGATCCTTACATAAACCTCTTTTCCGTAGAAGGAAGAAGGAGAAGAAAAAAAATCCGAAGAGTTATCCTGTCTGACGGCCTGAGACTCTTTTTTCTTTTGTGCCGTCAAAGGTTCTTCTTCGGTCAAATTATCTCCGACTACCGAAAGCTGATAATCTTCGTCGTCGTCCATGGGATTGGGATAAGAATTTTTAACGCTTTCTTTTTGAATCGAAGAAGGAGACAAATATACGGCGTCAGGAGTTATCTGGGAATATACCGGTTTATATTCGTTTTGAGCCGATTTGGAATCTTTCCCTTTTTTCCCCCAGAGAAAACCTATGGATATTCCTATTACAAAAAGAAAAAGTACGTTTATAAAACGAAGCTTAAAAAAATCCACGGTTCCTCCGAACATATATTTTACAAAATCGATTAATATTATATACAATGAAGATTAACAAGATATTGAAAAAAAGTTAAGTTAGGAGGGACTGTGAAAATATTTTTTTTATCTTTATTTTTATGCGTTTCTTTATCGTGGGGGCAAGACGCATGGCTTAATAAATTTAAGGGGAATGTGGAAATATCCGACGCAGCCCAAAAAAAGCTAAAACCTTATTTCGGCCTGCCTATGCACGAAGGTTATTCGATTAAAACGTCCGAAAATAGCGAATGCGAAATCTTATTTAAAGATAAAAGCGTAATTTTCGTATCGGAAAATTCTCATTTCGACATGGAGAAAATCGCTTTAACCGGAGGTAAAAGAGATTTTTCGATAAATTTCATAAAAGGCAAAATACTTTTTTTTGTGCAAAAGATGGTAAACAGCGCCTATAAAGTCAAAACTCCCATAGCGGTTTGCGCCGTGAGAGGGACCGATTTTTCCGTAATAGTTTCTTCGGTAAACTCTTCGATAGGTTTATTTGAAGGCACTCTGGATGTGGAAGCAAAAGGCGAAAAGAAAGAAATGAATCCCGGCAATCAGGCCGACATAGGAGAATCCTTCACAATAAGCAAAAGACTTTCTTTGATAATGGAAAAAGAAAGAGTAAGAGCCGAAAAATTGAAAAAATATGTCGAAAACATAAGAGCCAAACTTGAAAAAAGAGAAAAAGCCCTAAAAGATAGAGAAGAAAAAATAAATAAAAAACTTTCCGAAAGAAAAAAATAGTTTTATAGCCGCCGTAGAGATAAACGGCGGCTAATTTTTAATTTGATCCTTTAATTTTGGCTTCTATTTCAAAAGGCTGCGTTTTTATCATTTCAAATTTTTCGCTTTTGGAAAAGACGGGCAAAAGTTCGGACGAATTTCCCCTTCTCATAAGTATTTCGATAGAAGCAAAACCGTCGGAATATTTCTTAAGCATGGAGTCTTTAATCGAAGGTATATTTCTGAAATATCTTATTATTTCGTTAACATCGTTAAGACTTTTAAGACCCGATATTTTGAATGTTATTATTCTTTTCTGTTTATAATAATCTATCACTGAGGTTTTTGTCTTATCGTAAGCTTTTCTGGCGCAGTTGAGCAAAGCTTCTTTTCCGGCGACATCTTCGTTAAGCCCGAGCCCCCCCGCGGAAGCGCTTACGGCCGAAATTATTTCTCCCGATTGAGCTTTTATCTCGGCGGATAAAGATCCGGAATAAGATATGAAACCTCCCAGTCCCGCGTCGGTATTATATCTGGAAACCGCCTGACCTATGATTTTTATATCCGCTTCTTCTTCTTTGGAAGTTATCCTAAATCCGTCTTGTCTCAATTTGGCCGTTAATTCTCCTCCCGCATAATCTCCGGGTATGTCTCTGTCTGCGAGTTTCTCTCTTATTTTTATAAATACGACAGGATTGCCTATTTTTTCCACTTCGGTCTCGAGATTCTTAAGCTTGGCGGCTATATCTTCCTTTCTTACATGCGCCTCTATTTTAACCTTATAAAATTCTCCGTCTCTATACTCTTTAAGAACCTTGTATTTTTCTATATACCCCTCGCTTTTGGAAGTTATATCGTCGTTTATAAGCATTGACTTTGAAACCAAAGTATCCGCGCTTACGTAAACTCCGACCACCAAAGCCAAAGCGTTCTTCATCGAATCGGCCAAAGCCGATTTTTTTGCCCCTTCCAAATCAGAACCTATTACAGGAGAGACGCCTTCCGCCTGAACTATCTCCACCTCATAAGCCGAGTTAAGAGAAGATTTTTTGACATTCCCTCCGGCGCAGGAAATAAGAGCCAAAAAAGATAATAAAAGCACCGTTTTTTTCATAAAAACTCCTTATTAAAAAACGGCGAAAGCGTAAAACTTTCGCCGTTTATGAAGCGGATATCTTACTCTTTTATCTTCAAACCCATTTCTTTAAGAGCCGATTTAGGCAAACGAAGAACTACCACGCACCCGTCGTCGGAAGTCCACTCGGTTCTTACGACTTGCGCGCCTTTTATTACGGCGTCTATTTTAGTGGCCAAAAGAGAATCGGTTTCTATGGCTTTTTCCACGGTAATTCCGCCTTCTAACTGAACGCCTTTGACAAAAGAAAGCATATTATATTGAGCGTTTACGATGGCGGCATTTCTCGACGTGCCCATTCTTTGAGTTTTATTATCAAGATTTTGGTCGGCGGCGCCTATGCCTCTGGCGAAAACATAATTCTTGGTTATGCCTTCCTCTACCCATTCTCTTTCTATTTCGCCCTTATCGGAGACGGTGCCTTTTGCGGCTTTATTCCCGCAAGCGGCCAAAGGAAGAATAACTGCTGCTAAAATCAATAATTTTTTCATAATTAAACCTCCGATTTTTATTGTATATTAATAGGTTTGATATGTCAATTATATTTGATGTATAATAGGTTACAGTTTTAAAGAAAATTTATGCTTATTTTTTCTTCCGTTTCCAAAAATTACGGAGCTTTTCAAGCTTTAAAAAACGTATCTTTTTCCGTTAATAAAGGAGAAATAGCCGTTCTTTTAGGCTCAAACGG
>JAAYVI010000042.1 GCA_012517235.1 Elusimicrobiota bacterium | reverse complement strand
TTTTTCGCAGATCATATTAAGTATCTGTTCTTTAACGGCGTCTTCGTTTAAGGTTTGAGTTTTTTGAACGGGTTTAATCTGTTCTACGGGATCGGAATAGTGTTCGTGCTTTGGAGCGGGCGCGGTTTCTTGTTTTGCCTGTGTTTGCTGAGTTTTTTGAACGAAAGCGTTTTTCTGCTTTTGTTCTACTTTTATCGGACCCATATCCTTTATTCTTAAAGTATTTTTTTCCACTTCGGTTATCGGATTTTCGTATCCGCACAAGGTTTTTAACCAATTTTTATATACTGTTTCGTCAGTTCTTTTTTCTTGGACGGAGTAAACTTTTTCCGAAAAAGACAAAGCCATATGCGAACCGAATCCGGCCGCAAATCTTATGGCATATTTGAAATCGTATTTCCCCCCCTTCGAAAGATTTATTCCGCCTAATTCGGGATCCGGTTCTTTGTAGTTTGCTATTGGAGGAACTATGCCGGTATTCATCGCTCTTACCGCTATGGCGTCTTCCAGAGACGCTCCCATAGTATGTCCGGTGAATCCTTTTACATTGCTTACTATTATTTTGTCCGCGTCGGATCCGAAAGCTTTTCTTAAAGCTTTTACTTCCGCCGAAGCGCTTCCCCCTCTTTTCGGCGTATAGGTTTCATGAGACATAAAAAGAGTATACGGAGCTATTTCGCTTCTTTTAAGTCCGTATATTCTTTCTATTTTTGTTATGAAATTATCCATTACCTGAGATACGTGTTCGGTGTCCAATCTGGTTATATGGTATGCGCTATTGGCCACTTCGGTCAAAAGAAGTCTGGCCAAAGGCTTCATGCCTCTTTCTTTAATAAGAGTTTCGTCTTCCAAAACCATACCGACGCATGCCGACCCTACTATCAAACCGTTTCTCCTATTGTCGAAAGGCAAAGCCGCTTCTTCCACTTTGTCTTTTGTCGTAGCGGTGCCGCTCGATAAAAATCCTGGCATAGTCCATTGCTGCTGAGCTTCGTTTGTAATATCGTCGGCCGAAATTACGACGACTCTTTTGCATTTGCCGGCTCTTATCCAGGATTCCGCTATATTTACCGCTTGAGTAGTAGAAGCGCAAGCCGCGCTTATATGAACCGCCGGACCCTTGGCTCCTACCCATTGAGCGAATTGGCTGTCGGCTATGGGTATCACTTTAAGCAGGAAATTTTGGCTGAAAGAATATTTTTCTTTTTTGTCGGAGCTTTGGAATTTGCCTATATTTGCTTTCATCCATTTTCTTATTTCGTTCTTATCTTCCTGCGAATGCAGCTTTTCGACTATTGAGTCGTATATGTCCCAAAGTTTATCGTCCGAAAGTCCGGAGTATTTATCCGTAAAGTAATCCGTAACTTCTTTTATTATGGATTCCATTGTCGGAAAAGCGGAAGCGAATACCACTCCGGTTTCGCTTGCTATCGGTTCGGGTAAGGCCCATTTTTCGGGAAGCCAGCCGCCGGTTGTGGTTTTTTTATAGTATCGTATCAAAGGTATTCCGGCGTCTTTTAAAGCCAATATGCCGGCGCCTATGGCCATTCTAAAAGTATCGTTCATGGCCTTGGCGAGATTTTGGGGTATGCCGAATTCCGCTTCTATGTCGAAAGAGCCTTTTCTGGCGGAAAGTTTTATCGATTCTTCTACGGAATCGATAGGTTCTATTCTGTGATTACCCGTTTCCGATTTTATTACTCTGATTATATTTTTGTCTATTTGTTTTTCTCTCCATTCTTGCGGAATGGGTTCTATCATATTTTTGCCGTCTAAAATTTCGTCCAAACTCCTTTCTCTAAAAAGTTTATCCCATGTTCCCGGCGCGCCTCCCGCTATTCCGGAAAAAGCTATGGGATTAAAATTAAATCCGTAATTTTGAGCAAAAGAAGAAATTTCGGGCTGAGGATTGATAACTTCTTCTTTTTTTTCTTCGTTTTGGGATTTTTCGAAAGAAAGAGCCCAGTTTAAATAATAAGAGTTATAAACCGAGTTGTCGGCCGAAGGCTTTTTGCCTTGCCAATTAAGTTTAAAGTCCACCGTCATTAAATTGGCAAGCATATCGTTAAACTCGAATATTCCGCCTCTTTTCGGATGATTGGAAGATAAAACAAAAATGTCTTTTTTGTCTTCGAGAGTAGTCGTGACGAAAGCCGAAAGAACTCTTTTGGGTCCGCATTCTATAAAAACTCTTACTCCTTCGTCGTACATTCTTTTTATTTGATTTATAAATTCTACCGGACTTACCATTTGTTTTACCAGCATTTCGTATATCCCGTCGGTATCTTTCGGAAAGAAATCCGCGGTAACATTGGAAAGTATCGGCATATCCCAAGACTTTATCGGTATTTTTCTTAAGAAATCTCTATAAGGACCTATCGCCGGCTGAATTATCGCCGAATGAAAAGCGTGAGAAACGGGTATTTCCTGAGCCTGTATGCCCAAACCCTGGAATATTTTTACCGCCTCTTCCACGGCTTTACATTCGCCCGCTATTACGGTTTGTATCGGACAGTTTTTATTTGCGGCTATTACATATCCGTTAATTTTCTTTAATTGTTCTTCAACTTTTTCCACCGGCCAGGCTACGGAAGCCATTTTACCGGGGTCGGCCACTTTTATATTAGACATTTCTTTGGCTCTGCTGGTAACGGCTCTCAATCCGTTTTCCAATGTGAATATGCCCGCCGCAGTGGCCGCCGCATATTCTCCCAAACTATGTCCTATGGCCATGTCGGGTTTTATGCCGAATTCTTTAAGCAGTCTAAACATTGCCATGTCGGCAGTCATTACGGCCGGCTGAGTCATTTGAGTTTGCTTTATGGCAGCCTCTCTTTTTGCCAGCTCTTCTTTGCTTTCCCCTTCTTTTGACCATAAAACATCCGTAAGTTTTACGTCTATCATTTTTTGAAGTATTCTGTCGGCTTCGTCAAAAGTATCTTGTACCACTTCGTATTTTGCGGCCAAATCTCTCATCATGTCTACATATTGAGATCCCTGTCCCGGGAAAAGAAAACCTATCTTTCCCGAATAGTTGATTCTATTTTTAAAAGCATAAATACCTTTAAGTTTGAAGCTTAGAGGATTTTCCTCGAATATTTTTTCTCCGTAGCTTTTATATACCATTGAGATTTTATCGGCCAAATCCGACGGAGACTTGGCTACTATGGAAATTCCGTATTCCTTTTGTTTCGAAGCGTTCAAAGGGGAAGATAAATATGATAAAGGATATTTTTCTCCCAAACCGGAAATTTTTTGAGACAAAGAATCGAGTTCGTATTTGAGATCGTTTAAGCTCGACGCCGTAATAGTGAAAGTTTCCCCCTGCAAAGCGGAGTAAGGAGTTTTTGGATTTTCCGATAAATTATTTTTCATCGTAACCTCTTTATTTTCCGATATATTTGTCTGCGATCTATGTCCTGAATAAGACGAATCCGACTTTGATTTTAAATAGTTATGCTTTTCTTTTTCGCGGTATTCTTCCATAGTAACATGGAAGTTTGTGCCTCCGAAACCGAAAGAAGAAACATTGGCTCTTCTTATCGAGTTTTTTACGTAATCTTGAGCTTCCGTTATTACTTCGACGACATTAAAATCTATGTTGGGATTGGGAACGGAAAAATTGGCGGAAGGAGGCAAAACTTTTTCATGCAGGGCCAAAGCCGTTTTTATTAAACTTACCGCGCCGGCCGCCGCTTTTGAATGGCCTATCTGAGATTTTACGGATGTTATTTTAAGCCGTCTTCCGGAAATATGGGGTCCGAAAAATTCTTTCAACACCTGCGCTTCCGCCGCATCTCCGACCTTTGTCGCGGTTCCGTGACATTCCACAAAATCCACGTCTCCGGGACCGTAGTCCAAACCGGAGAAAGCATTTTCTATGGCTATTTTCTGCCCTTTCGGATTCGGAGCCGTTATGCCTTTTCCTTTCCCGTCGGAGGATGCTCCTACCGAGTTTATTAACGCGTAAATTCTATCGCCGTCTCTTAAGGCGTCCGATACTCTTTTTAATATGTATACTCCGACAGCTTCTGCCATTACGAATCCGTTAGCTTTTGCGTCGAAAGCCCAAGAACCGTCCGGCGATAAAGCTCCTATCTTGCAAAATTTAACGTAAGCGGCCGGACTCATCATTTCGTCCGCTCCGCCCGAAATAGCGACGTCTATTTTACCGCTTCTAAGAGCCATAACGGCATAATCCAATGCTGCAAAAGAAGAAGCGCAAGCCGCATCCAATGTAAGGTTAGGTCCGTTAAAGTTGAATATATTAGCTATTCTTCCGCTTGTGACATTTGCCAGCTCTCCGGGCATAGTGTCTTCGGTTATATTTATTATATGTTTGTCTAAAAGCTCTTCGTATTCCGAAATTATTTTTTCTTTTTCGCTTGAAGGCAAAGAAGAAAGTACAGAAGTTTTGAGCATTAAATCTTCGTTCAAAAACTTATATACTCTCATATCGGTAAGTTCTTTGCGCATGGCGCCCATAGCATTGGCTATTATGACTCCCGTTCTTTTGGGATCGTTTTTGGAATGATCGTATCCGGCGTCTTCCAAAGCCATTCTTACCGCCTCTATTGTCATTTGCTGAAGTCTGGATATCTGAGCCGCCGAAGAAGGCGGTATTTTATATTTTATGGAGTCAAATTTAAAATTTTCTATGAAACCGCCTATTTTTGAATAAGTTTTATCTTTGGCTTTCGGGTCCGGATCATAATACAAAGCCGGATCCCATCTGTCTTTGGGGACATCTATTATGCAGTTTCTTTTATTTTTTACATTGGACCAAAACTCTTCCTTATTTAAAGCCTTCGGGGCTATTATTCCCAGCCCTATCACAGCAATTTTTTCGTTTTCCATTTTTGCCTCTTTAATATTAATATTTGGAAATAATTATTATTATGGAATAGATTAGGTATCAAAATTCGGTCTTAGCCGGTTCAGGATTAATAGACATAAAAAAATTGTATAAAAAACCGAAAGGCAAGGCAATGGACCAAAAGACCCAAATATTATTTTGAGGCAAAAACGGAAGATTTTATCATTTCGTCCCAAGAAGATAGTTTTGAAAAAGTCAAATTTTCATATTTTTGAGAGTAGTTAAGATAATAAAAAGGAAAATATATCGAAACGCCCCATGCGTCCGCGGACTTATATCCTTTTGCTTCGTTTCTAACTATAAATTTTTGAGCTAAAAATACCAATAGATCTTTAGCGGCTTGTTGAGTTTTATAGTTTTTGGAATTTTTCGCATACATCAAAGCGGTTTGGTAAAGATCTCTTGCGTCTTCGTCTTCAAAATTTCTTAGAGAAAATCTATTTTCGGAATAAAGTTTGATATCCGACTGGTCCGAAAGAATCGATTTGGCCAAATAATCTATTTTAATAAGAGCTTCCTCGGAAAAATCCAAATCTATTATTGAAAAAGTTATCGATCGCCTATTGTTTTCAAAATGAGACTGAACATACGAATTTACGGCCGCGTCTGCCATAGCTCTGGATTCGGCCCTTGATTTTGAAAGTTCCTTTAATAGAAGAAAATAATCGAATCCCTCCCCCGGCACGCTTTCTTGAGAGCCTACCGCATATTTAGCTGCGCCTCTAAGCTCGTAAAGAACTTCTATTGTTTGCATCAAACAAGCGTCGGCCGCATATACGTCTACGCCTCCGGCATTTCTTAAAGCGTCTCCCAATTCTTTCGGAGAAATATGATTCTTGGAAACTTCGTCGTAAGCTATCCCTTTATCTGAAGGTTTTACACCTCTCCATCCGGATCCGTGTCCGCCGGCTATAAGAAAATATTTTTTTGCGGGAAAATTCTTTTTACCCCATTTTATAAAATCCGATAATCTTTTTGCGTCTCCTCCGTCTATATTCTCTTCGTGCGAAAGGATATCGGAATTTATTTTTCCTATTTCTAAATCTTTTTTTACGAATATCCTTCTTGCCCCGGTCCAATCGTTTTCTTTGGGTAGAGTTTCTTGTACGGAAGAAAAAGGATTGAAAACCGGTTCTCCCTTTATTCTGTTTATTTCGGCGATTACGTTTATTCTTTCGTCGGAGCCGGCTTTTTCCATTTCGTCCAGATCTTTTAGAGTCTCGAGGGCTAAATTATTTCTTGCGGAAATATAAACTAAAACAGTTATCTCTTTGGTTTCTTGAGCGAATGTTAAAAATGGCGGAAATAATATCAAGAACAAAAAAATATTTTTCATTAATAAAATTATACTTTTGAAAATAAAAAAAACCAGAGAATTAAGACTCATATCCTTATGGGTATTTCGTCCGTTTTTAAAAAAAAGATTGACACGGAAATAAAATATGTTTATAATCAAACAAAACGGAGGAATGATGAAAAAAATAAAAAAAGCGGCAAAGAAAAAAATATCCAAAAAGACCGCAAAGAAACCTGCGAAGAAATCCAAGAAAACTTCCAAGAAAAAATAAGCAGGGGTTTGTAAAGGGGCGGATCTTTCACTCTATCCGCCCCTTTTCCATTATGATATAATTTTCAAAACGGAGAAAATATATGATGGTAAAATTTTGGGGAGTAAGAGGAAGCATACCCGTTTGCGGCAGACAATTCCTTAAATACGGAGGATCGACTTCGTGCGTCGAAATAATAGATTCTTCCGGAAACAATATAATAGTCGATTCGGGCACGGGAATAAAAAATTTGGGCAAAAAAATGATAAAAGAAAAAGTTAAAAGAATAAATATGCTTTTTACTCATCAGCATTGGGATCATGTCCTCGGATTTCCTTTTTTTGCTCCCATATATCAAAATGTGGAAATAAAAGTTATGGGCGGCTCTTACTCTACCGACGAAGCCAGAGAAATTATCGCAAAAACCATGCAGCCGCCGGGATTTCCCGTAAAATTCGAAGAAATAGAAGCCAAATTTTCTTTTGCTCCCGTTTGCAAAGAAGGATGTAAAATAGGAGAAATTAAGATATTCCCCATAGAAATAAGTCACCCCAACGGAGGATTGGGGTATAGATTTGAAAAAAAAGGAGTTAAGTTTGTTTTTCTAACAGATAACGAATTAGGCTATTTCCATCAGGGAGCCGCGTCTTACGAGGAATATGTTTCTTTTTGCCAGGGCGCGGATCTTTTGGTTCACGACGCCGATTATACTCCCGATGAATACGAAAAAAGAAAGACTTGGGGACATTCGACTTGGGAAATGGCCTTAAAATTAGCCGAAGATTCTCAAGTGAAATCTTTGGGCCTTTTCCATCATAATCAGGAAAGAAGCGACGAACAGGTGGACAAAATAGTCTCTTTGTGCAATAAAAAAAAGCGCAAAAAAAGTTTAAATATTTTTGCCTGCGCGGAAGGTATGTCGCATAAATTAAACGTATAAATTGACATAAGACGCATTATTAAATAAAATTTTATTATTATGAAATTCAGCATATATACCATTTGGGCGGATTATTATTTTTATATTTATCTGGTTATTTTTATAGCTTCCTTTTTTTCTTTTCTTTTTGCTCTTAGAAAACTATTAATTTCCAAAGAGGAAGGAGAAGCCGCGGAAGACGATATTAACGACGACGCTCTGACAGGCGAACAAAAAGAAATTCTTTCTCAAGATCTATCGGATAAGCAAATAATCGAATCTTCCGAAAAAAAATTATCTTCTCAGCCGGAACTTTTTGAAGAGAAAAAAGAACAAAATTCGGTTCTTTCTCCAGCCGAAGAATTTATAAAAGATATAAGCGATTCCTTGTCGAACATAGATAAAAGACTTTCAAAACTTGAAGCCGCCGAAAAAGAGAAAAACAAAAAAAGCGAGGAGTTTGCTCTTAAATTTTTGGAAGATATAATAAACGATTACGATTCTTTGGACAAAGAAAAGGTTAAAGCGAGAATACAATTTTTGATTTCCGACCTTAAAAAATAGTGAAAACAATTATCGCATATTTTGTTTTTTTTTCCGTCATTGCCGCGGAATCTTCGGCCGCTTTTTTGCCGGAAGGAGCTTTTTCGGCCGATGCCAGAGGAACCGCGGGAGCGTCTTTCCTAAAAAATATTTCTTCTCCCAAATATTATGCTTTGGGCGAAAGCGGTTCTCCTTTGCCTGTTCCGGAAGGTTTTTTATTTAATCCGGGATCGCAATACTGCTTGCAAAAAAATTGTATTTATGCCGCTTATCAATCTTTATATTTTGAGTCTTCCAGAGGAGAACTTTCCTGGACTTATTCGAGAGACGAAGGCTTTTATTCTTTCGCTTTTCTTTCTCAATCGTACGGAACTTTTGATAAACTAAATTCAAAAGCGGAAAAAACGGGTTCTTTTTCCCCTTCCGATAGGGCTTTTGTCTTTTCGAAGTCTTTTAACGGAGAAAAATTAAATTGGGGATTGAGTTTTAAACTGGTTCAAAGCGACTTGATTTTTGAAAAAGGCTGGAGCGCGGCGCTGGACGCGGGTCTGGTATCTTTGCCTTTGAAAGAGAAAGACGCTTCATATTCTCTTTATTTTAGAAATTTGGGGCCGCCGATGAAAATCGGCTCTCATTCCGACCCTTTGCCCTTTGAAGCCGGAATAGGAGTGTTAAAGCCTTATGAATTTTTAAATATTTCGGCGGAAATCAAATTTCCTTCTTACGATAATCCTTATGTCGCATTCGGAACTTTCGCGCCTTTGTTTTCTTCTTCTAATAAAAATTTCGAATTAAGAGCCGGATTTAATCCTAAAAATAAAAAACAATTGGGATGGGCTTCATGCTTTTCCGCCGGTTTCGGATTGATATCGGATTATTTTCAAGCCGATTATGCTTATGTACCTTACGGCGACTTGGGCGACACTCATAGATTTTCTTTCTCATATTTTTTCGGCAAAAAAAAATCGGACTCTTATCAAGAGAAAAAATTTCGCACGCAGACTCTAAACCGCATGTTTTTCTCCGATAAGAAATTTGCCGCCGCGCCTTTGCTAAATCTTTCTTCGAGCGAATATCGGAATTTGGGGTCTATGTTTGCCGGAGAAATTTCTTCTTGCCTAAAAGAGAAAAATTATAATGCTCAAACCGAGGACTCTCCGTATTACGGCGAGGCCGAGAGTTACTTGCCAGAATCTCCTAAATTATTTTGCGAAAGACTCAAAGCGGACTATTGTATTTACGGAACTATAAAGGCGGCGGAAAAGAAAATGTACTACGAAATATCGGTTTACGATCATAATAAACAAGAAGATATAAAGAAATTTATTTTAGAGTCTCCGTCTTCATATGATTTTAAAAAGGCGGCTTATAAAGCTTGTTCGTATATTTTAGAGGATTGATTGCCTGTTTTTTAATTTATAAAATATAATTATATCGACAGTTTTAAAAATATGACCGTATCCGATTCGTCCTTAATGTTAAAAGAAGCCATAAGTCAAAGCGATATACATATATTGGCGCTTAAAGACAGAAGAGCGGTGCTCGATTTCTGCGCCAAAAAGATGCATGAAAAAATAAAAAAAGAAATAAGCTTGAGACTGTTTTTGGAAAAAATTTATCAAGCCGATCAAACAAATATAGTATTGCCCAGCGGCCTATATATGCCTCATATTAAAATTCAGGAAGCGGATAGAATAACCGCTATTTTGGCTATTCTTCCCAAAGGCGTAAAAGACGATTCGGGACAGGATTTTTTTGCCTGTGTTTTTTTTATTTCCCCTCTTAAACCGGCTTTTTTTCAAAAACATTTAAATTTTTTAAGCGTATTATCCTCTTCTTTTTCCGCAAGTTTCATAAAAAAACTTTGCGCTTTTAACAAACCTTCCGAAATATACTCGGCATTCGACTCTATCGGAAAATAAAATGAAATCCGACATTAAAAAAATTTTTATACTGAGTACGGCCATGCTGAGTTTTATCTCTTTTTGGCGCGCCGCCGCAATAGTGCTTTGCGATTTCGGATCGAGCGCTTATTATGCCGGCGGAATAGCCGCAAAAGCTTTCGGACCCGCTTTTCCGTATTTTATACTTGCGGTCATGCTTTTTGCCGGACTTATGCTAATGGTTTATATAGAATCTTCTTCCATTTTTACCAGAGGAGGAGTCTATGTGGTGGTAAGGGAAACCATGGGCAAAACCATGGCCAAGTTTTCGGTTTCGGCTTTGATTTTTGATTATTTGCTAACCGGTCCGATAAGTTCGGTAAGCGCCGGACTTTATGTGGCCGCTCTTTTCAATATCGTACTTCCGGCCGTAAATCCTTCTTTCCATATCAACGAAAGACTTTTGGCGGTTATCTTTTCTCTTTTCGTGATATTTTATTTTTGGCGCGAAAATATAAAAGGAGTAAAAGAATCTTCGGACAATAATGTAAGAATAATATTTTTTGTCGCTTTTACCGCGTTAATACTTTTTATCTGGTCAGGATATACTTTATTTCAAAGAGGATTCGAATTGCCTCCTTTTAGGCTGGAGTTTTCCAAAGAAGCTTTGGGATGGACCGAAAAAATCGATTGGCTTAAGCCGGTAGGTGTATTCGGAATAATAATGGCTTTCGGACATTCTATTTTGGCTTTGAGCGGTCTTGAAACTCTCGCGCAGGTATATAGAGAAATAGAAGATCCTAAGATTAAAAATTTGAAAAAAACCGTAATAGTAGTTTTTTTATTCAGTCTTTTTTTTACCGGACTTCTGACTTTTATGTCTTCTTTGATAATTCCTTATGAGAAAATAATAAGCTCATATTCGGATAATCTTTTAAGCGGACTCGCTATGGAAATGGCGGGACCTTATTCGGCGAGAGTAGCTTTAAAGGTTTTAGTGGTAATTTCGGCCGTGCTTATATTAATAGGCGCCGTAAATACTTCGTTTGTGGGATCTAACGGGATATTAAACAGAGTCGCGGAGGACGGAATATTAAACGATTGGTTTAGAGCTCTTCACGCCAAATACGGAACTACTTACAGAATAATAACGATAGTGGCCCTTTTGCAGGCCTTAATAGTCATTCTTTCCGGCGGCGATATTTTTCTTTTGGGCGAAGCTTATGCTTTCGGAGTTTTATGGAGTTTGTCGTTTGACGTAGCATCTATAATAGTTTTGAGATTTAAAAAACCGGAAATCAATAGAGAATGGATTTTCCCTTTTAACATATCTTGGGATAAATATAAAATACCCGTCGGGCTTTTCTTGGTTTTTACGGTTTTAATTTCGGTATCTCTTACGAATCTTTTGACCAAAAAGATTGCCACAATTTCCGGTATTTTGTTTACTTTGATTTTATATTTCCTTTTTACATATTCCGAAAAGAAAAGCGAAAAAAAGACGAAGCTTATAGACGAGGAAAAAGGTTTTGAAGAAAAACTTAATCTTAAAGGAGAAGAAGACATATCAAAAATAGCTTTGGGTTTTTCAAAACAAAATAAAATACTTCTTCCCGTAAGAAATCCGAATAATCTTTTTCATTTAAAATCTGTTTTGGAAAAAGTCGACGATTCGATAACCGACATAGTTATTTTATACGTAAAAGTTCAAAAAGGACTGGAATCTTCGGGAGAAACTTCCGCCATAGGCGAGGACGATAAAGAGATATTTAAGCAGATAATACTTATGGCCGAAAAATACGGAAAGACGGTAACTCCCGTAATACTTTATTCTAACGATCCTTTTTATACCATAGTTTCTTTTGCTTTGGCTTTGAAAGCCGACGAAATAGTTATGGGGGTTTCCGGAAGCGTCGGAGCGGAAGTACAGCTTGAAAAAATAGCGGTTTTTTGGGGTATGCTTAAGCCCGCGGATTATCAAAAGCAAATTAAGGTTAAAGTGGTTTGGGAATCCAGAACTTTGACTTACGAATTGTCTTAGGAGGATTTTATGTCAATAAGGAGAATATGCAAATACGGGGAAAAAATACTTTCAAAGAAGACTTCCAAACTCGATTATAAATCCGTTAAAGATTCTCTGCCTTCCGTTTTGAAAGATATGATAGATACCATGCGCGCGGTAAAGGGAATAGGATTGGCGGCAAATCAGATAGGTTTGGATATGAATTTGGCCGTAATAGAAATTCCAGACGAAAAAAAAGAAACTCTTATAGTTTTAATAAATCCCGAAATATCAGAAAAATCGGGAGAAATTTACGAAGAAGAAGGATGCCTTTCTTTTCCGGGTTTATTTGCCAAAATAAAAAGATATTCCAAAGTTAAAGTTAAAGCTTTAAACGAAAAAGGATTGCCCATAGAAGTAAACGGAGAAGGCCTTTTGGCCAAAGCTCTTCAGCATGAGATAGATCATTTGAACGGAATTACTTTTATAGACAAGCTTCCTCTTATGACAAGACTTAAACTTAAACCCGCTCTTCTTAAATTAAAAATGCGCTGGAAAAAAATAGACGAAAGCAAGTCGATTCCGAAAATGATGTAGTAAAAACTTTCGTCTTTTTTGTTATCATAGAAATATGGGAAAAAAAATAGTTTTTCTGGGTACGCCGGATATAGCATGCCCTTTTCTTAGAGAACTGGCTCAAAGCGGATTTGAAATATCGGCCGTCATAACTATGCCGGATAAAAAAGCCGGACGGGGATTAACTCTTATGTGTCCGGCCGTTAAAACCGAAGGAGAAAATTTAAATATACCGGTATATCAGCCGAAGTCACCCTCGGAATTATATTCGATTTTACAAACTCTTTCCCCGGACTTAGGCGTAGTCGTAGCATACGGAAGAATTTTAAAAAAAGAAGTTTTAGAATCGGTCCCCTTAGGATTTATAAACGCGCACTTTTCTCTTTTGCCAAAATATAGGGGCGCCGCTCCCGTCAGACATGCGATTCTTAACGGAGAAAAAGAAACCGGAATGACCGTTTTTAAAATAGACGAAGGTATGGACACGGGTCCCGTAATACTTCAAAAAAAAATTCAAATACTTCCGCAAGAAAACAGCATTTCTCTTTTCAATAGACTCGCTCAAATAGGTAAAATCGCTCTTAAAGAAGCGGTATCGGCGGTTTTAGAAGGTAAAGTCCGATATATTCCTCAACAGGGAGAAGTTTCTTATGCGCCTAAAATAGAAGCAAAGGATACTTTTTTAGATTTCCGCTTGCCTTATTATAAAATTTACGATGCGATAAGAGCTTTTTGCTTTGATCCTCGTGCCAGATTTTTTTCCCCCTCCTGCGGATTGATTCAGATAATTTCCGCCCTCTATCATAATAAGGATTTTACAAAAGGTGAGCCGGGCATATTGGTTTCTTTTGAAAAAGGAAAAGGTATTTTTATAAAATGTGGTGAAGGCGCTGTTTTACTGGAAAAAATAAAGCCGGAAGGCAAAAAAGAAATAAATGCCTATGATTTTTTCATAAACGGAAAAAGGATGAAAGAAGGAGATAAAATAGCGGATGAAAGAAGATAATATTAAAGAATCCGAATATGCGGAAAAAAACAACTCCGCCGATATACCGTTAGATTGGAAATTCTTCGCCAGAATAGGCGTTCTTTTAATTATTTTGGCGGCCGTTACTTATTTCCTTTTTAACTTCGCCATGGAGTCCGTAGTCCATAGGCGTAAGGAAGTTATGATTCCCGATATAAAAGGCAAGTCGGCTTTGAAAGCCATGGAAATACTTTCGGAAAGCAATTTGGCCGTGCAAATACAGGGATTCGAATTTAACGACAGCGTTCCTATCGGAACCGTTTTGCGGCAAACACCTCAAAGCGGAATAACCGCCAGAGAAGGAAGAATAGTCAAAGTTATTTTTTCTCAAGGAGGAGAATCGGTTTTTACTCCCAATCTCATAGGACTTCCTTTAAGAAATGCCGATTTGCTTTTAAGGCAAAGACAATTGGCTTTGGGAGAAGTAACCGAATCTTATTCTCTTAAATTCGAAAAAGGCAGCGTCATAAACCAGGAACCAAAAGCAGAAATAGGAGTCGCTAAAAATTCCATGGTTAATTTGATAGTTTCCGCCGGACCTCCTCCGTCTGGAATAATATTAATGCCCGATTTTAGACAAAAAAAAGCGGAAGTTTTTGAAAAATGGGCCGCGGATAATAATTTAAAATACGATAGAATTGACGACAAAAACTCCGTTTTTCCAAAAGATACCATAATAGATCAATTCCCCGAAAGCGATTCCGTGGTCTCTTCCGACGCTAAAATTAAAATAACCGTAAGCGGCAGAGATTCCGGCCCATCTCAAAACGAATTTCAGATAAAATATCAAGTATCTCAAAGCGGTTCTCAAAGACATATAAGAATACTTGCCATAAGTAAAACCGGAGAGAGAGAGCTTTTCAACGGTTTAAGAGATCCGGGTTCCAAAGTGGAGTTGTCTCTGCCTTACGGTTCGGCGGAAAAAATAAGAATTTTTGTAAACGGAATTCTTGTGGAAGAAAGACAAATAAAATGATACGGAAATTTCCAGACTATAACGATGTTTTCATAACACCTTCCGTTTTGTCGGCCGATTTCTCATGTCTTAAAAAAGAAATATTTTCCGTAGAAAAACACAGCGGCTGGATACAGCTCGATATTATGGACGGGCATTTTGTCCCCAATTTAAGCTTCGGTCCGCATATAGCTTCCTGCATAAGAAATTTATCCGAATTGCCTCTGGACGTTCATCTTATGGTTGAAAAGCCTTTTTTATTCGTAGAACCTTTCGCAAAAGCCGGAGCCGATATTATAACATGTCATATAGAAGCGGAAAATCCTTTGAAAACAATTAAAAAAATACGTTCTTTAGGTTTGAAAGCCGGACTTGCCTTAAACCCGCAAACCTCTTTTTATAAGGCCGAAAAATATCTTTCGCAAATAGATCTTCTGCTTATTATGAGCGTAAATCCCGGCTTTGGCGGACAAGAATTTATTTCGGACTCTTATGATAAAATAAAAGAGGCCGCCTCATACAAATTTAAGAAAAAATTAAATTATTACATTCAAGTCGACGGAGGAATATCGTCCGATAACGCTGTCCGGTGCGCTCTACTCGGAGCAAACTCATTGGTTATGGGAAGCGCTCTTTTTAAGGAAAAAAATCCAAAATTTATATCGAAACTTTATGGAAAAATAAAAGGAATAAAATGCCCGCAAAGATATTGATAATAGACGACGAAGAACTTATAGCAAAAGTTCTTTCGATAAGACTGGAGGCGGCCGGATATCAAACGGAAACGGCTTTAGACGGAGACGAGGGGCTTGAAAAAGTAAAATCATTTTCTCCGGATCTCGCCATAATAGACATAGGACTTCCGAAAATAGACGGAAATACGATTTGCGAAGTGATAAAATCTTCGGAGAAAACAAAAAAAATAAAAGTAATAATGCTTACCGGAAGAAAAATGGTGGCCGACCTGGAAAAAGCTTTCGGTTCCGGCGCCGACGCTTATGTACAGAAACCATACGAGTGGGAAAGATTGCTTGAAAAAATAAAAAAGTTAGGATTTTAATCCCGATTTATACTCCATACTTTCGTTTTTTTGATTTTCTATTCTCCTCCCTTTACCTGCTTTCTTTAATTTAATATAATATATGACAATAGATTCTAAGGAGGAAGCATGGCGGTAGTAGTTAGACTTCAAAGACAGGGCAAAAGAACTCAGCCTCACTACAGAATAGTGGCTGTGGAAAAATCTACGGGGCCCAAAGGCGCTCCCATAGAGGTTATAGGACATTATAATCCCAAAGCGGAAAAGCTTAAAGATAAAATAAGCATAAAAAGCGATAGATTGGAATATTGGATAAAAAACGGCGCCAAGCCCAGCGAAACCGTAGAAAAGCTGGCGACAAAAGCCAAATCCGCTTCTCAAGAGTAAAACTATGAAAGAAGCGATGTGTTATCTTCTTAATAATCTGCTTGAAAAAAGAGAGCAGGCCGAAATAGAATACGAAGAGCAGGGCAGCATATCAAGGTTTAAAATAAAAGTTGATCCCGCGGATAGAGGCAAGATAATAGGCAAAGACGGAAAAATAATAAGATCTTTGAGAAATATTTTTTCTATCGTGGGAAGAAAAAACAATAAAAAAGTGTTCATTGAAATCGTTTGATGAGAATAGACATAGTGACTTTGTTTCCCGAGGCCGTAAAGGCGCTCTTGGAATACAGCGTAGCGGGAAGAGCGTGCAAGAAAGGGCTGGTGAAATTCGGGTATTTAAATCCCAGAGATTTCGCGCGCGATAAACATAAAACCGTAGACGACAGACCTTACGGCGGCGGGAAAGGCATGCTTCTTATGGCCGAGCCTTTTTATAAAGCCATAAAAAAGCTTAAAAGAAAAAATTCCAAAGTCATACTTCTGTCTCCCAGAGGAAAAGTTTTTAATCAAGAAAAAGCAAAAGAACTTTCCCTCCTTAAACATCTAATTCTCGTATGCGCTCATTACGAGGGCATAGACGAAAGAATAAGCGGCTATATAGACGAAGAAATATCTTTGGGAGATTTTATACTTACCGGCGGGGAGCCTGCGGCCGTATGTTTGGCCGACGCCGCGGTGAGACTCGTACCGGAAGTAATAAATAAAGATTCTTTGAAAAATGAAAGTTTCAACGACGGTCTTTTGGAGGCTCCTCAATATACCAGACCGGCGGTTTGGAAAAGGAAAAAAGTTCCGCAAATTCTATTAAGCGGCAATCACGCCGAAATAGAAAAATGGAGAAAAGAGAAATCTTTGCTGTTAACCGCGGAAAGAAGACCGGATTTGTTGGAAAAATTTAAGCGGAGGAAATTATGAATAAAGTTGAACAACTTCTCGGAAACGGCCCTAAAAAGGAGTTCGAATTCAGGCCCGGAGACACCGTTAAAGTGCATACCAAAGTCGTAGAAGGCGAAACGGAAAGAATACAGGTTTTCGACGGCTTAATAATAGCGGTAAAAGGCTCGGGAACGGCGAGGACTTTTACCGTAAGAAAAATTTCTTACGGAGTGGGAGTAGAAAGAGTTTTCCCCATAAACTCTCCCAGAATAGATAAAATAGAACTTGTTAAGTCCGGAAAAGTGAGAAGAGCCAAACTTAACTATATAAGAGAACTTAGCGGAAAAGCTTCTAGGCTTCAAGAAAAAGAAGAATTTGAAGTTCAGCAGACTCAGCAGCCCGCTCCGGCCGTTTCTCAAGAACAGAAAACAGATACGCCGGCTCAGTAATGAACTTCTTTAATGGGAAGGCGAAAAAGTGAGCGTTCTCGAAAAGAAAAATTATAACGATAGGCCCCGCCGCGAGGCGGGGCTTTTTTATTTTGACGAAAATCTAAAGAAAGAAAATAATGTCAAGGCTTTGATAGGAATAGACGAAGCCGGCCGCGGCCCTTTGGCGGGACCCGTTACCGCTTGCGCCGTTTTTATACCCTCCCAAGCCGCCGAATCGCTTTATGAAATAAACGATAGTAAAAAAATGAGCGAAAAAAAAAGAGAAAAACTTTTTGTAAAAATGATAGATCTTGGCGTAATTTATTCTTTTTCTTATGCTTTGCCTTTAGAAATAGATTCGGACAATATACTTAACGCTTCCTTGAATTCTATGAAGAGAGCCGCTTTGTCCGTTTTGAAAAAAATTCCTTTTTCAAATAAAGAAATTCTTTTTGCGGTTGACGGCCCTCATAAAATGAAAGATTTTCCGTTTTCTCAAAAAGCTTTGGTAGACGGCGACGCAAAAAGTCAAAGCATAGCCGCGGCGAGTATTTTTGCGAAAACCATAAGAGACAGATGGATGAAAATAATAGACGGCGAATTTCCAGGCTACGGTTTCGCTTCTCATAAAGGATATGGCACGGCGGTTCATGTAAAAGCTTTGAAACATCTGGGTCCGTGCAAATGGCATAGAAAATCTTTTGCTCCGGTAAAATCTTTATGCGCAAAGTAGGAGATTATTACGAAGAAAAGGTTTGCGAATATTTGATTTCGAGAGGATATAAGATATTGGAAAGAAATTTCTCTATAAAAGGCGGAGAAGTGGATATCATAGCCAAAGATAAAAACGATTTGGTTTTCATTGAGGTAAAAGCAAGAAGGAAGGATTTCGGATATTCTCCCCTCGAAGCCGTTACGCCTAAAAAAATAAACAGGATAGGAAAAGCCGCATTAATGTATGTTAAAAAGAACTTTAAAGAAGACATGCCTCAAATAAGATTCGACGCGGCGGCGGTAAGCGAAACGGAAGACGGAGAAAAAATAGAATATGTCGAAAATGCTTTTTGCCCGCAGGGTTATTTCTTCTAAGGAGGATAGATGAAGGCGGAAAAAATGCTTGAAAAAATAAAAGATACGGCTTCTTGGCTTGAAAATAAAACGGGCGGATTTAAACCGGAAATTTTAATGATAACAGGAAGCGGACTTTCAAATGCGGTCCCGGAGCTTTTTAACAAAAAAATTATTTCATATTCCCAAATTCCGGGTTTTGTAAAAACGACGGTTAGCGGTCATACGGGAGAACTCTGGCTCGGAGAAACGGCCGATAAAACGAAAATGGCGGTAATGCGCGGGAGGTTCCATTATTACGAAGGACACGATATGTCTTTTATTTCGTATCCTATCCGTCTTCTAAATTATATGGGAGCTCAAAAAATCATAGTTACCGCGGCGGTAGGTTCTCTTAGAAAAAAAATAATTCCGGGCGACATAGTGATACTTAGAGATCAAATTAATCTTATGTTTTCCAACCCTCTAATAGGAAATTATCATCCCAAGTTCGGGGAAATGTTTGTGGATATGAATAATCCTTACGATCCGGTAACTATCTCCAAAGCTCAAAAAATATGCTCCAAACTTAAAATTAAAGCGCACAAAGGAGTATATTTGGCCGTAAGCGGCCCGGCTTATGAAACGGCGAGCGAAGTAAAGATGTACGCTTCTTTGGGCGGGGATGTCGCGGGTATGTCGGTAGTTCCCGAAGTTATTACGGCCAGACAGCTTAAAATGAAAGTATTGGGTTTGGCTTGGATATCCAATTTTGCCACGGGAATAAGCAAAAAAGAATTCGACCATTCTTTGGTTTTAAAGTTGGGAGAAGCGGCGGGTTCTAAAATAAAAAAGATAATAGAAGCTCTTTTAAAAGAAAAAGCTTTTTAGGAGATTTTATGAGAATGATAGATATTATAATTAAAAAAAGAGATAATTTGCCTCTTTCAAAAGAAGAACTTAATTTCATAGCTCAGTCCGCGGCTCAAGGCAGCGTTCCCGATTATCAGCTTTCTTCCTGGCTTATGGCCGTTTACTTTAACGGACTTAGCGCTCAAGAAACCGCTTTTTTGACAAAAGCTATGGCCGATTCGGGAGACAGACTTAATCTTTCCTGCATAAAAGGTCTAAAAATAGACAAACATTCTACCGGAGGAGTAGGAGACGGGCCGTCTCTGGCACTGGCGCCCATAGCGGCAGCCGCCGGAATCGCCGTTCCCATGATGAGCGGAAGAGGACTCGGGCATACCGGCGGTACTTTGGATAAATTGGAAGCAATAAAGGGATTTAAAGTAAGATTGGATATAAGCCATATAATAAAACAGATGAAAGCTTTGGGAGTGTGTATGTTCGGACAAACGGGAAGGCTCGCTCCCAGCGATAAAAAACTATACGCTTTAAGAGACGTTACCGGTACGGTAGAGTCCATCCCTTTAATAGTGGCAAGTATTTTATCCAAAAAATATGCCGAAGGTATAAACGGTCTTGTTATGGACGTAAAGTTCGGTCACGGGGCTTTTATGCAAGATTATTCCAAAGCAAAGCGTTTGGCTTTGGCTTTGATAGATACCGCGTCTTTGCTTAATATTAAGGCCGCGGCTATGCTTACCGATATGAATAACCCCTTGGGACGAGCAATAGGTAACGGAATAGAAACCGAACAGGCAGTAAGAATGCTTCACGGAGAAAAACAAGCCGAAGATTATGAAGAATTAACTTATGCTCTTAGCGGATATATGATATATATGGCGGGCAAAGCCGAAACATATCCGCAAGGAATAGAGAAAGCGATGAAAGCGGTAAAAGATAAGTCGGCCTTAAATAAAATGAGAGAGATGGTAAAATGGCAGGGAGGAGACGTGAAAGCCGTGGACAATCCTTCCGTGTTTTTGCCGAGAGCAAAATTTGTAAAAGAGATAAAATCTATGCGCGAAGGCTGGATATCGGAAATGAACGCAAGAACCGTAGGTAAAGCCTGCATAGCCATAGGAGTAGGCAGAACCAAAGCGGAAGATTCGGTAGACTTTAAAGCCGGTTTTTGGCTTAATAAAAAGGCCGGAGATTTTGTAAAAAAAGGAGAAGTAATAGCATATATGTATTGCTCCGACCCGGATAAGATAAAAGAAGGAACTTCTTTATTTTATTCTTCTTTGTCTTTTTCAAAAATAAAACCTAAACGTCAAAGACTCATATCGGAGATTATAGCGCCTAAGAAAAAATAAGGAGAGAATATGTCTTTTAACGTAAGTTCGCATCCTCTTATAGCCGACAAGATATCAAGAATGCGCGACTTTAAAACGCCAAATCACGAATTTAGAAGGCTTATGTCCGAGGTCGCGATGCTTTTGTCTTACGAAGCGACTTCTTCTCTGTCTTTAAAAGAAGGAAAAGTCAAAACTCCTCTGGCCTGGGCTCGTTCAAAAAAACTTTCCAAAGAAATAGTTTTTGTGGGAATACTTAGAGCGGGATTGGGACTTATCGACGGAATGATGAAAGTATTTCCCGAAGGCAGATTTGCCCACATAGGCATATACAGAGACGAAGAAACTTTAAAACCGGTAAAATATTACATAAGATTTCCGGAAAATCTCAAAGATAAAACGGTAATACTCGCCGACCCTATGCTGGCCACCGGAGGCTCGGCCGTTGAGGCGGTAAATCTTATAAAATCCAGAGGCGCAAAGGAAATAATTTTCGTATGTTTAATAGCCGCAAAAGAAGGGGCCGAGCATCTTAAAAAATATCATAAAGACGTTAAAATATTCGCGGGATGCTTAGATGAAAAACTAAACGATAACGGCTATATAGTTCCGGGTTTGGGAGACGCCGGCGACAGAATGTTCGGCACCGACTGACCGGAAAGTTTCGCTTACTCTCGCCCGATATTCTCGCCGCTAAAAAACCATAACAGCTCGTAGCTTTCGGCAATTTCTCGCCGGCCCGATTGGGAAACCGGTCCCGTCGGTTTCCCCCGATAAATCGGACCACCCTTCCGCTACGGGCCGTCTTCAAAACCCCCGAAAGCTTTTATATGCCCCTATAAGTTCTTACGCTAAAAAACACAAGCGAGTATTTATAAAAGATTTCAACTTTTTCGTTGATAAAGGTATTGCTAACCGAATTTTGGAGTTAATTATATTTTTATTTGGCAATTTTGACGAGAGACTCGTAATCGAGAATCTTTATATAATTGGGCGATCTTTTTATTATTTTTTTCTTTTCCAAGTCCGAAAGACATCTTACTACCGTTTCCAAAGCCAATCCTGTTATTTCCGCAATTTCCGTTCTTTTTAATCCGTAAATAGTGGGAGTCGGGGTGTCTTTGGTTTTGAAAGAAATATGTTTTATAAGAGTATGAGCTATCTTAGATTTTGCCGGTTTATATGCGGTATCTTTCAGTTTAAGCTGCATTGCTCTGTTTTCCATTGACATTTTTTTCAGCATTAAAGAGTATACGCCGGGAAAACAGTCCATAAATAGTTTGAAAGTTTTTCCGTCTATAAAAGAAATTAAAGCGTTTCCCATCGCTTCCGCATTACAAGTAAACTCTTTCTCGGAAAATAAAGCGAAATGTCCGAATATTTCGGCTGGATGGCGTATCCATGTTATAAGCTGCTGGCCTTGAAAATCGGTGCTGTATATCTTTACCCGTCCCATACACACTACGTAAATTCCTTTCGGCGGTTCTCCTTCCGAATATATTTGATCCTTATCGGAAAAAGAGCAAGCGCTTCTTATTTCGATCCATTTTTTTTGGGCCTCTAAGCCTAAAAAATTATATAAGCAGTCAAGTTTAAATTTGCAATTATTGCAATCAGGAGCTTTGTCTTTCGCAAACATAATCCCCCTCACCAAGGGTATAAGGTATATTATAACATAACCCCTTATAAAAAAATATTGATTTTAGTCAATATAAAGAGCGTTTATTCTTTACCGTATTTTTTTGCTATCATAGATTTATGTCCGGAGAAATTTTTAAATTGGGAAAAGAAAGCTTGATTTACGGATTGTCCACCGTATTGGCGAGACTTCTCAACTTCGTTTTAATGCCTTTTTATACTCATTATCTTTTACCTTCGGAATACGGAATAATTGCCGCAGTTTTTTCTTATATAGCTTTTTTTAACATAATATACGGTTACGGACTAAATCAAGGATATATGAGATATTACCGCCGGGAAAAATCATTGGCTTCTTCTTTTGCCGCGGTTTTCTATACTTCTTTGCTTCTGTCTATCCTGATAGCTTTTTTTTCCCCTTCTCTGGCAAAACTTTCGGGAATAGGTGAATATAATAATAAGTTGATAATTTATGCTTCTATTATTTTGGCGCTTGACGCTTTTACCTTGATACCTTTTGCCGATTTAAGAATTTACCATAAAGCGAAAAGATTTGTTTTCGTAAGAACGGTTTCCATAGTAATAAATGTGATTTTAAATATAATTTTCTTGGCTTATTTGAGAATGGGAGTCGAAGGAGTTTTTTGGGCCAATATAATATCTTCCGCCGTTTCCGTTTTTTTGTTGGGTTCTTATTTCAAATATCTTTTTGAAAAAATAGATTTCAAACTTCTAAAAGAAATATCTTCTTATTCTTTGCCTTTTTTGCCGGCCGGTCTTAGCATTATGGTAGTTCAGGTTATAGACAGACCGATTCTTTTAAAATTGGCGGACCCGTCTTCCGCGGGAATTTATCAGGCCAATTACAGGCTTGCGATAATAATGAGCATGCTTGTAACGATGTTCGATCAGGCATGGCGTCCTTTTGTGATAGAAAGATCCGAAAATCCTTCCTCCTCTTCTTTATTTTCCAAAGTTTTTACTTATTTTACTTTCTTATCTTTATCGGTATGGCTTTTTTTCTCTCTTTTCATGGAAGATATCGTTTCTTTTGAAATATACGGAAAGCCCATAGTGGCTTACGCGTATCATTCCGGTTTATTTATAGTGCCTATTATAATGGGCGCTTATTTTTTTAACGGAATTTATATAAATTTTTTGGCTCCCGTTATAATAAGCAAAAAAACAAAACCCGTAATGTTTGCCGCCATAGCCGGAGCCGCGGCAAATTTGGCTTTAAATTTTGCTTTTATTCCGTCTTACGGGATTAAAGCCGCCGCATGGTCCGCATTAATATCTTATCTTCTAATGACCTTTTCTTTGAGATTTTTAACAAGAAAAGACTATGAAATAAACTACGATTACATGAAATTTTTTGCCATGATTTTTATCGCCTTATTATCTTATTTTATTTATCTTTATTTTTATCAAAAAGCCGCCTCTTGCTCTTTGCCCGCCTTAAAAGCGCTTTTAATAGTTTTATATCCGCCTTTATGCTACGCAGCCGGATGTTTTTCAAAAGAAGAAATAAAATCTTTTTCCTCTTTTTTAAGAGATAGGTTTTCAAGAAAATATTGATTATTTACCCTGCTGAAGATTCCCGAAGATTTTAATCCCTATAAAACAGGTCAAAATAAGCCAGGCAAATATGACAGATAAGTCGGTAAATACCGAAAAATGAGAATATCCTATTAGTATCCTTCTTATTATATCCACGCAGTAGGTGAAAGGATTTATTATGCCGGCCGCTTTAAGCCAAAAGTTTTCGTCTTTTATTTCAAAAAGGGCCCCGGATAAAAAAAACATCGGCCAGGTCAAAAAACTCATTACGAGGCCGAATCCTTCCATGCTTTTCATTTTTCCGCCTATGGATAATCCCATTGCCGTTATCATTAGAGATATGGGTAGACAGGCCAAAAGACATAAAAGGGCGGAGATTAGATTTATTTTCAATACGAAAAAAGCGCCTATTATAAGAAGAATAATCGTTTCGCATACGGCGGAAAAAATTCCTCCGAGAGCTTTTCCCAAAAAAAGCTCGCCTCTCGAAATCGGAGCTGCGAGGACTTCTTTGAGAAAATCGAGTCTTTTGTCCCATACTATATAAAGTCCGTAAGTTATGGAAGTAAATAGTATAACCATAGCCAAAGTCCCGGGATATATAAATTGCTGATATGTAAATCCGGCTGCCGGCGAGTCGGCTTCTATACCTTTGCCTACCGCAAAAAGAAAAAGAAGCGGAGATACGAGTATTGAGATAACCCTTTCCTTTTCCCGGGTAAAAACTTTTATTTCTCTAAGTAAAACCGCATAAACGGCTCTGAAGTTTATTGTCATTTTCGCACGCTATTATACCTTACGACGGATTCGAATACTCCGCCGCTTTCTTCTTTTCCTTCTTCGTCTATTTTTTTGCCCGTAAGTTTTAAAAACACGTCTTCCAAAGATACTCTTCTTATTTCTATTTCGGAAACATCTTCGGCTTCTTCCAAAAGTTTTTTTATATTTTTTGAAAGACCTTTTACCGCTATCTCGTATCCTTCGCCTTTTTTCTCAAAATGAGTAATGAAAGGAAGATTTAAAGCTTGATCGGATATTTTTCCTTTTAAAAAAACCAAATCCTCGCCCAAAGACGATTTTAACGCCGACGGAGAATCCAAAGCTATTATTTTTCCCCTGTCTATTACGGCAATTCTATCCGATAAGGAATCGGCTTCTTCCATATAATGAGTGGTAAGTATTATGGTCGTTTTTCTGTCGGATTTTATTTTTCCCAAATAAGACCAAATTTCCCTTCGAGCGGAAGGATCCAGCCCCAAAGTGGGTTCGTCTAAAAACAAAACGGCCGGCTCGTGAAGAAGTCCTCTGGCTATTTCCAATCGCCGTCTCATCCCGCCGGAATATGTTCTTACTTGATCGCCGGCTCTTTTCTCAAGACCCGTTATAAAAAGCATTTCTTTTATTTTTTTTTCGGCCGAATTTTTATTCATGCCGTAAAGCATGGCGTGAAGATAAAGATTTTCATATCCGGTTAACATATCGTCGGAACTCGGTTCTTGAAAAATTATTCCCGTTTTTTTTCTTACTTCCAAAGGATATTTTACCGCGTCTATCCCGCATATATAAGCCGAACCGGAAGTCGGCCTTAAAAGAGTGCAAAGCATATTTATGGTGGTGGTTTTGCCCGCTCCGTTAGGACCCAAAAAACCTAAAGTCTCGCCTTGCGATATTTCCAAACTTAAAGAGTCGACTGCGGTAATATCGCTGAATTTTTTAGTTAAATTGACGGTTTTAACGGACGGTTCCATATGATTATGATAGCAAAAAAATATTTTGATTTAATTATTGGAATTAAAAAACGCGAAACGAAAAAAAACGTTTCGCGTTTTATTGCGTTAAACTTTTTAGAATAAAATACCGAATCCAGCCGCTATATTAAGCTTATTGGGATACTTTGTGCCTTCTATTTCCGTTTTATCCGAAGACATCTGCGCCGATACGTCAAAGTGCATATATAGAAGATTCAATCCGGTTCCCAAAGAAAAAGCTGTTTTTGAATCTTTTTCGGCCATATTCTTGGAGAGCCCGGCTCTAAGAGGTATATTAAAAGCCTTTCTGTTTACTATGTTTATTTCCGTTCCCATCGCCAAAACCTTAGAATCAAAACCGTCTACGGAAGTTTTATTTTTTGTTAAGTCCATATCGAGGGCCAAATGCCAGAAATTAGCCGGACTTAAAGCAAATCCTATTCTCGCCTGTCTTTCCAATTTATAATCTCCCGAGGGAGCGTCGAATTTAGGGCTATTTATATTTCTTATGACAAGTCCTACTCTGGGATTGAAAGGAAGATTGGGATATTTTTCTTTTACTTGCCATAGAAAACCTATGTCCGCGGCCGGTTTCCATGAAGTTTCGGCATTATCCAAAAAGTCTTTATAAAAATCCTTGGTATCGCTTTCGTCCATAAACTTAAAATTAGCGGCCCCTATTTTTCCCTGTACTGCCTTTAAATTTCCGCCTATGGAAAGTCCGGGCAGAAATTGAAAATATTTTCCGTAACCGAAAGCTATTTCGGTAAATGAGCCGCCGGCCAAAGAAAGATCTGATTGATTATTGGTATAAGGATTGCCGGAAGCGGCATTCGCTATTATAGGAGCGGCTTGAGAAGCGTATTGCGACATAGTATTGGCCGCTTCCAATATCTGCTGGTCGCTAAGCCCCGATGTTACCGCTTGATTTACTATTACATTTGCTAATTCGGAAGCGGTGTCAAGTCCCGATATTTGGGAGGCCAAACAGCCGCTTGTTCCGCATATTAGAGTTTCTATATTGACAAAGCCTATCGCATTTATTGCGGTCCCTATTGTGGAAGCAGCGGCTTGCTGCGCCGAAGTTCCGGGAGTTCCCATATTTCCACCTGAAAAACTTACTCCGCTTACTCCGGTAGCAGCTCCCAAGCCTATGTTTAGCGTGTCTATATAAGGGTTAAGGCCTATGGTGGTATAATTATTTACCGATACGGCAACTTTGGAAAACTTGAAATTCGCTCCGGCGGCGGTTTCAATCAAAGCGCCTTTTCCGGGTTTATTCATATCGGCAAGCAAACTTACTGTTTTTGCAAATGCCGCTACCTGATCGGCATTTAGCGCCGTACCGTTTGTTTGAGCGGTTTTAATAGCGGAAAATTTATCGGCCAAATCTCCTATTTCCGAGGCATTTTTCATTATTCCGCCGGTCATTTCTATGCCCGCAGATACGGGCAATTCAAAACCCGACGGATTATTTGTAGATTGGGCCAAACCGGCCGGATTCCAATATTGAGCTATGGGACCCTGTGCCATTGCTACGAAAGCGCCGCCCATACCCATAGGCCTTACTCCCAAAATTTTCCATTGATCCGCGAATAAGGTTAAAGGACAGATTAAAAGTAAAGGTATTATATATTTTTTCATTTTTCCTCCGCAGTTTTATATTTTAGCATAGAGATGTAAATATGTCTATTATAACCTCGTTACATTTTAAGTGATTTAAGTAACAGTTTGGATTTTATATGAGCCAAACGGGTTGGTTCCGGCAATCTGTATCCGTTTAAACATTTCTTTATAATATTCTCGGCGCTATCGAAGTCGGTCAAATGTCCCGGAGATATAAAAAGAGGATTAGTTTTTTCTTTTGTTCTTAAAACTATCCCTATTTGTTTTGCGTTATTGTCTTTAAGAATAGTTTTTGAAAATTTTTTAAAAGCCGGCTCTTTATAATTTCCGGTAAGTCTGCTCTTTGCCGCTCCTATGGAAGGCATATTAAGTAAAACTCCCATATGAGACGCTATGCCGCATTTTCTCGGATGAGCTATTCCATGTCCGTCAAAAATCAGAATATCCGGTTTAAGCGAAAGTTTTTTAAAAGCCTTTTCTATAATGGGTCCTTCTCTGAAAGCCAAAAAGCCGCTTATATACGGAATTTTAGGCTTTCCTGAGGCGTAAATGGTTTCTATTTCTTTTAAATCCGGAAAACTTAAAACGCATATTACCCCCAATCCTTTTTCTTTTATAAAAGATACGTCGATGCCCGCCACAGTCTTAATTTTTTTATCGAAATGTTTTATTTTAATTTTCCCGGCTATTTTTGTTTGTTCGCAGGCGAGAGAAGAGAAATTCATATCATCGGCACAAATCTTACCGCCAGAGATTTTTCGGATTTAAATCCGTTTTCCGTTTTTTCCAAAAGTTCGAGTACTTGAGCTTCTTTGCCCACGGGAGCTATTATTCTTGCTCCCGGAGAAGTTTGATTTAAAATTTCTTGAGGGATCTGTTCGCAGGCGCAGGATATTATTACGGCGTCATAAGGAGCATTTTCCTTAAGTCCTTTTTTC